>CAYLHK010000055.1:0-20425 GCA_964383295.1 uncultured Rhodovulum sp.
ACTGGGTGACGGGCCGGGTCGACGACGTCATCAACGTCTCCGGCCACCGCATGGGCACCGCCGAGGTCGAGAGCGCGCTCGTCGCGCATGAGAAGGTCGCAGAGGCCGCAGTGGTCGGCTACCCGCACGACATCAAGGGGCAGGGGATCTACGCCTATGTCACGCTGATGGCGGGCGAGGAGTATACCGACGCGCTGAAGAAGGAACTCGTCGCCTGGGTGCGCAAGGAGATCGGCCCGATCGCCAGCCCCGACCTCATCCAGTGGGCGCCGGGCCTGCCCAAGACCCGCTCCGGCAAGATCATGCGCCGCATCCTGCGCAAGATCGCCGAGAACGACTATGGCGCGCTCGGCGATACCTCGACGCTGGCCGATCCCAGCGTCGTCGAGGATCTGATCGAGAACCGGATGAACTTGAACTAGGGCGGCTCATGCCGTGGCCCGGGCGCTGATCACGTCGGCGCCGTAGAGCCAGTCGAAGCGGCGGGCAAGCAGGGCGGGCGCCAGCGCGTCCGCCGCCCGCAGCCCCGCCTGCGCCAGCACGCGCGGGGCACCGCGCAGATGATAGATCCGCCCGTTCCGCGCCGACGCCCGCTGGACGCGCCCGGCGCGGGGCGCGCGGCGGGCCTCGAAGGCCATCAGGCCGCGCTCTGGCGTCTCGCTCACGTCGAGCTCGGCCGCCAGCACCCAGGCATCTTCGAGCGCCATCGCCGCCCCCTGCCCGAGATAGGGCAGCATCGGGTGGCAGGCATCGCCGAGCAGCGCCAGCCGCCCGGCGGTCCATGCGGGCAGGGGGGCGTGGTCGAAAAGCCCCCAGAGAAACACCTCGTCCACCGCCGAAAGCAGATCTGGGATACCGCCGCCCCAGCCGGCGAAGGCCCGGCGCAGCGCCGTGGGCTCGTCGCGGATCGACCAGCCCTCCTCGGTCCAGGCTGCGCGCTCCTCGATCGCCACGATGTTCAAGAGGCGCCCTGCGCGCAGCGGGTATGTCACGATGTGCCGGCCGGGCCCCATGGTGACCGTCGCCTGGCGAGCCGCCATCCTCGCTGGCAGTCGCTCGGCTTGTACGACGGCACGCCAGGCGACATGCCCGGTAAAGCGCGGCGCTGTGCCGGCGAGCCAGGTGCTGCGTATCCCCGAGCGGACACCATCGGCGGCCACGACGATCTCGGCGGGAAAGGTTGCTCCGTCCGCGCGGACAAGCGCAGGCGCCTCCGCCGTGCCGGCGAGCCCCTCGATGCGGCTGCCGAGCCGGATCTGCACGCCGGCCGCCATCGCCGCCTCGGCCAGCGCGGCAGCGAGATCCGCGCGATGCACATGCCAGTAGGGCCGCCCGTAGCGGCCCGTAGCACTTTCGCCCAGCGGCAGGCGCACCAGCCGGCGTCCGCTCCGATGCTCGCGCAGCTCGATCGCCTCGGGCTGGCTCGCAACCGGCTCGATCGCGTCGCGCAGCCCCAGCGCCTCGAGGACCGCAACCGCATTCGGTGCGACCTGCAGGCCGGCACCGACCTCGCCGAGGGCATCGGCGGTCTCGTGGACCGTCACCTGCGCATGCCGCTGCGCCAGCGCGACGGCTGCCGCCAGCCCGCCGATGCCTGCCCCGATCACCGCAATCTCGCGTCCCGCCAGTGCCATCGCCGCCGCCGCTCCTGATCCTGCCTCGACGTTCTACAGGATCGAGCGGGCGAACGTCACCGGGTGGCCCGCTCCAGTCGTGCGGCCTCGGCGCGGATCGCCTCGGCCGGCAGCACCAGCGCTTCGTCGTCGGCCACCGGGCGGTGCACGCGGACACGGCCCGCTGCGGCGCGGGACGCCGGCCCGGCATGCGCGGGGCGGATCGCCGCGATCATGCCGACAAGCCGGCCCTCGTCATCGAGCACTGGGCCGCCGGAGAAGCCGGGCCGCACGCCCGGCATGCGCGCGATCAGTCCCGGCCCGAAGCCGGTCGGAGCGGCACGCGCCCCGGTCAGTTGGCCCGGCAGTTCCATCCGCGGAAGCACGGCCGCGCCGGCGCCGGCATCGACGCCTGCGGCCCGCAGCGGCAGGCCCGCACGCAGCGGGGCATCCGCGGCGGCAACCTCGGGCAGAAACCCCTCTGGCGCCGACACGAGCGCCAGATCCATGCGCTCGCTGATCGCGAGCAGCCGCCCGAGGACCTGGGCCCTTACACCGTCATCATCGGCCGTGGACGCGACCAGGACCAGCACCGATCCCGGCGCCAGCCCCCGGACCACATGTGCGTTGGTCAGCACCCGGCCGGGTCCGATGGCAAAGCCCGAACCGGCGACGTCGCCGTTCAACACGGTCGCGTGGTGAACGAGAGGGCTCGCCGCGCCCCGCTCGCTGGCCGCGACCACCCCCGCCGTACCCCCCGCGCCCCCGATCGGGATCGCCTGGCCGACGGCCGCCAGCGCCACCACCACGCCGCGCATCACGGCCGCCCGGCGGAGCGCGCGCCCCTTGTCCGCGACCAGTCCCCCACGGACCGTCATGGTTCACCCCCACCCCGCGACCGAGCCCCCGCTCCGACGCATGCCGCCACGCTTAGCGGAGCGGCATTACCACGGCGCTAATTGCGGCGGCAGACGCGGCCGGCTCCCGCGGCCAAATGCGGAAAATGCAGGCGAATCCCTCCAATGAGCGCCGGACGCCGCCGGCCGGGCGCTGGACGGCGTGCAGCCCTTCCCCTAGAACGGCCGCAAGGAGCGGGGGACTTGCATGCGCATTCTGATTACCAATGACGACGGCATCTCGGCCCCCGGGCTTGCGGTGGCGGAAGAGATCGCGGGCGAACTCGCCGGCCCCGACGGCGAGGTCTGGGTGGTTGCGCCCGCCTTCGAGCAATCGGGCGTTGGGCATGCGATCTCCTACGTGCGTCCCATGCGGCTCGAGCCGCTGGCGCCCCGCCGCGTGGCGGTCGAGGGATCGCCCGCAGACTGTGTGCTGGCGGGCTTGCACGAGATCATGCAGGGCGCGCTGCCCGATCTGGTGATCTCGGGCGTCAACCGCGGTCACAATGTCGCCGAGGACACGGTCTATTCCGGCACCGTCGGCGCCGCGATGGAAGCGGCGCTCCATGACGTGCCCGCGGTGGCGCTCTCGCAGTACTTCGGTCCCGCGACGGCAGCCTCGCTCGACCCCTTCGCGGCCGCTCGCGCCCATGGCGCGGCCGTGATTTCGCGCATTCTGCGTCACGACGTCTGGCGGCGCGACACGCATTCGGTCTTCTACAACATCAACTTCCCGGCCGTGGCGCCCGAGGCCGTCAGGGGCCTGCGCGCCACCGTCCAGGGCCACCGCGACGCACCCACCTTCGGCGTCCAGCCGCAGACCGCGCCGAACGGGCGCAGCTTCCTGTGGCTTACCCACGGGCGCGGCAATGCCGACACGCCGCCGGGCAGCGACAGCCGCGAATGCCACGACGGACATATCACCGTCACCCCGCTCACGGCCGACCTCACGGCGCATGCGCTGGTGGCGGGGCTCAAAGAGGCGCTTGCCTGAGGGAGGACTGATGGATCCCGTCGAGCGGCAGATGCAGTTCGTCTTCGCGCTCCGCTCGCGCGGGATCACCGATCCCGAGGTGCTGAAGGCGATGGAGGCGACGCCGCGCGAGCGGTTCCTCGAAGGGATCTTCCAGGACCGCGCCTACGAGGACACGCCGCTGCCGATCGCCTGCGGCCAGACCATCAGCCAGCCCACCGTGGTGGGGCTGATGACCCAGGCGCTGCAGGTCGACCGCCGCTGCAAGGTGCTGGAGATCGGCACCGGCTCGGGCTACCAGGCGGCCGTGCTCTCCAAGCTCGTCCGCCGGGTCTACACCATCGAGCGCCACCGCCGCCTGGCGCGCCGCTCGAAAGAGCTCTTCCTCGATCTCGGCATCCACAACGTGACCGTCGTCCACGGGGACGGCTCGTTCGGCCTGCCGGAGCAGGCGCCGTTCGATCGCATCCTGCTGACCGCCGCGGCCGAGGATCCGCCGCAGCCGCTCCTCGACCAGCTCCGCGTCGGCGGGGTGATGGTCCTGCCGGTCGGACAGAGCGACTCCGTACAGACCCTCATCAAGATCGTGATGACCGATGGGGGCCCCGAATACACCGAACTCGGTTCCGTGCGGTTCGTGCCCCTTGTGGAGGGCATCGCACAGGATGTATTGGACTAGGGACAGGCATCAAGATACGGGAGCATCGCGATGGCTTGTGGCCACGGACGACCCTACGCACGCAATCTGCCCACCACCCTGCTGCTGATCGGCCTGGCTGCCGCGGCGGCCGGCTGCACGCAGGGTGCGGATGGCGGCGCATCGGTCGCCCCGGGCGCCTCGGTGGCGAACCTGCCGCCGGATTCGCGCGGCGTGATCTCCTATGCCACCTACCAGGTCGCGGTCGCCCGGGACGGGGACACCGTCGAAACCGTGGCGACGCGGGTGGGCACCTCGCCCCAGGCACTCGCCCAGCGCAATGCGCTGCCGTCCGACTACCGCCTTCGCTCCGGCGAGGTGCTGCTGCTGCCTGATGGTGTGGCGCGCATGGACCCGCTCGCCGGCGACGGGGTCTCGAGCCAGCCGCTGGCCTGGAGCCCCGAGCGGGTGGGTGCGTCGATCGAGGGGGCGCCAGCCGCTGCCGGTCAGCCGAACCCGTTCCAGAACGGCCAGACCGACCCGCTCATCGACCCGGTCCGCCACCGGGTCGAGGCCGGCGAGACCGCCTATTCCATCGCCCGGCTCTACGGTGTCTCCGTGACCGCGCTCGCCTCGTGGAACGGGCTCGGGCCCGATCTCTCGGTGCGCCAGGGCCAGGAGCTGCTGATCCCGATCGTCAGCGACGCGAACCGCATCAGCGGGGGGATCGCAGACAACCAGCCGGGCGAGATGACGCCCATCGCGCCGCCGCCGAGTGCCGCGACGCCCCTGCCGCAGGACATGGCCGCCGCCCCGCGGGAGCTCACCTCGCCGAACCTCGGCGCGCAGGTCACCCCCCAGGGCGGGCGCCTCGCCGCACCGGTGAGCGCAGCCGTCAGCCGGCCGTTCAACGCGGCCAACCCGAACGGCGTCGGCTATTCGGTCCCCGCGGGCACGCAGGTGCGTGCGGCCGCGCCGGGAGAGGTGGCGCTGATCTCCGAGGAACTCGGCGGTCTCGGCACCATCGTCCTGATCCGCCATCAGGACGACCTGATGACCACCTATTCGACGCTGTCGGATGTGAGGGTCGAGCGCGGGCAGACGGTACAGGCGGGCACGGTGATCGGAGCGGTGGCCCCGCGCGACCGTCCGGAGCTGCAGTTCGACGTCTTCCGCGGCACCACGGCGGTCGATCCGACACCCTACGTGGGGAACTGATACGCGCACCGCTCCAGCCGACGATCCTGCGCGAGGCAGGGCCTCGCAGGAGCAGGCTTGAGAAGAGGGCCGGCACGCGCGAAGTGATCAGCCCGCGCTGATCCCATACGCCCCGCAGGTTATCGCCGCCCTGTCATCGACGAGGGACCAGAGCATGCGAAAGCGTGCACCAAACCTTTCCTAATGGTAAATGGCCCGGAATATCCCCGCGATTTCAGTATCTTGAAAATTGCGCACATGTGCGCACTCGTGCCCGGCGCACACGTTCGGGGTGACCGTTCAACGCCGGAGGGGGGCGATGCCCCCTACGCCTCGCGCAGGATCTTCGTCAGCGTCTCGAAAGTCTCGGCATTGGCCGCCACGATCCCGCCGCGCGCCAGCGGGTCGCGACCCTCGTGCAGCGGCCCGGTGAACCCGCCGGCCTCACGCACCAGCAGGATGCCGGCACCGATGTCCCAGGCGTTCAGCCGGTCCTCCCAGAAGCCCTCGTAACGCCCCGCCGCCACATAGGCGAGGTCGAGCGCCGCCGAGCCCCAGCGCCGGATGCCCGCGACCCGCGGCGCCAGCGCCGCCATCTCGCGCAGGGTCCGCGGCAGCATCGGGCTGCCGCCGAACGGGATGCCGGTCGCGAAGACCGACTCGATCAGGTCGCGCCGCCCCGAAACCCGCAGGCGGCGATCGTTCATCCAGGCGCCCGCGCCCTTCTCTGCGGTGAACATCTCGTCCTTCACCGGATCATAGACGACCCCCGCGACGATCTCGCCCTTGTGTTCGAGCGCGATCGAAATCCCCCAGTGCGGCATGCCGTGCAGGAAGTTCGTGGTCCCGTCCAGCGGATCGACGATCCAGCGCCGCGTAGGGTCCTCGCCCTTCACCTCGACGCTCTCCTCGCCGAGCCAGCCGTAGTTCGGCCGTGCCTCGGTCAGGGTGGCGCGGATCACCTCCTCGGCCCGGGTGTCGGCACGGCTGACGAAATCGCCCGGGCCCTTCGATGAGACCTGCAGGTTCTCGACCTCGCCGAAGTCGCGCAGGAGACCCCGCGCCGCCTGGCGCGCCGCCTTTATCATGACGTTTAGATTGGCCGACGCCTGGCTGCTCATCGCACGCCCTCCCGCTGAGACGGCGCGCTTATGTCGGGATTTGCCGCCCGGGACAAGAGGAAGGGCGGCCCAGAAGGCCAGCCGCGTGTCACCTTTACGGCCATCCGCCGCAATTCGGGAGCGAAGTGGGCCGTGGGGCGCTGGCTACCGACGATCGCGCATGACGTCGTTGACGCTGTCGACACAGGCCTGCTCGCCGCGGGTGAACACGCCGTCGCCGTTGCGGTCACACATCTCGATGTGGCGCAGGGCCAGATTGGGATACCGCCGCTGCATGTCCTGCAGAGTGGGCAGGTTCTGCGCGAGGAGCGGCGCCGCAAGCAGCGGCAGCGCAATGACGGCCGCTAGGCCGACTCCGACGCCACGCGAAAATGTCGATCGCATGAAGACCTCCTGTGAAGGATGATGGTTGGACAGGCCGATCCTGGGCATGCGGGCTGCTTACGGCCCCCGGATGAGGAGCTGGTAGATGGCATCGAGCTGCGGGTACTCGCCGCGGTCGATCACGCCATTGCGGTTGATGTCCATGCGCCGCAGTTGCGCCTCGGAGAGGCCGGGATAGGCCCGGCGCGCCTCTTGGAAATCCACCACCCCGTCGCGATTGGTATCGGCCCGGTTGAACGAGACCGCTCCGGCGCCGTTGGCCACGGCCAGCGCGCCGGTCGCCGTCAGAATGGCGATCCATGTCCCCGGCTTCATGCGCTTGCCATGCGCTTCGCGGGCGCGCCCATCGCCTCAGGTGCAACCGAGGCTGCGCGCCCCCCGAGCCGTACCCGGACCTTCACCGGCAGATGGTCGGAGGCGACACGGGCCAGCGTGCTGTCATGCGCCTCGACCGCGCCCAGTATGCCCTGGGGCCGGGCGATGATGCGGTCGAGGGCGAGCACCGGGAAATACGACGGAAAGCTCGGCACCCCCTTGCTCAGCGGACCGAAGCGCGTGCTGAAGGGAAGCAGCGCCGAGCGCCGGTGCTGCCGGCGCCATTCATTGAGATCCCCCATCAGCACGACCGGACGCGCCTCTTCCTCGTCGCCGGCGTGACCCAGCAGCATCTCGACCTGCAGACGTCTCGAATGGCGCAAAAGCCCGAGATGCGCCGCCATGACCCGCACCGGACCGGCTGTGAGGTCGATATCTGCGATGAGCGCCCCGCGGGGCTCGAGCCCGGGCAGCTTCAGCTGGCGAAGGTCCTGCACCATGCCCTCGCGCACCAGCACCGCATTCCCGTGCCAGCCGTCGCCGCTATGCCCATTGGTCACCGGGATCGGGACGAGCCCGGTCTCGCGGCCCACGCGGGCGAGGTCAAGCAGACCCGTGCGCTTGCCAAACCGGCGATCGACCTCCTGCAGCGCGATGATATCGGGGCTGATCTCGGCGATGACAGCGCCGATCCGGTCGGGATCGTAGCGGCCATCGGTGCCGACGCACTTGTGGACGTTGTAGGAGGCGAAAACTGCCTCGCCTCCGGCATCTGTCGTCATCAGCACCTCCCGTCCCCCGACATCTAGTGCCTTCGGGGTGATCCGAAAAGCCCCGATCCGGCAGGGTCCGCGCGTCCGCACCGTGGCGAGCGCGCCATCCTGCCCGCGCCGTCAGTCGAGAAACACCTCGGCCAGCGGCGGGAAGCCGTTGAAGCCGACCGACGAATAGCTCGTCGTATAGGCCCCGGTGCAGAGGATCCGCAACTTGTCGCCGGGTGCCAGCGCCAGCGGCAGCTGCACCGGACGCTTCTCGTAGAGAACGTCGGCGGAATCGCAGCTCGGCCCTGCCAGGATGCAGGGGCCGGTCTCGGCCGCCTCGCCGTGGCGGGTCTCGAACTGGTAGCGGATCGCCTCGTCCATCGTCTCGGCGAGCCCCGAGAACTTGCCGATGTCGAGGAAGACCCAGCGGTGCAGGTCCGCCTCGTCTTTGCGCGCCACCAGCAGCACCTCGGCCACGATCACGCCCGCCTCGGCGACGAGGCCGCGGCCGGGCTCGGCCATGACGGTGATCTCGGTGCCGAACCGCGCGCGCACCATGCGCATGACCTCGGCCGCATATTCCTCCGTCGCCGGCAGCGGATCGCCGTAGAACGCCGGGAAGCCGCCGCCGATGTTGAGGATGCGCAGCCCGAAGCCTGCCGCCTGCGCCTCTTCCCAGAGCGTCACGGCGGCATTGAGGGCAGGGGCCCACATCGCGGGATCCCGCATCTGGCTGCCGGGGTGGAAGGAGATGCCGGCCACGTCGAGCCCCAGCTCGCGCCCGATCCCCATCAGCCGCAGCGCCTCGCGGCGCGAGCAGCCGAACTTGCGGCTGAGGGGCCAGTCTGCGGCGGATTCCTCGACCAGCATGCGGATGATGACGCGCGCGCCGGGCGCATGGGCGGCGATCTTCTCGAGCTCCGCCTCGGCGTCGGCTGCGAACTGCTCGACACCCATTGCATGGGCATGGGCGATGTCGGCGGCACGCTTGATCGTATTGCCGAAGGCGATGTGGTGGGCAGGCACGCCGAGCGACAGGCAGAGGTCGATCTCGCCGCGCGAGGCCGCGTCGAAATGCGCGCCCTTCGCCGCCAGGGCGGCAATAACCGCGCCGGCCGGGTTCGCCTTGACGGCGTAGTGGATGGTCGCGCCGCCCAGGCCCGCATGCAGCGCGTCGTATTTCGCGCGCAACATCGCGAGATCGAAGACGACCGTCGGACGGTCGAAATCGTTCGCGCGGATATAGGCATCCTGTCGCGCGGAAACGGCAGTCGTCTGCGGATGAGTATCGACGACGGCGGGTTGCCCCGCCAGGGCGGCAGCGTATCGCATGCGCATCTCCATCAGTCCCGGGGGTCGCCCGGAGTTCCCAAAAGAGACGTTACCGTCGCTGCATGGTTTCCCGTTTCCGGGCACTTACAGAGGCGCGTGCGTTGGCGTCAGTAGGGCGCATATGAGGCCACATGCCCCCACAATCAAGAGAAAATTCACGTGACCCTCAGCTTTCCGGCGCAGTAGCGCAAAGCTGCCGACGCGGGCGGCGCGCAGGGCTCAACGCGCGGTAAACACGTCACAAAATATCCATTGAGATCAGGCGTGTGACGCCCTTCGTCTTGCGTGGCGGGTCACGCCGGGGCCATCAGCTCCGCCGGGTCTTCCACTGGCGGACCGATCACGTAGCCTTGCGCATGGGTGAAGCCCATGGCCCGCACCGCCTCCAGCTGCTCGGGCGTCTCGGCCCCTTCCGCGGTGATCGCCACGCCCTGGCCGCGGGCCGAGGCCACGATCGCGCGGATCAGTTCTGCCGTCGCCGGATTGCCCAAATCCTGCACGAAGCTGCGCCCGAGCTTGATGCGGTGATGCGGAAGGCGCGCGAGATAGGCCAGCGCGCTGTAGCCGGTGCCGAAGTCATCGAGCGCGATGCGGATGCCGCGCGCGATCAGCGCCCGCAACTGCGCCGCCGTCTGGGGATTGTCGCGCATCAGAACCGTTTCGGTGATCTCAAGCTCCAGCCGCGCCGCGGGGAACCCCGACCACGCGAGCGCCGCATCCACCTCCGCCACGAAGCGCGGCTGGTGGAACTGCAGTGCCGAGATATTGACCGACAGCATCAGGTCCTCCGACCATCGGCTCGCCGCCTCCAACGCGCGGCGCAGCGTCCAGGCGCCGAGCGGCAGGATCAGCCCGGTCGATTCCGCCAGCGGAACGAACGTCGTCGGTCGCATGTCGCCGCGGGTCGGATGCCGCCAGCGCAGGAGCGCCTCGGCTCCCGAGACCGCCCCGGTCGCGAGGTTGATGTAAGGCTGGAAGACCACATGCATCTGCCCATCGGCCAGCGCGTGAGCGAGGTCGAACTCGAGCTGGCTGCGTTCCAGGTCGAGCGTGTCGATCGCCGGCACGTGCAGCACGTAGCGGTTGCGCCCCTCGACCTTCGCCCGCCGCACCGCCGCCGCGGCCTGGGCGAGCAGAGCGCCGGGGCGGCTCGAGCCGCTGATGCGATCGACAATACCAATGCTTGCCTGCACGGTGATGCTGCGCCCGGCGAGGTCGAGCGGCGCTGCCACGGCGCGCAGCACCCGGTGGGCAAGGCTGCGCGGGTCGGCGCCGTTGCGGTGGGCAAGGATGACAAAGCGGTCGCCCTCGAGCCGCAGGATCCGCTCGTCATGCACCAGCAGCGCTTCGATCCGCGCCTCGGTCTGCGCCAGGAGCGCGTCGCCGGCGCGCCGGCCGAGCACTTCGTTCAACGCATGGAAGCGATCGATGTCGACCAGCAGCAGCGCATGCTCTTCACCGGGCGACTGCTGCTGGAGCCGTAGCGCAATCCAGCGCAGCGCCGCGTCGTCGTCGGCGCGCCGGGGCGGCGCGTCGGACGCGGCGAGGGGGGCGAGCAGCCGTCCGAGGATCATCGCCCCGTCGGCCAGAGCCGCGGTAAGGGCGGGGGTCAGGCGCCGGCGTCGGCCCGGGTCGGCCAGCACCAGATGCCCGGCTATCCGTCCTTCCGTCGTAGCGACCTCAACGGCGGCTGCGAATCCTGCGGCCAAACCGAGCCGGGCAGGGACGACGGGTTCCGGAGACCGCCCGATCGCGGCCAGGGCGGTATCGCCCGACGGCCCCGTCCGCGCCGTCCTCGGGTGCCAGATCTCCGGGAAAGGCTTGTTGCCGATCAGCCCCGCCACGGAACATCCCGCACGTCCCGCGATCATGGCGAGAAGGGCGGAAACGGCGGGGTCGGCTGCTGGTTGCTGGTCGGACAAGGTCATCTGATCTTCGGCCGGCGGAGTGCCCGGCAATGCTACAACCATAGGTAGTACAATGACCAGCCCCCATTTGTGCCGGCGTGCTCGCGCGGCGACGGTGCCTCGGCGCCCCCGTCGGTTGGTCCTGATGCGCCGCGACCTGGCACGCGCGCCCCTCCGATTGGCCCTTGTCATCACTCCGAGCCCCTGTATATACAGCGCCCATCGGATGCGGGTGTAGCTCAGGGGTAGAGCACAACCTTGCCAAGGTTGGGGTCGAGGGTTCGAATCCCTTCGCCCGCTCCAATAGTTAGCCGGATTTGGCAGTGCCGGCTGCAACGTTTCGCACAACGAAACCCCATATCTATACCCTTAATCTCCATGGTGGCCTTGGCCCTACGACTGGTAGTCCCGGCTGTGGGGGCAGTAGCATTTCCTCTGGGTTTGAGCGCTGGTGCTGAACCACTCGGCGGCGTGCAGTGCGGCGACTCGGACAAGCAGAATCGGGACGGGCCGGGACCAATTGCCCACGGCGGGAAGTTCACGTGGCCTAGGCTCAGCTAGAAGCAGAATGTCCTTCAAAAGGACAGTTTCATGACCGGCCACATTGTCTTGCCGGCTGCGACCCTCACCAGGCATCCGCTCCACGCGACCCTCATTTCATTTCCGGTCGCCTGCTTCAGCCTCGCCCTGCCGACCGACATCGCCAATCTGCAAACATCGAATCTGTTGTGGCTGCATTTCTACGAATGGCTGCTGCTGGCGGGCCTGATCGTCGGTGCCCTCGCCCTACTTGCCGCTCCGTCGAGCACGTTGTGCTCAGCATCAGACCGTACTGGCCTGTGGTCATCGGTGGAATCGTCGTCCTCGCCGTCGCCACTATCAACAGTTTCGTCCACACTGCGGAGGGGTGGACCGTGGTCGTGCCCTACGGCCTCGCCCTGTCGGCGGCGCCGGTGCTCGCGATGATCAACACAGCCTGGCTGGCCCATCTTCGCATCGCTAGAGTTACGACGGCAACCGCTATTCCTCGGAGCGGGGATGGGCATGGCCAGGGGCAGGGAGGCTGGTTCGGCGATCCGCGGGGCCGTTCCGAGGCCGCGCGTCGCGGCTGGAAGACCCGCCGCGGCGCCGACGACCACTACTTCTCTCGCGCGCGCCGCGGACATCGATGATGCAAAAGGGGCACCCGCCCCCCTTTCCGCTACCGGCCATCAGACTTAAGATGCAATGCGCTGCGCTAACACTCTTATCTTTTCAGAACAAATACTTCGGTATGGTTCGACGGTATCACCGTCGTTGCGTGCCCGGTCACGGCCGGATTCGATCCTGCCGCATCGGAGGCCTCTATTCGATCACCGCGCAGGCCAGCCGGTCGCCGGCTCCGCCCGAGGGCTGCGTGACGTGATCGTCAGGCCCGGCGTGGATCATCAGCGCTCTGCCGCGGATCAAGGCGTCGCCCTGCTCGAGGGTGACGAATGGGTTGAATACCTGTGCTCGTGCCATGCCCTCGGAATCGACCCAGACGTTCGGCATGTCGCCGGCATGCGGCCCGCCCTCCATCAGCAAGCCGTGCTGCGTGTCCATGGGATTGAAATGCCCGCCGGCAGATTCATGCCCGGCGCCGTGGTCGCAGACGCCCGTCTCGTGGATGTGAAAGCCGACCCAACTGTCCGCGGGGAGCGAGGCAACGTCGATCTCGATCAGGACGCCGCCCGCTTCCGTCTGGGTCAGGCGCGCCGATCCGATTTCGCTGCCGTCGGCGCCAACGAAGGTTCCCCGCGCGTCTTGCGCGAAGGAAAGCGCCGGAGCAAGCGCGAGGCCCGCTAGCATGAGGTAACGGTGCATTGCTGATCCTCCAGTTCCTGCATACCCGAGAAAACAGCGGGCCGGCGGCATTGTTCCCAAGCGGCAGGCCGCAGGCGAAGCGCTGCCGTAGGGCGACCCTTCCGAAGCACGCTCACACGTGGGCATGGACCGCGCGGCCCGCCTCGTCGAAATCCTTGCGAACCCGCGCTTCTTCACCGGCGGCGACATCCGCTCCCTGGCCATGACAGAGATGGACTTGAACCCGATGCCCAGCGGCTCGATCTGACCGAACGACACCGCCATCGCCGCCGCCGGAATGTCTCGCCACCTCGTCCGGCAGCAGGTGGTGAAGCTGACCACCAGCCCGTTCCAGGCCGCCGTGTATTTCCAGATGCGGTTGCCCGAGCACTTCTGCCGCTTCGAACGCCAGCCCGGTGAGGCGCAGGTCGCCTATCCGGTCAACCGGCTCCGCCTTCATGATCATCCAGGCCTGCGTGGGCCTGACGGTCGACGGCTGGACCCGCGAGACCCACGCCCGGCACCCGCGGTCGCCGATCGGCGTCGACGCTGACTGTTTTGGCGGCCATACGGTTTCCATACGCGTTCCATACACGGCGAACGCCCTTAGTCTTTGGAATCACATACATTTCCGCGGCTGATCACAGCATCCTCCGTATAGCCCGATTGCCAATCACGAAATGCTCGACCAGCGCCCCGAGCACATGGGCGAGGACCAGAGCAAGCAGGAGAAGCCGACCGGTCTCGTGGAAAACCGCCGCCGCCTCCACTCGTCCGAACCAGGCAATCATCCCGGTGACGGACATGGCGAGCAGCAGCGCATAGAGTCCCCAATGCGTGAGCGAGGCCAGCAGGGTTAGGAGCGGCGGTGAGCCCGAGGGATGTGGCGGGGCGCCGCGCACAAGGCGGATCGCGAGCCGGAGCAGCGTCAGGGCAAAGATCAGCAAGCCGCCGACGAGGTGGAAGCCCGCGCCAACCGGCGTTCCCGCGTCCAGCTCCCATAGCCGATCGCGGAAGGCGTGGCGCATATCGTCGTTCACGAGGAATTGCAGAAATACCAGCGCCACGGTCGCCCAGTGCAGCACCACCTGCGCTTGTGAATAGCTGTCGCGCGCCGCTCTTCTCGATCCGCAAGCCATAGGAGTTGGAACCCTTTTCAGGTCAATTGGTTGAAGAGAGAATGGTTCCAAAGGAAATCGGAGATGCCCGTGCCGAGAATCTTGAGCGCCGGCCCCCGGCGTGTCTCGGTGACGCTCATCATGCTGCTCAGTGGCTGCCAGACGGAGCAGAGTGCCCTGCATCCCGCTTCGGAGGATGCGCGCGAGGTCGCCCGGCTCTTCTGGGTCATGACCTTCGGCGGCGCGCTGATCTGGGCGGCGGTGATGGGGATCGCCGTCTATGCGGTGCTCGCGCGCAACAAGCCTACGAGCGAGCGCTTCGCCGACCGGTTCATTCTCGTGGCCGGGGTAATCTTCCCGACCGTGGTACTGGCGGCACTCCTGCTCTACGGCCTGCGCCTCCTGCCCGACTGGCGTGCCGGCGATGCGCCCGACCTGCGTGTGGCAGTAACGGGCGAGCAGTTCTGGTGGCGGATCGCCTACGAGCTGCCCGACGGGAGCCGGATCGAGACTGCGAACGAGCTGCACTTGCCGAAGGGTCGGGTGGTGGAGTTCGAGCTGACCGCGCATGACGTGATCCATTCGTTCTGGATTCCCCCGCTCGGCGGCAAGCTGGACATGCTGCCCGGGCGGCGGAACCTCCTGCGGCTAACGCCTTCGGATACGGGCCGCTTCCGCGGCGTCTGCGCCGAGTTCTGCGGCGCGTCGCATGCGCTGATGGCGTTTCCCGTGATCGTGCACGAGCCGGAGGAGTTCGACGCCTGGCTGGCGGACGAGGCCGCCCCGGCCGACCCCGGCGCCGATGCCTCCGCCTTTCGCGCCGCCGGCTGCGGTGCCTGCCACGGCGTGCGCGGCATCGTCTCGGAGGGAGCGGTCGGCCCCGATCTGACGCATCTCGCCCGCCGCGAGACGCTCGCCGCCGGCACCCTGCCGATGAGCGAGGCTGCCCTGGCATCCTGGCTGGCCGATCCGCAGGCGATCAAGCCCGATGCGCGCATGCCGGCCTATGCCCATCTTGGCGAGGACGAGATGCGCGCGATCCTCGACTTCCTGACGGGGCTACGATGAGCCGGGACGCGCAGGCCGCCCGCCTTGCCGAAGCCTGGGCCAGCCCGCGCGGCTGGCGACAGCTGTCGGACGTGAACAACAGCGTGGTCGGGCTCTGGTACGTGGCGACGGCCTTCGCCTTCATGCTCTTCGCCGGGACGCTCGCGCTCATCATCCGGCTCCAGCTCGCGGTGCCCGAGAACGACCTCGTGAGCGCCGGCACCTACAACCAGCTCTTCACCCTGCACGGCACGGTGATGATGTTCCTCTTCGCCGTGCCGATCTTCGAGGCGGTCGCCATGGTGATCCTGCCGGGCATGCTGGGCGCGCGCGATCTGCCGTTCCCGCGCCTCTCGGCCTTCGGCTTCTGGTGCTATCTCATCGGCGGCATCTTCGTCTGCGGCTCGATCTTCTTCGGTGTGGCGCCCGACGGCGGCTGGTTCATGTACCCACCCCTCTCGACAGAGCAGGGGGGGATCGGCACCGACATCTGGATCCTCGGCCTCTCCTTCATCGAGGTCGCGGCCATCGCCGCGGCGGTCGAGCTGATCGTGGGCGTCCTGAAGACCCGCGCGCCTGGCATGCACATCAACCTGATGCCGCTCTACGCCTGGTACGTGCTCATCGTCGGCGGGATGATCCTCTTCGCCTTCCCGCCGCTCATCGCTGGCGACATCCTTCTCGAGCTCGAGCGGATGCTCGGCTGGCCGTTCTTCGACGCGACCCGCGGCGGCGATCCCCTCCTCTGGCAGCACCTTTTCTGGATTTTCGGCCACCCTGAGGTCTACATCATCTTCCTGCCCGCGATCGCGCTCCTCGCGATGATCGTGCCCACCTTCTCCCGGCGGCCGATCGCCGGCTATTCCTGGGTGGTGCTCTCGGCGATCGGGACGGGCTTCATCAGCTTTGGGCTCTGGGTGCACCACATGTTCACCACGGGACTGCCTTCGATCACGCTCGGGATATTCTCCGCGGCCTCCGAGGCGGTGGCGATCCCCACCGGCATCCAGATCTTCGCCTTCATCGCCACGGTCATGCTGGGCACCGTGGTGAGAAGCGTGCCGATGCTCTACTGCCTGGGCGCGCTGGCGAGCTTCATAATCGGCGGGCTGACCGGGGTGATGGTCGCGGTCGTGACCTTCGACGCGCAGGTCCATGACACCTATTTCATCGTCGCGCATCTGCATTACACGCTGATCGGCGGCATGCTCTTCCCCGTGCTGGCCGGGGTTCACTACTATTTCCCCCTCGTGCGCGGCCGGATGCTGTCGCGTCGGCTCGGCATCTGGTCGTTCTGGCTCATCTTCGGCGGGTTCAACCTCGCCTTCCTGCCGATGCATCTGACCGGTCTCCTCGGCATGCCGCGGCGGGTCTTCACCTACGGGGCGGATCGGGGCTGGGACGAGCTGAACCTCGCCTCGACCATCGGCGCCTTCGTCTTCGCGGCCGGCTTCGCCGTCTTCGTCTGGAATTGCCTGCGACCCGGTGCGGCGGCCGCTCTGCGCAACCCCTGGGGTGCGGGCACGCTCGAATGGGCGACGCCGCTGCCCGCGCGGCCCTGGGGCCTGAGGTCCATTCCGCGGGTGACGAGCCGCTATCCCCTGTGGGACGAGCCGGGGATCGAGATGCGCATGGAGGCGGGGGAGGGCTATCTCGCCGATGCGCCTAACGGCCGGCGCGAGACGCTCGTCACCTCCGTCCTCGACGCCGAACCGATGCAGGTGATGCGCACCGGCGGGCCGAGCTGGCTGCCGCTCGTGGCCGCGGTTGGGCTCGGCACGGTCTTCATCGCGACTGCCTTCTATCTCTGGCTGACGGCGATCGCCGGATTCGCGATCTTCCTTGCAGCCCTGCTTACGTGGCTCTGGACTGGCACGTCGGGCATCCCGGACGTGCCCGAGCGGGAGATCACCGACGGCGAGCGGGTCCCCGTCTATGTCTCGGGACCGGACTCGCCGGGCTGGTGGGGCATGTTCATCACCATGACGGCGGACCTCACCGCCTTCCTCGGGCTCCTCTTCGGTTACTTCTTCTTCTGGACGGTCCATGCCGAGTTTCCGCCCTCGGGCATCACCGGCCCCGGCTGGGAGGCGCCGCTGGTCGCCGGCCTCCTGTCGCTGGCCGCGTGGGGCGCGACGCTGACCGCCCGGCGGCTGAACGCGCGCGGGCTGCCCCTGGCCGCCCGCGTCGCGCTCGGCCTCGGGGTCGCGGCCGCGCTTCTTGCGGGTCTCGCATTCCTGGCGGGCCCGTGGTGGACCGGCCTCGATCCAACCGCGCATGCCTACCCGGCGATCGTCTGGACCATCGCGGGCTGGACCGTCCTCCATCTCGCCATCGGCATCATCATGCAGGCCTATGTGATCGCCGGATCGTGGTGGGGCCGCATGACCCCGACCCACGACGCCGATCTCCGGAACGTGGCGCTCTACTGGCATTTCGCGCTCTTCACCGCGGTGCTGACCGCCCTCGTGATCGGAGGCTTTCCGCTGCTGCTATGACCCGCGATCCCGACACCGGCACCGACCTCAAGCGGGTGATCGCCGCACCGACGATCTGGGCGGTGCATTTCCTGCTCTGCTACCTGCTTGCCGCCGTCTACTGTGAGAAAGCGGGGCGCGTGAGCGATCTCTGGCCGGCGCGGCTGGGCATCATCCTCCTGACCCTCCTCGCGCTCGCCGGCATCGCGGCGCTTACCCGCGGGCTCTGGCAGGTGCGCGCGCGCAGCGTCACCGAGGACGATTTCGAGTTCACGCACAACTCGCCCGAGGAGCGGCACCGCTTCCTGAGCCATGTGGCGCTGATGCTCTGCGCCCTCTCTGCAGTCGCCGTGCTCTATGTCGCGATCCCCGCCATCTATCTCACGAGCTGCCGATGAGCCGGCCGCTGGTTCTCGCCGGAACCGCCGTGCTGGTCCTCGCCTGGGCCGGTCCGCTGCCGGGCATGGTGCCTGCCAGCTTCACCGCGCATATGGCCCTCCACATGGCGGTGGTCGGGATCGGGGTGCCGCTCATTGCCGCGGGCCTCGCACCGCTCCTCGTCCACAGCCGCCTGATGCGTGCACACCCGGTGGTGCCGCTGGCGATCAGCCTCGCCGATCTAGTCGTGGTCTGGGGCTGGCACGCGCCGGTCCTGCACGAGGCCTCGCGCAGCAGTCCCGCCGCACTGGCCGTCGAACAGGCGAGCTTTGCGCTCGCCGCCCTGCTCGTTTGGCTGATCGCGCTTGGCAGCCAGCAGGGACGGCGCAGCGAGGCCGCGCTGGCTGGTGCGCTTACCCTTTTCTTCACCTCGATGCACATGACACTCCTCGGCGCCCTGATCGGGCTCGCCACGCGCCCGATCTATGCGCACGACCACGGCCATTGGCTCGACCCCGTCGCCGACCAGCAGATCGGCGGGGCGATCATGCTGGTGATCGGCGGGGTGATCTACCTGACGGGCGGACTGATGCTGATCGCGCGGGTGCTGCGGCGGAGGCCGGCGTGAACAAGCGCCACCACCCGTATCTGATCGGCGCGATGATCGGCGCCCTCGCCCTGGTGGCAGTTCCGCTCGCCGGCCTCGTCCCCCACGACTCCACCGGGGGACCGGGGCTGACCGGCTGGTATCACTGGCTGGCCACGCGGCAGTCGGTGACGCTGCGGTCGCTGACCGTCACTCCCCCCTCGCTCGACGACCCCGCCCGGGCACGGCGTGCGGCTGGACACTACCAGCTGGTCTGCGCCGCTTGCCACGGCAGCCCCGCCGCCGCACCTGCCCGCTTCGCGTCCGAGCTCTGGCCCGAGCCTCCGCTTCTCACCGACGCGGCCGCGCGCTGGCGCCCGCCAGCGCGGCTCTTCGAGACGGTGAAATCCGGCATCCGCCGCTCGGCCATGCCCGGTTGGCCGGTGGCGACACGCGACGACGAGGTCTGGGACATGGTCGCGTTCCTCACGCGCCTCCCCGATATTTCTGCCGAGGACTACCGGCAGATGGCCGGCGAGGCACGCTGCAGCGACTGCCACGGCTCCGAGGGCGAGGGCCGCGACGGCATCCCTCGGCTCGACATCCAGACGCCCGAGTACATCGCAGGCGCCTTGCGCGCCTACCGCGACGGCAGCCGCGCCAGCGGGACGATGATCGCCGTCGCTCGCCCCCTCTCCGACGCTCGGATCGAGGAACTCGCACGCGAGTTCGGCCGAGAGGTCGAGCCTCGCCGGCCGGCGGCGGATGCGTCCGACGCCGGCCGGCTCGCGGCCCATGGCGTCCCAGAGCGCGACGTGCCGGCCTGCCTCTCCTGCCACGGGCCTGGGACCCGCCGCGACCATCCGGAGCTGGCGGGGCAGGATGCGGACTACCTGCGCCGGCAGCTGACCCTCTTCGTCGAGCTCGGCGAGGACCGCGGAGGTCCGCGCGCCCAGATGATGGCAAAGGCGGCGCGATGGCTCACGCCGGAGGACATCGAAGCACTGGCCGATTGGTTCGGGCGATAGCCCGAGGAGGGGCCGGAATGCCCATCATCGCGCCCCAGGACATTCCTGGCCGCCCGGACGGGTTGCGGCTCGTCGAGGTTCACCGGTTCTGGCGCGGCGAGCGCATTCTGCGGTGCATCTTCGGCGCCATCGTTCCGGCGGCGCTGTCGGGCTCTTCGGGGCCAGAAGTCCGCTGAACCAGCGCATGCTGCGCGTCAACACGGCGGCGCTCGCCCTGCCACGGATCCTGCGCGCCGGCCGGACGACGCATGCGCTCCTCGCCTTCTACGCCCCGGTTCCGCACAAGGTTGCCGCCTCCTCCGCCGGCGCGGCGGGCATAGCGCGGGTGGTGCTCTACCGGGGCGAGTGGGCAGTGATCCTGGTGCCGGGCAGCAACGCGGTTGTCCGAGCGCCGATTGACGATGCGGAAGGAGGAGCGCTCTGAGGTCGTCGCGGCGGAATTGAGCACCGCCGCGCAGGACAGGTCACCGACAGCCAGATGGCTTCTCCAGATCGCTTCTGGCGACCCTCCTGAACCTCCGCCCCTGCGAGCAGAAGCGGCGCGGGTGGGAGATGGTTCCCCGTGACAGCGGCTTGCGCCGTTCGCTGCAATGCAGCATCATCCACAAAAGGTGGACCGAGTCTGCCCGGCGTAGGCGAGCAGCCGGCACGCGGAGGAACGAACGATCATGATTGCGAATGATCCCGCCGCCTTGCTTGCACTTGCACAAGTGCCCCCTCGGTCGGATACGCCCGCATGACCCGCGACCAGCCCTGGCTGTTCCGCACCTATGCCGGCCATTCCACCGCGGCCGCGTCCAACGCCCTCTACCGCACCAACCTCGCCAAGGG
>CAYLHK010000056.1:0-20290 GCA_964383295.1 uncultured Rhodovulum sp.
TTGAAATGGTCCCAGGTCGCCCAATGCGGCACGAGGTTCGAGTTGGCGATCAGCACGCGGGGCGCGTCGGCATGGGTGCGGAAGACGCCGACCGGCTTGCCGGACTGCACCAGCAGGGTCTCGTCCTCTTCCAGCGTCTTCAGGGTCGAGACGATGCGGTCGAAGTCGTCCCAGGTCCGCGCCGCCCGGCCGATCCCGCCATAGACCACCAGCTCGTGCGGGTTCTCGGCCACGTCCGGATGCAAGTTGTTCATCAGCATCCGCATCGGCGCCTCGGTCAGCCAGGACTTCGCGGTGATCTCGGTGCCGGTGGCGGGGTAGATGTCGCGGGTGTTCTTGCGAGGATCAGACATTGCGGCCTCCGAGGCTGGGCGCCAGTGCGGCGAGGGTTTCGAGGATGGCTTTGAGGTGAACGCGCAGGCGGTCGGCCTTGGCGGCGTCATAGGCGAAGGGGTCGGATTCGGTGGCGAGATGGGTGGACTGGGCCAGTTCCATCTGCACCGCATGCAGGCCGCGCGCCGGCTGGCCGTAGTTGCGCGTGGTCCAGCCGCCCTTGAAGCGGCCGTTCAGGATGCTGGTGTAACCCTCTGCATCGGCGCAGATCTTTGCCACAGCGGATTCCATGCGGGCATCGCAGGCCGCGCCGGTGTTGGTGCCGATGTTGAAGTCGGGGAGCGTGCCCTCGAAGAGGAAGGGGATATGGCTGCGGATCGAGTGGCAGTCGTAGAGGATCACCACGCCGTGCCTGGCGCGCACCCGTTCGAGCTGGGCGGCGAGCGCCGCGTGGTAGGGCGCGTGCCAGGTCTCGCGGCGGCGCGCGATCTCGGCCGCGTCCGGCTCCTGGCCGTCGCGGTAGAGGGCGAGGCCGTCGAAATCCGTGGTCGGGCAGAGGCCGGTGGTGTTCTGACCCGGATAGAGGCTCGCCCCCGAGGGATCGCGGTTGGCGTCGATCAGGTAGCGGTGGAAGGTCGCCCGCACCGTGGTCGCGCCGGGCAGCAGGCCGTCGTAGAGCGTGTGGATATGCCAGTCGGTGTCGGCGAGCGCGCGGCCGGTGTCGTTCAGCCGGTCGGCCGCGTCCTCGGGCAGCCAGGTGCCGGTATGCGGCAGGCCGAGGACGACGGGGCTGTCGCCCTCCTGGATCTCGACCGGGGTCATCGGGCGATCTCCGGGAAGGTGGCGCCCGAGGCCGCGAGAAGGACTCCGTCGCGGACAAGGGCCGCGGCGGCTTCGAGGTCGGGGGCGAGGTAGCGGTCCTCGGCCAGGGTGGGGATGTCGTCGCGCAGGCTCGCGATGGTGGCGCCAAGCGCGGGGCTGGTGGTCAGCGGGGCGCGGAACTCGATGCCCTGCGCGGCGCAGAGCGCCTCGATGCCGAGGATCCGCTCGAGGTTCGCGACCATCGGGGCGAGGCGGCGGGCGCCGTGGGCGGCCATCGACACATGGTCCGCCTGGTTGGCGGAGGTCGGCGTCGAGTCGGTCGAGCAGGGATTGGCGAGGTGCTTGTTCTCGCTCATCAGCGCCGCGGTGGTGACCTCGGCGATCATGAAGCCGGAGTTGAGGCCGGGGTTCGCCGTCAGGAAGGGCGGCAGATCGTGGCTGAGCGTCGGGTCGACCATCAGCGCCACGCGGCGCTGGGCGATGGCGCCGATCTCGGCGACGGCAAGCGCGATGATATCCGCAGCGAAGGCAACGGGTTCGGCGTGGAAGTTGCCACCCGAGACGATCATGTCGGACAGGACGAGCGGGTTGTCGGTGGCGGCGTTCGCCTCGATCTCCAGCGTCGCGGCGGCCTGGCGGAGCAGGTCCATGGCGGCGCCGGTCACCTGCGGCTGGCAGCGGATGCAATAGGGATCCTGGACGCGGGTGTCGCCTTCGCGGTGGCTGTCGCGGATGACGGACCCCGCCATGATCGCGCGCATTGTGGCGGCGGCCTCGATCTGGCCGCGGTGGCCACGCAGGGCGTGGATCTCCTCGCGCAGGGGCGCGGTTGAGCCCATGATGGCGTCGGTCGAGAGGCAGGAGACCAAGAGCGCGTTCTGTGCCGCGCGCCAGGCGGCGAAAAGGCCGGCCAGCGCATGAGCGGTGGAGAACTGGGTGCCGTTGATAAGGGCGAGACCCTCCTTGGCGCCGAGGGAGACGGGGGTAAGGCCCGCGGCGGCCAGCGCCTCGGCACCCGGCAGGATGCGGCCCTCGTGCTCGGCCTCGCCCGAGCCGATCATCACGGCGGTCATGTGAGCGAGGGGCGCGAGGTCGCCAGAGGCACCGACCGAGCCCTGGGCGGGGACGACCGGGGTGACGCCGGCGGCGAGCATGGCTTCCAGCAGCGCCACGATCTCCCAGCGCACGCCCGAGGCGCCGCGACCCAGCGAGAGGAGCTTCAGCGCCATCATCAGGCGGGTGACGGCGCGCGGGGTGGCGGTGCCCACGCCGGAGCAGTGGCTGAGGATCAGGTTGCGCTGGAGGGTCGCGGTGTCCCCGGCCGGGATCTTGACGCTGGCGAGCTTGCCGAAGCCGGTGTTGACCCCGTAGACGGGCGCCCCTCCGGCCACGGCGGCGGCGATGCGTGCGGCAGCAGCCTCGACGGCCGGGCGGGCAGCGGGGTCGAGGCGCGCCGCCGCCTCGTCGCGCCAGATCGCCTCGAGCTGGGCGAGGGTGGTGGCGCCGGGGGTGAGAGTGACGGTCACGAGCGGCCTCCGATGATGCGGGCGTGCAGGGGGTTGAAGCCGATGCGATAGGCAAGCTCGGCCGGATGCTCGACATCCCACACGGCGAGGTCCGCGCGCATTCCGGGCGCGATCACGCCGCGGTCGGTCAGCCCGAGCGCCTTCGCCGCGATCCGGGTGGCACCGGCTAGCGCCTCCGCAGGCGTAAGGCGGAAGAGCGTGCAGGCCATGTTCATGGCAAGCAGCAGCGAGGTTATCGGCGCGGTCCCGGGGTTGCAGTCGGTGGCCACTGCCATCGGCACGCCATGCTCGCGAAAGAGCGCGATCGGAGGGACCTGCGTCTCGCGCAGCGTGTAGAAGGCCCCGGGCAGGATCACGGCCACCGTGCCGGCGGCGGCCATGGCCGCGACGCCGGCCGCGTCGACATATTCCACATGATCCGCCGACAGCGCGCCGTAGCTGGCGGCGAGCTTCGCGCCGCCGAGGTTGGAGAGCTGCTCGGCATGAAGCTTGACCGGCAGGCCCAGCGCCTTTGCCGCATCGAAGACCCGGGCAATCTGTGCGGGCGCGAAGGCGATGCCCTCGCAGAACCCGTCCACCGCATCCACCAGCCCCTCGGCATGGGCGGCGCGGAGCGTCGGGATGCAGACCTCGTCGATATAGGCGTCGGCATCCACGCCTGCGGGGACCGCGTGAGCGCCGAGGAAGGTGGTGACGACCTCGACCGGCCGGGCGCGCCCGATCTCGCGCGCAACCCGCAGCATGCGCAGCTCGGTCTCGCGGTCGAGGCCATAGCCCGACTTGATCTCTATCGTGCCGACGCCTTCGGCGATGATCGCATCGACCCGCGGCAAGGATTGTTCCAGCAGCGCCGCCGCATCGGCCTCGCGCGTGGCAACGACCGTCGAGACGATCCCGCCACCGGCGCGCGCGATCTCCTCGTAGCTGGCGCCGTTCAGGCGCATCTCGAATTCGCGGGCGCGGTTGCCGCCGAAAACGGCATGGGTGTGGCAGTCGATCAGCGCCGGGGTCACCAGGCGGCCACCGAGATCGTGGATCTTGAGATCCGCCCCGCCGATCTCTGCCTCGGTCCCTACCTGCTCGATCCGTCCGCCGCGAACGACGAGAGCGGCCTCCTCGATCAGCCCATAGGCCCCTGCGGCCGGGTCCATCGTCGCGACGGTGGCATTCCGGATGACGAAATCGGCGTCGTTCACAAGACCACCCCCTGCGGCAGATTCGGATTGACTTTGCCGATATGTAAATGCATATTAACCTTATGTCAACAAAGAAGCGCGGCGATGCAGATCCTCCGGAACGACAGCTACCGACTGGTCCCATGGCGCAACGGCAAGGGTGAGACGGCCGAGATCCTGGCCTTTCCCCCGGGCGCGGACGCGTTCGCCTGGCGTATCTCGATGGCACCGGTGGTGGCCGACGGCGCCTTTTCGCTCTTTCCCGACATCGACCGGGTCCTGACGGTGATCGACGGGCGCGGCATGACACTCGCGATCGACGGCGCGGCGCCGGTCATGCTCGACGAGGACCCGTTCGCCTTTCCCGGCGACGTGGCCTGCGAGGCAAAACTGACGTCGGGGCCGATCACCGATCTCAACGTCATGACCCGGCGCGGCATCTGGCGGGCGGAGGTCACCCAGGCGGAGGCCCCTGCCCCGGTGCCGGGTGCTGCGCACCACCTGATCTTCGCCGCCCACGGCCCGCTGGCCGGCCGCGTCGGCAACGCGGCCTTCGCCCTCGGTCCCCGCGACACCCTGCACCTGACCCCGGATGAAAGCGCCGCTCTGTCGCTTTCAGGCCGGTGGCTCGACATTCAGCTCCTGCCCCTGACCTGAGGAGAGGCCGATGACCACGCTCTTTGCCCCCGAGGCGCTGCTGCCCGAAGGTTGGGCCTCCGACGTGCGCATCCGCATGGAGGGCATGCGCATCGCGTCGGTGGAGGTCGGGGCCACGCCGGACGCGCGGGATCTGCGCCTTTCGGGCCAGGCTCTGCTGCCGGCGATGCCGAACCTGCACAGCCACACGTTCCAGCGGGCAATGGCCGGGATGACCGAGCGGCGCGGCGCCGGGGACGACAGCTTCTGGACCTGGCGCGAGCTGATGTACCGCTTTCTCGACGTGCTGACGCCCGAGGATATCGAGGCGGTTGCCGCGCAGGTCTATCTGGAGATGCTCGAGGCGGGCTATGGCAGCGCGGCCGAGTTCCATTACGTGCATCATCAGCCGGGCGGCGCGGCCTATGCGAACCTTGCCGAGCTGTCGCACCGGATCGCGGCCGCGGCGACCGCCACGGGGATCGGGCTGACGCATCTGCCGGTGCTCTACAGCTACGGCGGGGCGGGCGAGACGCCGCTGGCCGGGGGGCAGCTGCGCTTCGGCAATGATCTCGACGCCTTCCTGCGGCTGGTCGAGGCGGCACGCCCTGCCCTGCCCGAGGATGCCCGCATCGGTGCGGCGCCGCATTCGCTGCGCGGAACCGCGCCGCGCCAGCTCACGGCGCTGGCGGCGGCGCTGCCCGATGGGCCGCTGCATATCCATGCCGCCGAACAGGTGCAGGAGGTCGCGCAGATCGAGGCCTGGCTCGGGGCGCGCCCCGTGGCGTTCCTGCTGGGCGAGGTCGGCCTCGACGCGCGCTGGTGCCTGATCCATGCCACCCAGATGACCGAGGCAGAGACGCTGGGCCTTGCCCGCTCCGGCGCGGTGGCCGGGCTCTGCCCGATCACCGAGGCCAATCTCGGCGACGGGGTGTTCAACGGGCCGGCCTATCTCGCCGCCGGCGGGGCGTTCGGGGTCGGCTCGGATTCCAACGTGCGCATCAGCCTGGCGGAGGAGCTGCGCACGCTCGAATACAGCCAGCGCCTGCTGCACCGGGCGCGCAACGTTCTCGCCGCGCCAGAGGCATCGGTCGGCCGCACGCTCTACGACGCGGCGCTGGCCGGCGGGGCGCAGGCCCTCGGGCGCGACTGCGGGGTCATCGCCGCGGGCGCACTGGCGGATCTGGTGGCGATCGACCGCGCGCATGTGGCGCTCGCCCCGCTGTCCGCGGACCAGATCCTCGACGGCTGGATCTTCGCCGCCGACGACCGCGTGGTGCGCGAGGTCTGGTCGGCGGGGCGGCATGTCGTTACCGGTGGGCGCCACGTCGCACGCGATGCGATCGAGGCACGCTACCGCGACACGCTCGCAGGGATCATGAGCCGGCTCTGACATGGCGAAGTACGAGGACATCCGCGAGGTCCTGCTCGAGCGGATCAGCGACGGCACCTGGGCCCCGGGGGCGGCGATCCCGCATGAGGTGGACCTTGCCGAGGAGTTCGGCGTCACCCGGCCGACCATCAGCCGCGCGCTGCGCGATCTGGTCCAGGACGGGCTGGTCGAGCGGCGCCGGCGCGCCGGCAGCCGGGTGGCCCTGCGCCATACGCCGGGCGTAGTGCTGCGCATCCCGATCGTGCGCGACGAGATCGAGGCACGCGGCGGCACCCATTCGCATCTGCTGCTCGAGCAGCGCATGGCGCCGCCGCCGGTCGCGGTGCGCGCGGCCTTCGGTCTCGCCCCGCGCACCAAGTCCCTGCAGCTGTGCACCCTGCATTTCGACAGCGGCGAGCCGCACCAGCTCGAGGAGCGCTGGATCAACACGCGCGTGCTGCCGGATGCGGCCATGCAGGACTTCACGGCGATGAGCGCCAACGAATGGTTGGTGCGCCAGGTGCCCTACACCCGCGTGGAACAGGTGCTGCAGGCGGCCGCCGCGACCGAGGGCGAGGCGGAGGCGCTGCAGATCGCTCCCGGCGCCCCGGTCTTCGTGATCGAGCGCACGACCTGGAACGGCACCGATGCTCTTACCCGGGTGCGCCTCGCCCATCCCGGCGAGCGCTACCGGATCGTCACCCGCACGGACGGCTGAAAACGCCCGCCGGGAGAATTCGGCGCCCGGCGTTAACGAAGAACCCACTCGCGCCACAAGAGGACTCGCCGCCCATACATCGGTCGGCATAGTTGCCGAACAGTGATTCTCTTGAAAAAAGGTGGGGACCTTGTTCAACAAACTTTCGGCCGAGGCGCTGGGGACGTTCGTCCTGGTGTTCGGCGGCTGCGGCAGTGCCGTACTTGCGGCGGGCTTTCCAGAGCTCGGGATCGGCTTCGCCGGGGTGGCGCTGGCCTTCGGACTGACCGTGCTCACCATGGCCTATGCGGTGGGGCCGATCTCCGGCGGGCATTTCAACCCGGCGGTCTCGCTCGGCCTCGCCATCGCGGGGCGGTTCAACTGGGACGAGCTGATCCCCTACTGGATCGCCCAGCTCGTCGGCGGTTTCGTTGCGGCGGCGGCTCTCTACATCATCGCCTCCGGCGCGCCGGGATGGACGGCGGGTGGATTCGCCAGCAACGGATATGGCGCGCTGTCGCCCGGCGGCTACAGCCTGGGCTCGGCGCTGCTGATCGAGATCATCCTGACGGCGATCTTCCTGGTCGTCATCCTCGGCGTCACGGCAAAGGCGGCGGCGCCGGGGTTTGCCGGGCTTGCGATCGGTCTTGCGCTGACGCTGATCCACCTGGTTTCAATCCCGGTGACCAACACCTCGGTCAACCCGGCGCGCTCGACGGCGGTCGCCTTCTTCGCCGAGACCGGTGCCGTCTGGCAGCTGTGGCTGTTCTGGGTTGCGCCGCTGGTCGGCGCCGCGCTGGGCGCGCTGATCTGGACAACCGTGCTCAGGCGTGAACCCTTGGCGGTCCCTGCCAGCGAGTGAGTCTGACCCGATGCCCGAGGACCGCAGCCCCGACCACACCGTGCCCGCAGACGGCATCGACCGCCTGCTGGCGATCATGGCACGGCTGCGGGACCGGGAGACCGGCTGCCCCTGGGACATCGAGCAGGACTTCGACACGATCGCGCCCTACACGATCGAGGAGGCCTATGAGGTCGCCGATGCGATCGCGCGGCGCGACATGGCCCATCTGCGCGAGGAACTGGGCGATCTGCTGTTGCAGGTCGTCTACCACGCGCAGATGGCGACCGAGGCGGGGGCGTTCGCCTTTGGCGACGTGGTCCGCGGCATTTCCGACAAGATGGTGCGCCGCCACCCGCATGTCTTCGGGGATGACAGCCGCGACAAGACCGCCGCGCAGCAGACGCGCGACTGGGAACAGATCAAGGCGGCCGAGCGCGGAGATGGAGCGGCAGCGTCGAGCGCGCTCGACGGGGTGGCGACCGGACTGCCAGGACTGACGCGGGCGGTGAAGCTGCAGGCCCGGGCGGCCCGGGTGGGCTTCGACTGGCCGGATGCGGGCGCGGTGCTCGACAAGATCGCCGAGGAGACGGCAGAACTGGTGGAGGCTCGGGCTGAGGGCGACGCCGCGCAGATCGCCGAGGAATATGGCGACCTGATGTTCGTGATGGCGAACCTCGCCCGCCACCTCGACATCGACCCCGAGGCGGCGATGCGCGCGGCGAACGCCAAGTTCACCCGGCGCTTCCGGGGCGTCGAGGCGGCGCTGGCGGCGGAGGGGCGGCGGCCGGAGGAGTCGACGCTGGCCGAGATGGACGCGCTCTGGGACGAGGTGAAGCGCACCGAGGCGAAGGATCCGCTGTAGGAACGCAGGGGCCTTTTGAGCCTGTGCGTTTGCATGATATTCACTGTCATCAAGGACGAGCGCGCACGGCTTTCCGGCGTCAAGGCCGCACGACACGGCGCGTGATGCGCAGGCTTTGACCTCCCCGCGGCGTGGCGTCATACAGCTCCGTTTGCTTACTTCGCGGATTTGACACGCGGCAAATCCGCGCGCGCCTGCCTGCCCGTCGTGCCGTAGGCACGCCTTCGGCGTGACGACAGGCGCGGTAAACCGCGCCGCCCAGGCAGGCGCGCGCGGATTCCAGAGCGACGGGAATGCACATCGCCCCTCGACCTCCGCGCTCACGCGCTCCAGCCGACGAACCTGCGCGAGGCAGTGCCTCGCTAAGAGCGGGTTCGAAAGAAGGGCGGGTGCGCGCAAAGCGATCAAGCGGAGCTCGCGTCAGTCCTCGGCGCAGAAAATCCCGTGCAGGGTCGCGATCAGCCGCTGGGCGCGCGAGTCCTCGATCGAATAATAGATCGCCTTGCCCTCGCGGCGGCTGCTGACAAGCCCCTCGAGCCGCAGGCGGGCCAGCTGCTGTGAAACCGCCGCCTGACGGGCACCGATCAGCTCTTCGAGCTCGCTGACGGATTTCTCGCCCTCGGCCAGATGGCAGAGAATCATCAGCCGTCCCTCGTGGGCCAGCGCCTTCAACAGGTCCGACGCGGCGCGGGCCTGGGAGGCCATGGAGCTCCGCTCACCGCCGCTCCGCGTGTCCTCGGCAAGGATCGCTTCGGATGCCATGAACCACGCCCTCCCGCATGCGCCGATCGTCGCAAACGTATAGAGGAATGATTTGGCTGGAGGAACCCCTTTAGCCGCAGGCTCCCACATGGCCGCAGGCGGTGCAGAAATCACATCCGTCGCGGCGGATCAGCGCCGGGTGGCCGCACTCGGGACAGGTCCGGCCGGGAAGCGCCGTCGGCCCGGCGGTACCCGGGGCCGGCGCATCGCTCCAGAGGGTGGTGCCGCCGGCCCGCGGATAGCCGTCGGCGTCGAGCACACCCAGCATTGCGTAGCGGTGGATCAGCAGCCGGGCGACATAGGCGATGGTCGAGGGCTGCACCGCCTGTTTCTCACTGCCCGGCACGCGGGCGAAGAAATCGCCCTGCGCCTCGGGCAGGTCCTTGAGGCCGCGGAGCTTCTTGCCGATCCAGGCCGGGTCGATCACCCGCATGTCGAGGCTGAGCGAGCGGGTCAGGCCGTTGAACTCCGCCGGATAGGCGCCTGAGAGCCATACGGAAAACGGGCGCTTCGACCCGTCGGGCAGGACGCATTCCTTGACGAACATGGCGAAGTCGTCGCCGGTGGCCGGGTTCAGGATGTCGACCGTCCAGCTCAGCGTGCCATCGGCGCCGGATTTCGGCTCCTTGCGCGAGAAGAGCGCATCCACCAGTGGTGTCGCCCCCTCGGGCCCGTCGAAGACGCCGAGCGCGGTACAGCGGTATTCGACGACCTTGGCGAAGGCGCTGACGATGCCCGCGACCGGCACCGGACGGCCTTCGGGCGGCATCGCCACCTCGAACGGCGTGCCGGGCGTGCGCGCGAGGCTATCGAGCTTCATCTTCAGCCAGGCGCGGTCCTGGGCGCGCAGGTCCATCGACAGGTTCTTGGCCAGCGCGCCGAGCCCGCGCGGGGTCTCCTCGCCATTCACCCAGACCTCGAAGGGCTGCGCGGTGCCGTTCTCCACATGGCCGACGAAGACCGCAAACCGCCGTCCCGGCGCCTCGACCATATAGGTCCAGGAGGGCGAGCCCGCGGTCAGCTTCGGGCGGTGCGGCCAGCGCAGCGCCGCCAGCGCCACCTGCGGCGCGTCCGATATGCGGATGCGGCGGTCTGGCTCCGACTGGTCGAGATCCTGCGGGGCCTCTGTCTTTTCCACGGACAGGACGGACCCCAGGACACTGTTCGGGCGATAGGTGGTGATGCCTTTCAGCCCCGCGTGCCAGGCCTCGAGATAGAGGGTCTCGAAGGCCTCGAACGGGTAGTCCTCGGGCACGTTGACGGTCTTGGAGATCGCCTGGTCGATGAAGGGCTGGATCGCAGCCTGCATGCCCATGTGGTCGCGGGCGCTGATCTCCAGCGCATTGACGAAGGACGGCGGCAGTTCATCGCTATTGCCGCCCCGCGCCTGCCAGCGCCGCCAGGCATGATCCTCGACGCTGTATTCGCGCATCGACCCGTCCGCCTCGCGTTTCTTGCGGGTGTAGCGCCAGGAATAGGCCGGCTCGATCCCGTTCGAGGCATTGTCGGCGAAGGCGAGGCTGATCGTGCCCGTGGGCGCGATCGACAAGAGGTGGCTGTTGCGCAGGCCCCCGGCGCGGATCGCCGCGCGGATGTCCTCGGGCAGGCGGGTGGCCATGCCGGAGGCCAGAAGCCGCTCGGCGTTGAAGAGCGGGAAGGCCCCCTTCTCCGCCGCGAGCGCGATCGACGCACGATAGGCCGCATCGCGCAACCGGCGCGCGAGATCGGCGGCGGCCTCGCGGCCCTCGGCACTGTCGTAGCGCAGGCCCATCAGGATCAGCGCGTCGCCGAGGCCGGTGAAGCCGAGCCCGATCCGCCGCTTGGACGCCGCCTCCGCCGCCTGCTGGGGCAGCGGCCAGACGGTGGCGGTCAGCACGTTGTCGAGCATGCGCACGGCGACCCCTACCACCGCCTCGAAGGCGGCATGGTCGAAGCCGGGGGCCTCGCCGAAGGCACCGGTGACGAAGCGGGTCAGGTCGATCGATCCGAGGCAGCAGCAGCCGTGGTCGGGGATCGGGATCTCGCCGCAGGGGTTCGTCGCCTCGATCTGCTCGGCGTAGTGGAGATTGTTCTCGGCGTTGATGTGGTCAAGGAAGAGCACGCCGGGCTCTGCGGCCTCATAGGTGTTGCGCATGATCGTGCGCCAGAGATCGCGGGCCTGGATCGTCGCATAGACCCAGAGCCCGTCGTCGCGCCGGTGTGCGCCGCTGGCGACCTGGGCCGGGCCCGGCTCGGCCTTGTGAACCAGCTCGAAGGCCGCGTCGGCCTCCACCGCCGCCATGAAGGCGTCGGTCACGCCGACCGAGATGTTGAAGTTGTTCAGCCGTCCCGCCTGGCGCTTGGCCGAGACGAATTCGGTGATGTCGGGATGGTCGCAGCGCAGCACGCCCATCTGCGCGCCGCGCCGGGCGCCGGCGCTCTCGACCGTGGCGCAGGACTGGTCGAAGACATGCATGTAGCTGATCGGCCCCGAGGCCGAGCTGTCGGTGCCGCGCACCCGCGCGCCGCGCGGGCGTATGGCCGAGAAGTCATAGCCGACGCCCCCGCCCCGGCGCATGGTCTCGGCCGCCTCGCGGAGCGCGATGTAGATGCCGGGCTTGCCGTCCACGGTCTCGGAGATCGAGTCGCCCACCGGCTGCACGAAGCAGTTGATGAGCGTGACCTCGTCAATCCCTGCGCCGGCGGCCGAGTTGATCCGCCCGCCGGGGATGAACCCGTCCTCGAGCGCATTCAGGAACACGGGCTCCCAGGCGGCCGGATCGGCCTCGACCGCGGCGAGCGCCCGGGCCACGCGCAGGCGTACGGCGCGGGCCATGTCGGGGCCGTCGAGATCGCGCTCGGCCCCCTTGGCATATTTCTCGCGCAGAACGTCGAGGCTCACCTCCTGCCAGGGGAGTGAGGTCGCGCCATCGGCGAGGATACGGCTGTCGGGCTTGTTCATCGGGCGCCTTCGCATCTGCCCAAGGGAAACGAAGATAGGCAGCGGATGGGCGCCGGTCAACGGGAGGACGATCTGGACCATTCCGGCCGATGGGCATATGTTGTGGGGGACCCATATACCCCTACCAGGCTATGCGCATGGCACCCCTGCATCTTCTCAAACTCTGCGTCGGCGCCGATGGCGTGGAGGATCTGGTCGACTGGCAGGAGGGCCGTGCCGCCGAGGCGCGCGCCAAGGGGCTCGACCCGCGGCCCGTGCATGTGACGCGGATGCGCCCCAAGCGCGAGGCCGAGCTCTTGGCGGGCGGCTCGATCTACTGGGTGTTCAAGGGCATGGTGCTGGCGCGCCAGACGATCGCGGGATTGGAGCAACGGCTGGGCGAGGACGGGATCATGCGTTGTGCAATCCGTCTCGATCCCGGGGTGGTGCGCACCCTGCCCCAGCCCCGGCGGCCGTTCCAGGGCTGGCGCTATCTGCGGGCCGAGGACGCGCCGGGCGATCTGATCGGGCGCGGCACCGCGGCGCTGCCGCCGGGGCTGGCCGAGGATCTGGCGCGGATGGGGGTGCTCTGAGATGGGACTGCGCGCGAATCTGATCGCTCTTGTGCTGGCCGCTGCGGCGGCACAGCCGGTGTCGGCGAACTACGACTGGAACGATCTCGGCACCGAGTTCTGCCGGCTGACGCTGATGGGTGATCTGCCGGGAATGCGGAACATCCTCTCCGAGCAGTTGGCCGCCGACATCGCCTTTGCCGCCTCGCGCACGCAGCTGCCCCCCGCAAGGGTGCTGTTCCAGAGCTATACCCAGGAGGTGCCGGTCTGCCAGGTGCGCACGCGCAACGCGGCGATCGTCGAGATTCACCGCAGCAACCCCGGCGGCGCGGCACCAGCCTGGAGCGAATACCTCGTGATCGTGCCTGAGCGCGACGGCACCACGCGCATCGACGACGTGCTGTTCGCGACGCGGCGCAGCGACACGCTGCGCGCGAGACTGCACGGCTGGGCGCGGCAGTAGCGCCCCCTGTCAGTCGAAATCGGCGCCCTCCAGCGCCCCCTCCCGCAGCAGGCTCTGCAGGACATAGGCGACGGAAAGCGCGTCATCGAGCGCGTCATGCCCGCGAAGCGGCGGGTGTTCGAGCTGGTAGTACGCGGCCAGCCGGTTGCTCGGGGTCTTCTTCATCTCCTCGTAGGGCATGCCGGCCTTGAGAAGGATATCGCAGGCATTGCCGAACCGCGTTGCGGGGATCGGCGGGGACAGCCCTTCGACGTAGCAGCTGATCGCCACCATGTTGAACTCGTCCTTTCCCCATGACCACAGGCGGGCGCCGGCCGCGAAGTCCATCGTCCGCTCCAGCGCCTCGGCAAGCGGCAGGCCCTCGCGTGCGATATGCTCGTCCGTGATCCCGGTGAGCCGGGTGAAGAACGGATCGAGCGCGACACGCCCGCCCTGGCGATTCCGTGGGATCACGTAGAGGCGCAGCGTGTCGAGGATGGGGAAATCGCCCTCCAGCCCGACCCTGACCAGGCCGATCTGGGCAATCACCGGATCGGGGTCGTAGGGACCGCACCAGTGCCGGGAGGGCGATCCCTCAGCGGTCAGGAACTCACAGTCGAAAACCAGTGCGTGTTTCACGTCCATCCTCCGTGCAGTCCGGGGAAGCTTAGGACCACAGCCCCCACGAGGCAATTTTCGCGCCGGCTTGCGACGGGCGCCACCGCCGCCCTACATCCCGGCCATGACCGCCCTGCCCCCTCCCTTTGCCGACTGGTTCACTGCGCGCGGCTGGTCGCCGCATCCGCATCAGCTGGCGCTGATCGCGGGTGCGGGCGATCCCGCCATGCTGCTGATCGCCCCCACGGGCGGCGGCAAGACGCTGGCAGGGTTTCTGCCGAGCCTGATCGAGCTCGGTGCGGCGCCAGGCCCCGGGCTGCACACGATCTACGTCTCGCCGCTGAAAGCGCTGGCGGCCGACATACGCCGCAATCTCGCGGTGCCGGTCGCCGAGTTGGGGCTGGCGATCCGCATCGAGGACCGGACCGGCGACACCTCCGCCGGCACCCGCGCCCGCCAGCGGGTCGATCCGCCGCATATCCTGCTCACCACGCCGGAATCACTGGCGCTGATGCTCTCCTACGAGGAGGCGCCGCGCATCTTCGGGGGCGTGCAGCGGGTGATCCTCGACGAGATCCACGCGCTGGCGGAATCCAAGCGCGGCGACCAGCTGATGCTCGGGCTCGCGCGGCTTTCGACCCTTGCGCCCGGACTGCGGCGGGTCGGGCTTTCTGCCACGGTCGAGGATCCGCCGGCGCTTGCGACCTTCCTCGGGTCGGGCACGCGCATCCTGATGGCCGATCCCGGCCCCGAGCCCGATATCTCGATGCTGGAGACCGAGGAGCCGCCACCCTGGGCCGGCGGCGGCGCCCGTCATGCGGCGCGCGCCGTGATGGAGCTGATCCGCCACGCGACGATCACGCTCGTCTTCATCAACACCCGGGCGCAGGCGGAGCTGTTCTTCCAGGCGCTCTGGGCGGTGAACGACGAGGACCTGCCGATCGGGCTGCACCACGGATCGCTGTCGCGCGAGGCGCGGAGCCGGGTCGAGGCAGCAATGGCCGAGGGGCGTATCCGTGCGGTGGTGGCGACCGGCAGCCTCGATCTCGGCATCGACTGGGGCGACGTCGATCTGGTGATCCAGGTCGGCGCGCCAAAGAACGTCAAGCGGCTGGTGCAGCGCATCGGGCGCGCCAACCACCGCTACAACGCCCCCTCGCGCGCGATCGTCGTACCCGCGAACCGCTTCGAGGTCCTGGAGTGCCAGGCAGCCCTCGCGGCCGTGCACGAGCATGACCTCGACGGCGAGCCACGCGGGCCGGGGCCGCTCGACGTGCTCTGCCAGCATATCCTGCTGACCGCCTGCGCCGGGCCGTTCGACGCGGATGCGCTCTATGCCGAGGTGCGGACGGCCGGGCCCTACCGCGACCTCGCCCGCGCCGATTTCGACGCCTGCATGGAGTTCTGCGCCACCGGCGGCTATGCGCTGCGCGCCTATGACCGCTGGCAGCGGCTGGTGCTGCGGGGCGGGCGCTGGCAGTTGCGCGACCCCCGCCGGGCGCGGGTGATCCGCATGAACATCGGCACCATCGTCGACACCGAGATGCTGGCCGTGCGGCTGAAGGGTCGCGGGGGCTCACCGCTCGGCGAGGTGGAGGAGGCCTTTGCCGCCGCACTCACGCCGGGGGATACCTTCCTGATCGGCGGCGAGACCGTGCGCTACGAGGGGCTGCGCGAGATGGTGGTCGAAGTGGTGCGCGAGCCGGGCCGCCAGCCGCGGATCGCCGTCTATTCCGGCACCAAGCTCGCCACCTCGACCCGGCTCTCGCACCGGGTGATGGCGATGCTGTCGGACCCCGCCGCCTGGGCGGGCCTGCCGGACTACATGCAAAGCTGGCTGGAGACGCAGGCCGAGGTCAGCCGCCTGCCCCGGCCCGATCGCCTGCTGGCCGAGACCTTTCCCCATGCGGGACTGCAGCATCTCTGCCTCTACGGCTTTGCCGGGCGCAATGCCCACCAGACGCTGGGCCTGCTCGTGACACGGCGCATGGAGGCGGCGGGGCTGCATCCGCTCGGCTTCGTCGCCTCGGACTATGCGCTGCTGATCTGGGGGCTGGAGCGGGTCGACGATCCGGGCGGACTGCTGACGCCCGAGGGGCTGCGGGACGGGCTCGAGGGCTGGCTCGGCGAGAATGCGGTGATGAAGCGCACCTTCCGCAACGTGGCCACGGTGGCAGGGCTGATCGAGCGCAACCTGCCCGGCCTGCGCAAGACCGGACGGCAGGCGACCTTTTCCACCGACATCCTCTACGACACGCTGCGCCGGCACGATCCGGGCCACCTGATGCTGCGGATCACGCGGGACGAGGCCGGCCGCGGGCTGGTCGATTTCGGCCGGATCGAGGAGATGCTGGCCCGGGCGGCGGGACGAATCGACCTCGTTGCCGCGCCGCATGTCACGCCGCTGGCCGCGCCGCTTCTGCTCGAGATGGGGCGGGTCCCGATCGCCGGCCGCGGCGAGGCGAGGCTACTGGCCGAGCGCGCGCGTGCGATCCTGGCCGAGGCGGGCCTCGCCGCGCCGGACCCCGCGCCCGGACGCGAACAGGGTGACACCGCGGCAGAACGGTCCTAGTCTCGCACAGCTCTGGGGGGAGGTCCCATGCTGGATTGGACCGTCCTGGCACTGTCGCTCGCCTACCTGGCGCTGCTCTTCCTGATCGCCTGGTTCGGTGACCGCCGGGCCCGCGGCCGGCCCGTCGATCGGGCGCCCATGGTCTATGCGCTGTCGATCGGCGTCTATTGCACCTCATGGACGCTCTTCGGCGCCGTCGGCGTCGCGGCCGAGAGCGGGCTCAACTATCTCGCGATCTACATCGGGCCGATCCTGATCTTCGGCCTCGGCTGGCGGCTGATCGCGCGGATGATCCGCATCGCGCGCGCCGAAAACGTGGTGTCGATCTCGGATTTCATCTCGGCGCGTTACGGCAAGAGCCGCGCGCTGGCGGTGCTGGTGACGCTGGCGGCCGTGCTCGGCCTGCTTCCCTATTTCGCCCTGCAGCTCAAGGCGATCACCATCAGCTTCGAGGCGCTCTCGGGCGATGCCGCCGCCGATGCGGCCGGCCGCCTGCCGGGAGGGACGACGCTGATCGTCGCCGTCGCCATGGCGGCATTCGCCGTCCTCTTCGGCGTGCGCAGCGTGAACGCCAACGAGCATCACCGCGGGCTGATGCTGGCGGTGGCGGCGGAATCGGTGGTCAAGATCCTGGCCGCGCTGCTCGTCGGCGGCGCCATCACCTTCTTCGCCCTCCAGGGGCCGGGCGACATCATCGCGCGCGCGAGCGCCGATCCGCAGCTGACCGGGCTGATCGATTTCGACATGACCGACCCGGTGTGGTGGGCGACGGTGCTGCTTGCCACGCTCGCCTTCCTCTGCCTGCCGCGACAGTTCCATGTGGCGGTGGTCGAGAACACCCATGTCGACGACGTCCGCGCGGCCTCCTGGGGCTTCCCCGCCTATCTGGTGGCGATCAATCTCTTCGTTCTGCCGGTCGCCATCGTCGGGCTGACGCTGTTCCCCGCCGGCGGGGTGCAGCCCGACAGCTTCCTCGTCGCCATCCCGCGCGAGCTGGACTGGACCTGGCTCGCTTTCGTCGCCTTCATCGGCGGGCTCTCGGCGGCGACCGGCATGATCATCGTGGCGACGCTCGCGCTCGGCACCATGGTCAGCAACGACGTGGTGTTGCCGCTCCTTGCGACCAGCCGGCGGTTCCGCGCCCGCTGGCAGTCCAACCCCGGGCCGGTGCTGCTGATGGCGCGCCGCTTCGCGGTGATCGGGCTGATGGCGGCGGCCTATCTGGTCTATCTCGGCATCGGCTCGGCCTTTCCGCTGGCGCAGATCGGGATGATCTCCTTCGTCGCGGTAGCGCAGTTCGCCCCGGCGCTGCTCGGCGGCATGTTCTGGCGCCGGGCCACCGGGGTCGGGGCCTTCGCGGCGATCGGCGCGGGGTTCCTCGGCTGGCTGTGGACGGTGGCGGTGCCGAGCTTCGCCACCGCCGGCTGGCTGCCCGAGACGCTGACCGCCGACGGCCCGTTCGGCATCGTCGCGCTGCGCCCCGGCGACATCGCGGGACTGGGGCTCGATCCGCTGATCAACGGCATGCTGTGGAGCCTGGGGCCGAACGTGCTGCTGTTCTTCGCCGTCTCGCTCGTGACCCGGCCGAGCCTGGCCGAGCGCTGGCAGGCGGAGCGCTTCGTCACCATGCGCGCGGCCAATCCCGGATGGCAGGGCACCGCGCGCACCGCGTCGCTGGCCGACCTGCACGAGCTGGCCGCGCGCTTCGTCGGCCGCGAACGGGCCGACGCCGCCTTCCGCGCCCTGGCCGAGGCGCGGCCCGACAGCACCAGCGCCGACGAGGCGATGCTGCCCGCGCGCCACGACGCCGAGGCAGTGCAGGTCACCGAGCGGCTGCTCGCCGGCGCCATCGGATCGGCCTCGGCGCGCGTGGTGGTGGCAAGCCTTCTGGCCGACAGTCGCGTCTCGCGCTCGGACGCGCGCGAGCTGATCGACGCAGCCTCGCGCGCCATCCTCAGCCGCCATGAGGTGATGCAGGACGCGCTTCAGACGATCCGGCAGGGGCTCTGCGCCTTCGACGAGAACCTGCGCGTCACGCTCTGGAACCGCCGCTTCGTCGAGCTCCTGGATCTGCCGGCGGACATGCTGCGGGTGGGCACCAGCCTGGCGGAAATCGTCGAGTTCAACGAGGCGCGCGGCGAATACGGGCGCAACCGCGAGTTCCAGACCCTGCTCGCGCGGCTGACCGATCCGGCGCGGCAGGGGAAGTCGGACCTCTACGAGCGCCGCCGCCCCGACGGGACCGTGCTCGAGATCGCGACCAACCCGATGCCGAGCGGCGGCTCGGTCACCGTCTATACCGACGTGACCGAGCGCCATGCCGCGGCCGGTGCGCTGCGCGAGGCCAACGAGGCGCTGGAGGCGCGCGTCGCCGAGCGCACGCTGGCGCTCTCGGACGCCAAGGCCGAGGCCGAGCGCGCGAACCTCGGCAAGACCCGCTTTCTCGCCGCGGCCGGGCATGACCTGATGCAGCCGCTGCAGGCAGCGCGGCTGTTTCTCTCCGCATTGTCCGAGCGCATCGCCGACCCGGCGGTCGCGCGCATCGACGCCTCGCTCGATTCGGTCGAGCATCTGCTCGGCGAGCTGGTCGAGGTCTCCAAGCTCGACAGCGGGGTGACGAAGCCGAGCTTTTCCGATTTCCGCATCGCCGACGTGCTGGGGCCGCTGCGCGAGGAGTTCTCGCTGCTCGCCCGTCAGCACGGGCTCGAGTTCCGTGCGGTCTCCTCATCGGCTTCGGTGCACAGCGATCCCGCGCTCCTGCGGCGGATCCTGCAGAACCTGCTCGCCAATGCCGTGCGCTACACCGGCGAGGGTCGGGTGCTGATCGGCTGCCGACGGCGGGGCGCGATGCTGTCGATCGAGGTCTGGGACAGCGGCCCGGGCATCCCAGAGGACCGCTTTCCCGAGCTCTTCATGGAGTTCTTTCGCCTCGGTCACGACGACCGCGGGCGCGGCCAGGGGCTCGGGCTGGGCCTCGCCATCGTCGAGCGGCTCGCCGGGATGATGGACCATCCGGTCGGCGTGCGCTCCACGCCGGGCAAGGGCAGCAGCTTCACCATCCAGGTGCCACTGGCCGCCGCCCCCGCCGCCGCCGTTGTTCCAATCTCGCAGGCCCATACCCGCCGCTTCCGGGGCGCACTCGTACTCTTCATCGAGAACGAGGCCGCGATCGCCGCCGCGATGGTCGACCTTCTGGCCGGCTGGTCTTGCGAGGTCATTGCCGCCGCGACGCCCGAGGAAGGGCTCGAGCGGCTGGCCGGGCGGCGGCCGGACGTGATCCTGAGCGACTACCATCTCGACCACGGGATGATCGGCCTCGACGCCATCGCGGTGCTGCGCGCAGCCCTCTCGCCCGCGCCGCCGGCCGCGCTGATCACCGCGGACCGGGACGCCGGCCTTCGGGCGGATGCAGCCGCCGTCGGCTGCCGCATCCTGCACAAGCCGGTGCGCCCGGGGGCCCTGCGCGCGCTGCTGGCGCAGCTCCTCACCGAGCGGGCGGAGCGCGCGGCGGAATAGGGGCGCGCCGGTCAGCCCGGACAGGCGAACGGTACGAAAGTCGAGGCCATTCCCTCGGCCATGGACATCAGGGTCAGCGTATCGGCCAGCGCCAGTTCGGCGCCCGTGACGGGGCAGACGCGGCCCTCGCGGCAGCCGGAGGAAAGGAAGGCCTCGTGCGCGGCGAGGAAGTCGGCGCTGACGCCGTTCAGAGCCTCGCCCGTGGCGGCGTGCGCCCAGGCATCGGTGTAGAGCGCGCATTTACGCGCGCTCCAGTCACTGTCCTGCGCCGCCGCCGCCCCGGCCGCCAGGGCGAGCGCGCCGGCGGCCAGTGCGCGGGCAAGCGGGCTCAAGCGCCCGCCTGCGCCCGCATGTCGGCGGGGTCGATGCCGGCGACCTCGACGGGCTTCTTCATCGCGTCGCGGCGGAAGGGCTCGCCGAGCTCCTGGTTCAGGATCACCTCGATCAGTGTCGTGGTGCCCGACGCCTGGTCGGCGACGGCGGTGCGCAGCGCCTCGGTCAGGCCTGACATGCTGCGCGCCGCCACGCCCTTCAGCCCGCAGGCCTCGGCGATCTTGGCATAGCTCACGTCCGGGTCGAGCTCGGTGCCGACGAAATTGTCGTTGTACCAGAGCGTGGAGT
>CAYLHK010000057.1:0-20071 GCA_964383295.1 uncultured Rhodovulum sp.
CGAGCGTGTTGATCTCGGCCATGATGTCAGGCGCTCCGGGTGTTCTTGGGGTTCATCGCGGCGAGATCCACCACCTCGGGGTTCTGCGCCCCGTGGGGATGCTCGGTGCCGGCATAGACGCGCAGGTTCGACATCTGCCGACGCGACAGCGGCCCGCCCGGCAGCATGCGCTCGACGGCCTTCTCGATCACCCGCTCGGGATGCTTGCCCTCGAGGATCTGCCCGGCGGTGCGGAACTTGATCCCGCCCGGATAGCCCGTGTGCCAGTAGTACCGCTTGTCGGCGCGCTTGTTGCCCGTCATCTGCACCTTGTCGGCGTTGATGATGATCACGTTGTCGCCCATGTCCATGTGCGGCGTGAACGTCGCCTTGTGCTTGCCACGCAGCCGCATGGCGACAAGGCTCGCGAGCCGGCCCAGCACGACGCCCTCGGCATCGATGATGACCCACTTCTTGTCGATGTCGGCCGGCCTGGCGGAATAGGTTTTCATATCTCGCTTCCCGTATCGGGCCTTCGGTTTCAGACGCGGCTGTATGCAGGAGATAGGCGCGCGCGTCAATTGCCCGCGGGGAAAATTTCCGTAGCTGAATCAGTGGCTTGCAAATACGGTATCAGAATACCCCAGTTCGATCCGGCGCCCAGGCCTCGATCATGCCCGTGGTCTTGAGCACCGCGTAGGTCACCATCACCCCGAGGATTACGTACAGCGCACGCCTGAGGGTGTCCGCTTTGACGAGCAGCGTGAGCAGCAGCAGCAGGGCGACGACAATGAAGAGCACGCGCAACATGCGCCCATCTACGACCCCGCGCACGCCGCCGGCAAGATCGTGAAACGAAAAGGGCCGCTCTTTCGAGCGGCCCCGTGTCGCGTCAGATCGTATCGGCAGGCCCTATGCCGCAGCGCGGCTCCGGCGGCGCAGCAGGGCGAGGCCCGCGATGGCCGAGGCGATCAGGGGCAGCGTGGCCGGAACCGGGATCACCGGAACGTTGCCCTCGAACGGACGCAGATGCATCTCGCCGTTCAGGTTGGCCGTCTTTGCCACCAGCGTCCCCTCGATCGGGGTCTGGTTGGTGACATGCGCAAGCGGCGCCAGGATCGACCCGAAGAACTGCGTCTCGAAATGAAGCTGCGTCGCCTCGTAGAAGTTCCACAGCAGGAACGGCGCCTGGGCAAAGAGGTTGCCAAAGTTCACGCGCACGTCGCCCGAGGTTCCCGACACGTTGATCATTAGCGGGTTCGCGGCATTGACGCCCTGGAGCACGAACTCGTTGTTGGCCGAGGCGAGATCGGCGAGGCTCAGGGCATAAACCCCGGTGCTGCCGTTGAGCGTGTAGCGCTTGCCCTCGACCGGCACGGGAACGGTGCCGCCGAGGTCACGGACGGCCGCCGAGGTGGCCTTGAGCGTGGCCTCGATACCCTGGGGCATGCGCGCCGCGATATCGGCCTGCGGCTGATTCGCAAGCGCGGTTCCGATATTGACGGTTGCCGAGATGGACCCGCCTGCACGGAGCGTGCCGGAGGGCTGTCCCGAGCCGGCGTTCAGATTGAAGAACGCATTCGAGACGCTCCCGCCGACGGTTGCATCACCGCCGTTGTTGAGCTGGAGCTGCCCGGAGTTCGGCTGGTCGCCGCGGATGCTTCCGCCAACGATGAGTTCGTCGTACTCGGAGGCAGGCGTCTGCCCGCCCTGCCCATAGATGTTGAAGTTCGTTCCGTGCGGAACGATCAGATCGCCGCCGACATAGGTGCGGCCCTCGACCTCGGAGCGGGCCGTGAAGTTGCCGAACGTGATCAGGTTGAACTGGTTCAGAAGCTCGTCTGCCGAGAGCGGCGCCGCCATTACCGGAGCCGACAGGCTCATCGAAGCCGCCACGACAGCGGCAGAAAACAGATTGCGCAAGATACCCACCCCTCGACACGCATTCGCGGGCCCACCACCCGCCGCCCGCCATATCCCACTCATTCGACGAAAAGTCTAGCGGCTTTTCCACACAACTCCGGGTGGTTAGCTTGCACGCGGAGGGATCGAATAAGTCATGCCGGCCCGGGCAACGGGGCCCTCCACCCCATCGGAGAAGATCAGCACGTCGCCCACCACCAGGCTGCGGCCGAGCTTCAGGATCCGCGCCTCGGCGTACAGCCCGCCGGGCGCGGGCTTGCGGAGGAAGTCGATCGAGGCATTGGTGGTCACCGCCAGCGCCTCGCGGCCGATCACGGCAAGGAGCGCGATGTAGAAGGCGCAGTCCGCCAGCGCAAACATCGCCGGGCCCGAGACCGTGCCGCCGGGACGCAGGTCGGCATCGGTCGCGGTCATGCGGACGCGGGTGAAGAGCGGTCGCAGGTCCTCGATCTCGAAGCGGGGACCGAGCTGGGGGAAGATCTCCACCAGATAGACCTGCAGCTCGGGGACGGTGAATTTCAGGTCCATGGGGTCTTTCCGTCGCGACGGGCTTGGCCCAGACTGGCCGGGCCGCAGAGCCGGGGCAAGGGAGGAAAGACTTGGCCGAGAACATCCTCTTGCGCGCGGAGGCGGATGCCGTCGCCACGCTGACCCTGAACAGCCCCGCGCGGCTGAACGCGCTGTCGGATGCCATGCTCGATGCGCTGGCCGAGGCGCTGGAGTGGCTGGCGGGGCAGGATCACATCCGGGTCGTGATCCTGCGCGGGGCGGGGCGGGCCTTCTGCGCCGGGCATGACCTGCGCGAGATGACCGAAGGGCGGCAGGCCCCGGACGCGGGCGCGGCGTATTTCGAGGCTCTGTTCGAGAAATGCACGCGGGTGATGCTGGCGATCACGCGGCTGCGCCAGCCGGTGATCGCCGAGGTGCACGGGATCGCCACGGCGGCCGGCTGCCAGCTGGTGGCGACCTGCGACCTGGCGGTGGCGGCGGAGGGAACGCGCTTCGGCGTGAATGGCGTCAATATCGGGCTCTTCTGCTCGACGCCGATGGTGGCCCTGACCCGCAACATCGCGCCCAAGCAGGCCTTCGAGATGCTGACCACCGGCGAGATGATCGAGGCGGAGGAGGCAGCGCGGCTCGGGCTCGTCAACCGGGTGGTACCGGAGGCAGAGCTCGGCGATGCCGCGATGGCGCTGGCCACGCGGATCGCGGGCAAGCTCGGGCCGGTCGTCGCGATCGGCAAGCAGGCGTTCTACGATCAGGCAGACATGGGCCTCGCCGAAGCCTATGCACACGCCGGCCAGGTGATGGTCGCCAACATGCTGCGCGAGGACACGGCCGAGGGGATCAGCGCCTTTCTGGACAAGCGCAAGCCCGCCTGGGCCCAGTAGCGCCGGCGCGATAGGTTGCTCCAGAGGCGCTGTTGCGCGGAAGCCCTAAATGTGAGCTCCGCTTGATTGCTTCGCGCCCGGCATCCTTCCGAACCCGCACTTGCGAAGCACTGCGTCGCGCAGGTTCGTCGGCCGGAGCGCGTGAGCGCGCAGGCCGAGGGGCGTTGGGCATTCCCGCCGCCCTGTAATCCGCGAAGCAACTAATCTGTGCGCGGATGAAACGACCCGATCACGGGGTCGTTTTCCATCCATGGCCTCAGCGCGATCGGGATACCGGAGAGGCCTACGGCTCCCCCGGTCGCTCGCCGCCTGTCAGCGCCAGTCCAGCACCACCTTGCCCGACGATCCGCCGCGCATCCGATCGAAGCCCTCGGCGAACTCGGCGGCCGGCAGCCGATCGGTGATGACCCCGCGCACGTCCAGCCCGTTCTGCAGCATGGCGATCATCTTGTACCAGGTCTCGAAGATCTCGCGGCCGTAGACGCCCTTGAGCGTGATCGCCTTGAACACGATCCGGCTCCAGTCGACGAGGCTCTTGCCCGGCGGGATGCCCAGCATGGCGATGCGCCCGCCCATGACCATCCCCTCGACCATCTGGTCAAGCGCCGCCTGCGAGCCCGACATCTCGAGGCCGACGTCGAAGCCCTGCTGCATGCGCAGCCTTGCTATCACCGCGGGCAGCTCCTCCTCGAGCACGTTCACCGGCACCACGTCCGCAACGCGGGAGGCCAGCGCCAGCCGGTCGGGGTTCACGTCGGTGATCACCACCTTGCGCGCACCGACATGGCGGGCGACGGCGGCGGCCATGATCCCGATCGGACCGGCGCCGGTAATCAGCACATCCTCGCCCACCAGATCGAAGCTGAGCGCGGTGTGGACCGCGTTGCCCAGCGGATCGAGGATCGCGCCGATCTCGTCGTCGATCTCGTCGGGCAGCGGCACGACGTTGAAGGCCGGCAGGCGCAGGTACTCGGCGAAGGCGCCCGGCTCGTTGACCCCGATGCCGCGGGTCTCGGGGTCGAGATGGAAGCGCCCCGAGCGCGACTGGCGCGACTGGGTGCCGATCAGATGCCCCTCGCCGCTGACGCGCTGGCCCACCGTCAGCCCCTCGACGTCGCGCCCGATCTCGACGATCTCGCCGGCGAACTCATGGCCCGTGACCAGCGGCACCGGCACCGTGCGCCGCGCCCATTCATCCCAGTTCCAGATATGCACGTCGGTGCCGCAGATGCCCGTCTTGTTGACGCGGATCAGCACGTCGTCCGGGCCGATCTCGGGCACCGGCCGCGTCTCCATCCACAAGCCGGGCTCGGGACGGGATTTGGCGAGCACCCGCATCTCGTTGCTGCTCATCGGATCACTCCCGTGGCCCGGCCCGCCGCCGCGAAGGCGGCCAGGGCGGCATCAAGGTCCTCGCCCGTCAGGGCGGCGCTCATCTGCGTGCGGATGCGCGCGCGGCCCTTGGGGACGACCGGAAAGAAGAATCCGGGCGCATAGACGCCCTCGTCGAACAGCCGCGCGGCGAAGTCCTGCGCCAGCCGCGCCTCGCCGAGCATCACCGGTACGATCGGATGCTCGCCGGGCAGCAGCGTGAAGCCCAGCCCCTCCAGCCCCTCGCGCCAGCGCGCCGTACTGGCGAACAGCCTCGCGCGCAGGTCATCGCCGGCCTCGACCAGATCGAGCGCGGCCAGCGAGGCCGCCAGGATCGGCGGCGGCAGGGCGTTCGAGAACAGATAGGGCCGCGCCCGCTGGCGCAGCAGGTCGATCACCACCTGCGGCCCGGCGATATAGCCGCCCAGCGCCCCGCCCAGCGCCTTGCCGAGCGTGCCGGTCAGGATCTGGACGCCGTCCTCCACCCCGAAATGATGCGGCGTGCCGCGCCCCTGCGGCCCCATGAAGCCGGTGGCATGGCAGTCGTCCACCATGACCATGGCCCCGTACTGCTCCGCCAGGGCCGCGATCTCGGGCAGGCGGGCGAGGTAGCCGTCCATGGAAAAGACGCCATCCGTCGCCACCATGATGAAACGTGCACCCTCGGCGCGCGCCTCCTTCAGCCGGCTCTCCAGCTCGTCCATGTCGCCATTGGCATAGCGATAGCGCCGCGCCTTGCAGAGCCGGATCCCGTCGATGATCGAGGCGTGGTTCAGCGCATCCGAGACGATGGCATCCTCGGCCCCGAGCAGCGGCTCGAACAGCCCGCCATTCGCGTCGAAACAGGCGGCAAAGAGGATCGCGTCGTCCTTGCCGAGATATCGCGCCAGGCGGGTCTCCAGCTCCCGGTGCAGGTCCTGCGTGCCGCAGATGAAGCGCACCGAGGCCATGCCATAGCCGTGGCCCTCCATCACGTCGCGCGCCGCAGCGATCAGCGCCGGGTGGTTCGCGAGGCCCAGATAGTTGTTGGCCGAGAGGTTGATGACCTCGCGCCCGCCGACCCTGACGCGGCCACCCTGCGGCGAGGTGATCAGCCGCTCGCGCTTGGTCAGACCCTCCGCATCGATCTCCGCCAGGGTCGTCTCAACATGCCGAAGGAAGTCCGGTACACCGTGCATGACATCTGCCTCTCGATCGCCACGCGCATTATGCTGCCGCGGGCCGTCGCCGTCAATATCACGGATTAATATCCGTAATACCGGACATCAGCTGTTCAGCACCACCAAAAGCGCCCGCGCCGCCGTCGGCCCCGCCGCGATGGCATGGTTGCGGTCGGCAGCGTAGCGGGCAGTGTCGCCGGCGCCGAGCCGGGCTTCGTCCGCACCGGAGGTGACCGCGACAGTGCCCTCGATCACCGTGAGGCTCTCGGTGCAGCCGGGCCCATGCGGCTCGCTCTCCAGAACGCCGCCCGGATCGAACAGCAGCTCATAGACCTCGCTCTTGCCCACCGCATCGGAGGGGCTGAGGATGCGGATGCGCACGCCGGACCCGAGCCCGCCGATCGTGGGCGCCTCCTGCGCGCGGATCACATGCACCGCCGGCGTGCCGTCGTCGCTCATCAGCCCGGCGAAATCCACCTTCAACGCCTGGGTCAGGTTCCACAGCGTCGCCACGGTGGGACTGGATTCGCCCCGCTCGATCTGGCTGACCATCGAGCGGCTCACGCCCGACAGCTGCGCCACGGCATCGAGGCTGAGCCCCCGCTCCTTCCGGGCGCTCTTGAGGCTGGCGGCGAGGCGCGAGTGAATGTCCGAACGCGGAACCATGAGCGCTTGCCATTCTCCAAGGGGCGTCCCTCCGCTATCGCGGCCAAAACCGGCCACGTCAACGGAATCGGCTGCTCCGTTCAAACTGCCGCCGCAACACGAGCCCCCGGGCAGCACGCGCGCGGCCGGGGCGCACCGGCGACGATGGTGTGCGATCCCGCCCGATCATGCATTCCACTCCGCCCCGCTCCGCCGCTATAAATGTATCACAATGCCGCTTCCGACATAACGGATCATGATCCGTGATATTGACGACGGCCGGTGCTTGACCCATAGTCGGCCGCCACGGAGAGTAGATGCCGCACGACGACGCCCCTCCTGTCGCACTGCCGGGCGATGCCGCCGGGCTCAACGCCCTCGCCGCGCGGCTCGGGGCGGACCTCTCCTGCCTCTGTTATCCGCCCGCCAACTGGGTCCCGCCGCGCACGCAGGACGGCGAGCCGGTCGTCGATGCGGTCATCGTCGGCGGCGGCATGTGCGGCCTCGTCGCCTGGCTCGCGCTGACCACGGCGGGCATTCGCAACACGCGCATCCTCGATCGCAGCGGCGCCGGGCTGGAAGGCCCCTGGCTCACCTATGCGCGGATGGAGACGCTGCGCTCGCCCAAGCAGCTGACGGGCCCCGCCTTCGGCCACGGGGCGCTGACCTTCCAGGCCTGGTATCGCGCCCAGTTCGGCACCGCGGCCTGGGACGCGCTCGACAAGATCCCCCGGCCGATGTGGATGGACTACCTGCGCTGGTATCGCGCGGTCCTGGACGTGCCGGTCGAGAACGGCGTGTCGGTCGACCGCGTCCGCCCCGAGGGCGAGCTCTTGCGGCTCGACGTCTCCGGCGCTGCCCAGGGCTCGATCCTGGCGCGCAAGCTCGTCATGGCGACGGGCCGCGAGGGCACCGGCCAGCCGAACATCCCCGGCTTCGTCGCCGGCCTGCCCCGCCACCTCTGGGCGCATTCCTCCGACCCGATCGACTTCGCCGCCCTGCGCGGCCGCCGCGTGGCGGTGGTCGGCGTCGGCGCCTCGGCCATCGACAACGCCGCCGAGGCGCTCGAGGCCGGCGCGGCCGAGGTGCGCCACCTGATCCGCCGGAGCGAGATGCCGACCATCAACAAGATGATGGGCATCGGCAGCTATGGCTTCACCGCCGGCTACGCCACGCTGCCCGACGAATGGCGCTGGCGCTTCATGAACTATTCCTTCGTCACCCAGACCCCGCCGCCCCGCGGCTCGACCCTGCGGGTCAGCCGCCATCCGAACGCCTTCTTCCACTTCGGCAAGGCGGTCGCGGCGGTGAGCCAGGCGGGCGAGGCGGTGGAGATCCGGTTCAGTGACGGCTCCACCCTGCTCACAGACTTCCTGATCCTCGGCACCGGCTTTCGCACCGACCCGCTGGCCCGCAGCGAATTCGGCGAGGCGGCCGAGGCGATCGAACTCTGGCGCGACGTCTACACGCCCCCCGCGGACGAGAGGAACGAGGACCTGTCGCTGTTCCCCTACCTGAACGGCGACTTCACCTTCCGCGAGAAGGCCCCCGGCACGGCGCCCTGGCTCTCGAAGGTCTACTGCTTCAACTACGGCGCCACCGCGAGCCTCGGCAAGGTCAGCGGCGACATCCCCGGCGTCTCCGAAGGCGCGGCCTGGCTGGCGCAGTCGCTCTCCGCCAAGCTCTACGCCGAAGACATCGACGCCCACTGGGCCCGCCTGCAGGCCTATTCGACACCGGAGCTCCGCGGCGACGAATGGACGCCGACCGAGCTTTCCCCCGAGCTTTCTACGAGGACGACTGGATGAGCGACACGATCAATGCCGCTCTCGGCGCACGGGCCGGCATTCTCGCCATGACCGACGCGGCCGAGACCGCCGTCCTGCGCCCGCAAGTCCCCGGCGCCTGGAGCCACGCCCTGCGCGCGGCGCTGGCCGCGCGCTGTGCCCGCCTCTGCGGTCTCGACGATCTCGCCGCGGACTACGCGGCCGCCGCCTCCGGCGATCCGGCCGCCGCCCTCGCCGACCCGGCCGAGGACGGCGGCGCGCTCGGCCTCGCCCATGTCACGCGCTTCATGGATCTCGTCGCCGCGCGCCCCCGCGACGTGGCCGCCACTGACATCGCCGAGCTCCAGGCCGCCGGCGTCACCGATGCCGACATCGTGCGGCTGGCCGAGCTGAACGCCTTTCTCGCCTACCGCCTGCGGCTGGCGGCGGGGCTGCGCCTGCTGGAGGCCGCGCCATGAGCGACGTGATCGAGCGTTTCACCCGGACGGTGCCGCACTGGCGCCCGCGCGTGACCCCGGTTCGCCTCGACGAGGCCACCGAGGAGCAGCGCGACGCCCTGCAGATCACGCCGTCGAACATGAAGGTCTCGGACTATGTGCTGGTGCTGGCGCATGATCCCGAGACGCTGAAGGTGCGCTCGCCGCTCTTCAACGCGATCATGTACGACCCCGGCGGGCTCAGCCGGGCCGAGCGCGAGATCGGCGCCATCGGCGCCTCGATCGTCAACCGCTGCATCTACTGCGCCGCCGTCCATGCCAGCCGCCACGCCCAGCTGGAAAAGGACACCGCCGTCACCGACGCGCTCTTCGCCGCCGGCGAGAAGGCCGAGCTCGGCCCGCGCGACCAGGCGATCTTCGACTTCGCCATCAAGCTCTCGCGCACCCCGCCCGAGGTTACGCCCGACGATCTGGCCGCACTGCGGGAGGCCGGCCTCGACGATGCCGAGGTCCTCGACCTGATCCTCTCGACGGCGCTCTTCGGCTGGGCCAACCGGCTGATGCATGTCCTCGGCGATCCCGTGCGCCGGGAAGCGACCCCGTGAGCCCTCCCCTGCCCCCGATCGAGCCGCACCACCGTGACGCCGCCCGCTATCCCGCCGGCGTGGCCTGGATGGACGGCCAGTACCTGCCGATGTCCGAGGCGAAAATCTCCGTCCTCGACTGGGGCCTCCTGCATTCCGATGCCACCTACGACACCGTCCATGTCTGGGACGGCCGCTTCTTCCGGCTCGACCTGCATCTCGACCGCTTCTTCGAGAGCCTCCGCCGCCTGCGCATGACCCTGCCGGTGGACCGCGCCGGGCTGGAAGAGATCCTGCTGACCTGCGTCGCTCTCTCGGGTCACCGCGCGGCTTACGTCGAGATGCTCTGCACCCGCGGCGCCTCGCCCACCTTCAGCCGCGACCCGCGCGACGCCGTCAACCGCCTGATCTGCTTCGCCATTCCCTACGGCTCGGTCGCCAATGCCGAACAGATGGAGCGCGGCCTCGACGTCGCGCTCACCTCCGTCCAGCGCATCCCGCCCGCCTCGGTCGATCCGCGGATCAAGAACTACCACTGGCTCGACCTCGTCGCCGGCCTCTATGACGCCTATGCCGCCGGCGCCGAGACCGCGCTGCTGCGCGACGCCGCCGGCAATGTCGCCGAGGGACCGGGCTTCAACGTCTTCACCGTCAAGGACGGCGCGCTCCGCACCCCCGCCACCGGCGTGCTGGAAGGCATCACCCGGCGCAGCGTCTTCGACCTCTGCGCCGAGATGGGCCTCACCGCCACCCCCGCCGATGTCACCGAGGCCGAGCTGCGCGCCGCCGATGAGGTGTTCATCACCTCGACCGCGGGCGGGATCATGCCCGTGACCCGCATCGACGGCACAGCCATCGGCTCGGGCCGGCCCGGGCCGGTGACCCGGCGGCTCAAGACGGCATACTGGGACAAGCACGCCGATCCGCAGTGGTCGACGGCGGTCCCCTATCCTACTGAATCAGACCAACGGGAGCAGGCATGACGAATACGGACGCAGCGGTCACGGTCGGGATCGTCGGCGCGGGCGGGGTCGCCTTCGCCACCGCCGTCTATCTCGAACAGGCGGGCCATCACGCGATCCTCTGGTCGCCGTCGGGCGCCCGCACCAAGGCCATCGCCGAGACCGGCACGCTCAAATCCACCGGCGCGCTCGAGGGCGAGGTCCATCCCGGTGTCGCCGCCTCGGCCGAAGACCTGGTGGCGCGCTCGCAGGTGATCGTCCTGGCCCTGCCCGGCTACGGCCACCACGCCACGCTGGACGCGATCGCGCCGCATCTGCGCGCGGACCAGGCCGTCATCATCAGCTCGCACGCCTCCTTCGGCGCGCTCTACCTCGCGAACGCGCTGGCCGCCCGCGGCATCACCATCCCGATCGTCGCCTGGGGCACCACGCTGGCGACGGGGCGCCAGTCGCCCGACTACACCACCGCGCTCGTGAACACCGTGCGCGCGCGCATCGACATCGCCACCGTGCCCGAGAGCCTCACCGACGAGGGCCTCGCCCTCTGCCAGCGGCTCTTCGGCGACCGGTTCGTGGTGCGCGACGGCCTGCTCGCCATCTCGCTCTCGAACCTCAACCCCCAGAACCATCTCGGCATCGCGCTCTGCAACATGACGCGGATGGAAAAGGGCGAGAGCTGGAGCCAGGCCGGCAACGTGACGCCCAACGTCGGCCGATTCATGGAGGCGCTCGACGCCGAGCGCATCGCCATCGCCGAGGCGCTGGGGCTCGATGTGCGCACCATCTTCGAGCACTACCACCTCTCCTATCACGTGCCTGTCGCGCCCATCGCCGACATGAACGCAGAACTCCACGCGAAAGGCGTCGGAGGCACCGGCCCCGCCACGGCGGACAGCCGCTACGTGACCGAGGACGCGCCCTACGGCCTGCTCGTCACCGCGCTCCTCGGCGACATTGCCGGCCGGCCCGCGAAGCTGCACCGGGCGGGCGTGGACATCTTCTCCGCCCTCTACGGGCGCGACCTTGCCACCGAGAACACGCTCCTGCCCGCCATGGGGCTCGACCGGCTCGACCTCGAAGAGCTGCGCAGCGCGACGCGAACCGGCGTGCTGCCAACCACGGCCGCGTAAGCGGACGAGGTGCCCCCGAGGGGGCACGCCCAACCAGAGACGTGACAAAACAGGGAAAATGACGATGACCAAGCTACACCTGAACCGCCGCCGCCTCATCGGCGCCGCCGCCGCCAGCCTGGCCCTGCTGGCCTCGCCCGCCTATCTGCAGCCGAGCTGGGCACAGAGCGGCAACGTCCTGAACATCTGGACCTACAACGACTTCCTCCCCCAGGACTTCATCGACGAGTTCCAGGCCGAGACCGGCATCCAGGTGCGCATCCGCCTCGTCGACGACCAGGGGCTGCAGTTCAACCTCCTCGCCGCCGAGGCGCCGAACCCCTCGGTGGACATCGTCACCGTCGCCGGCCACCGCTTCCTACAGTTCATCGAATCCGACCTGCTCGCGCCGCTCGACACGGCGCGGCTCGAGAACTGGGGCAACATCAACCCCGTCTATTCCGAAAGCGACTGGGCGACGATCAACGGCCAGAAGTGGGGCGTGCCGATCCTCTCGGGGGCCGAAGTCCTCGCCTACAACACCGATGTGGTGAGCCCCGACGAAGTCGGCAGCTGGGACGTGCTCTTCTCCGACGAATACGCGAACCAGACCGCCTATATCATCCAGGACATGATGTCCGTGGTCATGCTCTATCAGGGCCATGACGGGAACATGGTCGAATACATGGGCGACCCGGACCGCGCCGCCGAGGTGGTGAACCAGGCCCGCGACTTCCTGATCGAGAAGAAGCCTCTGGTGCGCAACTACTACGACGGCGGCGCCGAAGTGCAGCAGATGTTCATCAACCAGGACATCGTCATGGCGCATGCCTGGAGCGGCCCGATCGCCTCGCTGATCATGGAGGGCGCACCGCTCGCCATGACCATCCCGCGCGAGGGCAGCTACGGCTTCGTCTACACGCTCAACATCGCCAACAACGCGCCGAACGCCGACAACGCCTATGCCTTCCTCGATGCGCTTCTCTCGCGCCCCGAGATCGGTGCGGCGATGTCGCGCAGCTCGGGCTTCATCTCGACCTACAACGACGCCGCCGCCCATATGAGCGAGCTCGAACAGCAGGCGGCGGCGTTCACCGAGGAGGAGCTCTCCGGCCTGCAGTTCTTCCGCGCCGAGGCGAACGAGATGAAGTACGGCCTCGTCGATCCGGCGGTCGAGGCGATCCGCGCCCGCTGATTCCGACACGGCTCCGGCCCGCCAGCACCGGCGGGCCGGAACCATGCGACCCGAGGCGAGGGGATGACGACCCATGGCGGCTGAGACACCTGAGGCAACGGGCCGGCGCTCCTTCTGGGGCGCGCTGGCGCTGAACCCGGCCTATAGAGGCTTCGTCGATTTCTTCCTGCGCTCGCCGCGGCGCCAGTTCTGGCTGCTGGCGGCCTTCCCGATCGTCTGGGTGCTCTTCGCGCACCTGGGTCCGATCGTGCAGATGCTCTGGGTGAGCTTTCTCGAGGCCTATCCGCTCTCGCGCGGCAACGAGCCCGTCCTCACGCTCGCCAACTACCAGCGCTTCTACGCCGAGGGGCATTTCATCCAGCCCTTCATCCGCACGCTGATCTTCTCGACGACCTTCACCGCGGGGACGCTCGTCCTCACCTACCCCGTCGCCTACTACCTCGCGCGCCATGTGAAGCGCGAGAACCAGATGGCGCTGCTGCTGCTCCTGCTCATCCCCTTCTGGGTGGGCGAGATCGTCCGCACCTATGCGATCATGATCCTCCTGGGGAACAACGGCGCGGTGAACCTCGCGCTGCGCTGGATCGGCCTCGTCGACCGGCCCATCCCCTTCATGTACACGAACTTCTCCATGGGCGTGGGCATCGTCTACCTGACCGCCCTCTACATGCTCCTGCCGCTCTACTCGGCGCTCGAGAAGATCCCGCCCAGCTTCTCCGAAGCCGCGGCCGACCTCGGCGCCGGCCCCTGGACCCGCTTCTGGCGCGTCACGCTGCCGCTCTCGACCGAAGGCATCGGCTCGGGCTGCACCCTCGTCTTCCTCATATCGACGGGCTACTACGCCACGCCGGTCCTGCTCGGCGGGCCGAGCACCACGGTCTTCGCCCAGACGATCGGACAGTTCTTCCATGTCGCGGGCGACCAGTGGCCCACCGGCGCGGCCTTCGCCTGCATCATGCTCGTGACCGCCCTCGTCGTCGCGGGCAGCTTCAACCGCCTGATGGGCCGCTTCTCCGCGAGGGTCGTCCGATGACGCGCAACACCCGGATCCTGATGTCCTGCATCTTCTGGGCGTTCATCGTCTATCTCTTCGTGCCGCTGGCGCTCATGATCGTCATGGGCTTCAAGGACTCGCGCTTCATCGGCTTCCCGATCCAGTCCTGGACGCTCGACTGGTACGTGCGCGTCTTCAGTGACCGCCAGCTCCTCTCCGTCATGGGCTATTCGCTCACCATCGCGCTGCTCAGCACGATCATCTCCCTGGTGGTCGGGACCTGGATCTCGGTCCTGCTCGCCGGGCGCAGCTTCTTCGGCCGCGCGGTGATCCTCGGCCTCACGCTGCTGCCCGCGGTCATTCCGGGCATCATCTCGGCCATCGCCTTCCGCATCTACGCGCGCCTGCTCGGCATCGAGCCCGGCATGTGGGCGATCGTCTGGTCGCACGCCGTCCACAACGTGCCCTTCGTCGCCCTCGTGGTCATGGCGCGGCTCTCCACCCAGCCGCGCAGCCATATCGAGGCCGCGCAGGACCTCGGCGCCGACCCCTTCACCGCCTTCCTGCGGGTGACCGTCCCCTACCTGCAGCCCGCCCTGATCGGCGCGGCCGTCTTCTGCATGCTGCTCAGCTTCGACGACTTCGTCCGCTCGTTCTTCCTCGGCGGCTACGAGCCCACGCTGCCGGTGCTGATCTTCGCCAAGCTCCGCTCCGGCATGTCCCCCGAAATCAACGCCATCGCCACCGTCGTCCTCGTGCTCACCGCCGTGGTCGGCATCTGGGCCGAGCGCTCGATGCGCCGCATGCGCAAGGAAGTCTGACATGGCCGCAGATACCGCTACCGAGAAACCCGTCGTCGTCCATCTCGACCGCATCTCCAAGAGCTTCGGCGGCACGCCCGCCGTGCGCGAGCTCGACATGCGCATCCTCGCGGGCGAGTTCGTCACCTTCCTCGGCCCGTCGGGCTGCGGCAAGACCACCACGCTCCGGATGCTCGGCGGCTTCGAGACCCCCGACACGGGCCGGATCGTCCTCTCGGGCCAGGACGTGACCCATGTGCCGCCCAACCGGCGCAAGGTGAACATGGTCTTCCAGGACTATGCGCTCTTCCCGCACATGAACGTCAGCCGCAACATCGCCTTCGGCCTCGAACTGAAGGGCATGACCAAGCCGCAGATCGCCGCGCGCCTCGATGAGCTGCTGACGCTGCTCGAGCTCGAAGCCTTCCGCGACCGCCGCCCCGACCAACTCTCCGGCGGCCAGCGCCAGCGCGTGGCGCTCGCCCGGGCGCTGGCCCCGGACCCCGCCCTCCTCCTCCTCGACGAGCCGCTCGGCGCGCTCGACGCCAAACTCCGCACCCAGGTCCAGCACGAGCTGAAGACGATCCAGCGCCGCACGGCCAAGACCTTCTTCTTCGTCACCCACGACCAGGACGAGGCGATGATCATGTCCGACCGGATCGTGGTCATGAACAAGGGCCTGGTCGAACAGGAAGGCACGCCCGAGGATCTCTACTTCCGCCCCCAGAGCCGTTTCGTCGCCGAATTCCTCGGCGAGACCAACCTGCTCGAGGGCACCGTGCGCGGCACCGGCGACGGCATCGTCGCCTTCGACTGGCGCGGCGTGGCGCTCAACGGCCATGCCAGCGGCGGCGCCCCCGCCACCGGCGCGCCCGCCAGCGCCGCCATCCGCCTCGAGAAGCTCACCCTCTCGCCCGACCGCCCCGCGGCCGGGAACGCCGTCCAGGGCTGCATCGTGAACCGCACCTTCAAGGGCAGCCGCACCACGGTGGAGCTGCGCATCGAGGCCGCTGGCGACGCCGTGCTCAAGGCCTATGCCGATACCGACGAGGCGCACCAGCTCGGCGACGCGCCCCTCTGGATCGGCTGGAAGCCCGCGGACATGGCAATCCTGCGCGGCTGACGGAACGCAGCGCCGGGGGACGAGCAACAAGAGTCTGTTCGCGGATTTGTCCGTCGACAAATCCGCGCGCTCCAGCCGACGACCCCGCGCGAAGCAGTGCTTCGCAAGAGCGGGTTCGAAGAAACGCCGGCGCACGACGTTAACGAAGCTTTCCTAATCCTTACCTGCCCGGAATCACCCCATGATTCCAGCGCCTTGAAAATTGGGCACGCGTGCCCACCCCTGCGCGCGCACGCCCCTCAGCCCCAGATCCGGCGCACCAGGATCTTCTCGACCTCCATGATCACCATCAGCGCCACGCCGATGGCAATGATCAGCACCCCATCCACCACCCCGATCGGCGCGGTCTCGAAGATCGCCTGCATGAACGGCGCATAGGTAAAGGCAAGCTGCGCCGCGACCACCACCGCAATCGCGCCCAGCACCGCCGGCGTGCCCGCAGCCCCGATCAGGCTGAACGAGGTCCGGTGCAGGTAGCGGATGTTGAAAAGATAGAAGATCTCCATCACCACCAGCGTGTTGACCACCATGGTGCGCGCCACCTCGACGCCCAGGCCCCGCCCCATCGCATACTGGAACACCACGAAGACCCCGATGGTGAACAGAACCGAGACGAAGACCACCCGCCAGACCAGGAACGGCGACAGGATCGGCGCATCCCGCGCCCGCGGCGGGCGCTGCATCACGTCGGGCTCCGAGGGCTCGAAGGCCAGCACCAGCCCCAGCGTCGCGGTCAGGATCAGGTTGATCCACAGGATCTGCACCGGGGTCATCGGCAGCACCAGGCCCAGCGCGATCGCCACCAGCACGCACAGCGCCTCGCCGCCGTTGGTGGGCAGCGTCCAGCCGACCACCTTGCGGATGTTGTCGTAGACCGTGCGCCCCTCCTGCACGGCCGCGACGATCGAGGCGAAATTGTCGTCGACCAGAACCATCTCGGCCGCTTCCTTCGCCGCCTCGGTCCCCTTGCGCCCCATGGCGACGCCCACGTCGGCCTGCTTCAGCGCCGGCGCGTCGTTCACCCCGTCGCCGGTCATGGCTACGATCTGCCCGTTCGCCTGCAGCGCCTTGACGATGCGCAGCTTGTGCTCGGGCGTGGTGCGCGCGAACACGCTGACCTCGCCCACCACCGCGCGCAGGGCGTCGTCATCGATCCCGTCGAGATCGCGCCCCTCCATGACCCGCGGATCCTCGGCCAGCGCCAGCTGCCGGGCGATCGCCGCCGCCGTACCGGCATGATCGCCGGTGATCATCTTCACCGCCACGCCGGCCGACCGACAGGCCGCGACCGCCGCCACCGCCTCGTCCCGCGGCGGGTCGATCAGCCCGACCAGCCCGAGGAACACCAGCCCGCCGCCCTCGACCATCTCGAAGCTCAGCCGCTCCGCCCCCTCGGGCGCCGGCATGGTGGCGAAGGCCAGCACCCGCTCGCCCTCGGCCGCCGCCGCGTCGATCTGCGCCTCCCACCATCCCCGGTCGAGCGCAGCACGGCCGCCGTCCGGCCCGGCCTGCACCGCGCACATCGCCAGGATACGCTCGGGCGCGCCTTTCACCAGGATCACCCGCTCGCCCGGACCCGCGTTCAGCACCGCCATGAACCGGTGGCGCGCATCGAACGGGATATCGTCCACCCGCCGCCAGTCGGCGCGCGCCTGCGCCTCGTCGAGCCCTGCCTTCGGGGCCAGCGCCGCCAGCGCCCCCTCCATCGGATCTCCGAGCACGATCCACTGCCCGTCCCGTGCCTCGATCTTTGCGTCGTTGCAGAGCAGCGCCGCCAGAACCAGCCGCTCGCGCGCCGCATCCGCCGTCCCGTCGGCCTCCAGCCGCCCCTCCGGCGCATAGCCTGACCCGCTCACCGGCACCGTGCCGCCCGCGGTGACGACCCGCCGCACCGTCATCTCGTTGCGCGTCAGCGTGCCGGTCTTGTCCGAGCAGATGACCGAGGTCGCCCCCAGCGTCTCCACCGCCGGCAGCCGCCGCACGGCCGCCCTGCGCGCCGCCATCCGCTGCACGCCGATCGCCAGGGTGATGGTGATGACCGCCGGCAGCCCCTCGGGCACCAGCCCGACCGCCAGCGCCACCACGACCATCAGCGCATCGAGCCAGGCATAGCCGCGCACCAGCACGGCAAAGGCGAAGACCACCGCCGCCATGCCGATGGCGAAGAAAGTGAAGAGCCGCCCGAACTGGTTGATCTGGCGCAGGAGCGGCGCGGTCACCACCTCCACCTCGCCGATCATGGTCGAGATCCGCCCGATCTCCGTCCCCGCCCCGGTGGCTACAGCGATGCCGCTCGCCTGCCCCGTCGCGATGAGCGTGCCGGAATAGAGCATCGAGAACCGATCGCCCAGCGCGCTGTCCGCGGCTACGGCCGCCTCGGCCTTCTCGGCGGGCGCGGATTCGCCGGTCAGGATCGCTTCCTCGGCCAGCAGGTTTCGCGCCCGCAGGATCCGCAGGTCCGCCGGCACCTTGTCGCCCGCCTCCAGGTAGACGACATCGCCCGGCACCACGTCGCGCGCGTCGATCGACTGGCGCGTGCCATCGCGCAGCACCACGGCGTGGGGCGCGATCATGTCCCGCACGGCATCGAGCGCCCGCTCGGCACGGCCCTCCTGCACGAATCCAACGATGGCATTGACCAGCACGACGGCAGCGATGACGCCCGCGTCCACCGCATGGCCGAGCAACGCCGCCGCCACCGCCGCCGCGAGCAGGAAATAGATCAGCGAGTTGTTGAACTGGCGCAGAAAGCGGATGACGGGATGGGTGCGCGGCGGCTCCGGGAGCGCGTTGGGGCCGAATACAGCGATCCGCCGCTCCGCTTCTCGCGTCGAAAGACCGTCCGGCGATGTATCGAGCGTGTCGAACACGAATTGCGGGGATCCGGCATGCCAGTCCTGACGCGGCACGGCCTCGAGGACCCGGTTCGTTGGTCTTGCCGCTTCCGTCCGTCCCGCCATCTCGTCTGCCCGCTACTTCGCAAGGCGCATCCCGCGCTCGCCTGGCGGACGGCATATATGAACCCGTCCCCAGCCGGTAGGATAAACACCGCCGGACAGGTCCATCCATGGCGCTCGAAATGCTTGAGGCCAGGTTAACGGAAATACTTTTCTTAATTAATGTCAATTACTTAAGGTGATTCCCAACGTTGGGAATCGTCGCCCGCAGGGAGCCGTGCTCGACGTGGCCCCTGCCCCGCTGCCGCAGGGCGCCTGACCTACTCCATCCAGTCGTCGACGGCGCGGATGTCGTCGTCGGACCAGCCGAGATGATGGGCGATCTCGTGCACCAGCACATGCCGCACCAGCCGGTCGAGCGCCACGTCGCCGCGCTCGATCCACTCCTCGAGGATCGGTCGGCGATAGAGCCACACGACATCCGGTCCAACCGGCTGGTCGAGCACCGACTTCTCGGTCAGCGCCGTGCCCTCGTAGAGGCCGGTCAGCTCGAAGGGGTCCTCGATCTCCATCTCGTCGAGGATCTCGTCCGCGGCGAAATCGCTCACACGGATCAGAAGATCGGCGCAGGCCCGCCGTACCTCGGGGGGCAGCTCGTCGAACGCGGCAGCCGCAAGCGCCTCGAACTGGTCAAGGGACGGCGCGGTCATGGAGAGGGGGGTGTCTGTCATCGCAGGTCGGATCGAGCGTCACGGCACCTGCAGGAAAGTACCGGCCGCGATCTCAAAGGACCGCGGCCAGCCGCATCACACTTTCAGTCGATCAGCGCGAGCTTGGCAGCCGACTGGCGGCCGTCACGGCTGGTCTCGAGGTCGAAGCTGACCTTCTGGCCATCCGCGAGGCCGGTCAGGCCGGCGCGCTCGACGGCCGAGATGTGGACGAAGACGTCCTTGGAACCACCGTCGGGGGCAATGAAGCCGAATCCCTTGGTGCTGTTGAACCATTTGACGGTGCCGGTGGCCATCGTCGTAACTCCTTGGTTTCATTGCTGCCCGCGAGAGTGCGGCAGCGCGGCGCGTCAGTCGAAATCGCAAAGACGAACGCCGGGGTCGGAGAACGTTAGGCCGATTGTCGCAACGTAGCAGGGCGACTCATGCCGCAGAATCAGAAAAAACACAAGGAGAACTCGCAACCGGCCTCCGCGGGCCGTCGCTCTATTCTCCCGGAATTAAACGCATATCTCAGTTAAACACGCCGCTGCGCGCCCAGCGCCCGCGTGTCGGGCGGGGCGGCCTTGTTGCGCACGCCGCCACTGACGGCTCCGACCCGGCACCGCCACCCGCGCGCAGCGGCCCCGTGGACTCCCGCCCGCCGTGACGCTAACGCTTGTCGCCGCGACCGGGGTGGGCAAGGTCCACCTCCGGGCATATCCAGCGTGACGGGACCTAGATGGCGAGCCTGAACGACATCCGCTCCACCTTCCTGGAGTATTTCCGCCGCAACGACCACCAGGTCGTCGCCTCCTCGCCGCTCGTCCCCCGCAACGACCCGACGCTGATGTTCACCAACTCGGGCATGGTCCAGTTCAAGAACGTCTTCACCGGGATCGAACACCGCGACTACGTCCGCGCCACCACCAGCCAGAAATGCGTGCGCGCCGGCGGCAAGCACAACGACCTCGACAACGTCGGCTACACCGCGCGCCACCACACGT
>CAYLHK010000058.1:0-19773 GCA_964383295.1 uncultured Rhodovulum sp.
ACCGCGTGCCCAAGGCGAAGATCGACGAGAAGGTGCGCTGGGCCGCGAACCTCGTGGGCATCGAGAAGCTGCTGGCCCGCAAGCCCCGCCAGACCTCGGGCGGCGAGCGGCAGCGCACGGCGCTTGCGCGATCGCTTGTGCGTGATCCCGATCTCTTCCTGCTCGACGAGCCGCTGTCGAACCTCGACGCGAAGCTGCGGCATTCCTCGCGCGAGGAGCTGCGCCGCTTCCAGGACCGGGTGGGGGTGACCTCGATCTACGTCACCCACGACCAGGTCGAGGCGATGGGCCTCGGCGACCGGATCGTGGTGATGCGCGATGGCAAGGTCCGCCAGGTCGGCACGCCCGAGGAGATCTATGCCCATCCCGCCGACACGTTCGTCGCGACCTTCATCGGCTCGCCGCCGATGAACCTGGTCGAGACCGGCGCGGTGACGGTGGGCTTCCGCCCCGAGATCTTCCTGCCGGCCGCCTCCTTCGCCGGAGACACGTCCGACGCGGGCGCCTATCTCGCCAGCGATTTCGCCATTCGCCGGATCGAATATCTCGGCGGCGACCGGCTGATCTACGGGACCGTCACCGGCAACCTGCCGGATACGGATGTGATCGCCCGCATCCCCTCCAACATCGCCTTCACGGCGGGCGAGGGCGAGACCGTTCCCTTCGCCGTCCCCGCCGGCGAGGTCCGCCGCTTCGACACGGCCAGCGGGCTCGCCGTCGCGGCCGGGGGGCGGGCCGATGGCTGAGACCCGTACCGTCCAGCCCGGCGACCGGACCCTCGCCTATGTGACGCTGGCGCCCAGCATCGCGCTCATCATCCTGCTCTCGGTGGTGCCCACGATCACGGTATTCGCCACCGCCATGCAACGCGTGGGCCTCGGCGAGCTGTCGGGGCCCTGGGTGGGCTTCGCCAACTTCGCCTGGGCGCTGGAGAGCCGGCAGTTCTGGCGCGCGCTCTGGAACACATTCGTCTGGGTGTTCGGCTCGGTGGCGATAGAGATGGTGCTCGGCCTCGCGATCGCGCTCCTGCTGCACCAGAGCTTCATGGGCCGCGGCATCGCGCGCGCCGTGCTGCTCGCGCCCTATCTGGTGCCGACGATCGTGGCGGTGCTGGTCTGGCGCTACATGTTCCACGACATCGTCGGCATCCTGAACTTCTTCCTGATGGACCTCGGGATCATCAGCCGGCCGCTGCAATGGCTGAGCTCGACCCGCTGGGCCATGGTCTCGGTGATCATCGTCGGCGTCTGGAAGTTCTTCCCCTTCGTGGTGCTGGCGATCCTCGGCATCCTGCAGTCGATCCCGCAGGAACAGTACGAGGCGGCGCGCATCGACGGGGCGAGCCCCTTCCAGCAGTTCTGGCGGATCACGCTTCCTTACGTGATGCCTGTCTTCATCCTGACCGCGCTTCTGCGCACGATCTGGACCTTCCACAAGTTCGAGATCATCTACCTGCTGACCGGGGGCGGGCCGCTCGACGCGACAACCACCCTGCCGATCCTCGTCTACCAGAAGGGGTTCGTCGATTTCGAGCTCGGCCGGGCGGCGGCGATCGCGATCCTGACCTTCCTGATCCTCGCGGCGCTGATCGCCGTCTACTTCCTCCTGATGCGGCGGGCGGAGAACAAGCAATGAGCATGACCGCACCCCGCCGCCACCGGCAGGTCGAGGACGTCCACTACCTCGCCAACCGCGTCATGCTCTACCTGCTGGCGCTGACGGCTGTGACAGTGGTGGGCTTTCCGCTGTTCTGGATGCTGATCTCGTCCTTCAAGCCGGGCTCCGAGCTCTATGTCTCGCCGCCCACCTTCCTGCCCGAGCGCTGGACGCTGCAGAACTACCGCGACCTCTTCATCCAGACGAACTTCGCCACCTACTTCCTCAACAGCCTGATCGTGGCAGGGGCGGCGACGGCGCTGTCGCTCGTCATTGGCGGGCTCGGGGCCTACAGCCTCAGCCGGTTCAACTTCTTCGGGATCGGCGGCTTCGCGCGGGTGGCGCTCGTCTGCTACATGCTGCCCGAGGTGCTGATCGTCCTGCCGCTCTACATCTACGTGATCCAGCTCGGGCTCGCCGACACGCTGATCTCGCTCGTCATCGCCAACACCGCCTTCACCCTGCCGCTCGCGCTCTGGTTCATGCGCTCGTATTTCAACGCGATCCCGATGTCGCTCGAGGAGAGCGCCATGGTCGACGGCTGCACGCGGTTCGGGGCGATGTGGCGGGTGACGGTGCCCTTGGCGATCCCGGGCCTCGTCTCGGTCGGCGTCTTCTCCTTCAACCACGCCTGGAACGAGTTCCTCTTCGCGCTCGTCTTCATCTCGTCGGAGAACAAGAAGGTGCTGCCCCTCGGCCTCGCCACCTGGATCGGTCAGGACAACATCTACTCCTGGGGCATGCTGCTCTCGGGCGCGGTGCTGATCACCATCCCAGTCGTCGCCTTCTATCTGCTCGTCCAGCGCAAGCTCACCGTCGGCCTGTCCGAGGGTGGGGCCAAGGGCGAGTGAGCCATATCACCATCATGAGGACGCCATGAAGATCACCGGCATCGAGCTCATCCCGATCGAGATCCCGCTCAGCCGGGACTTCGGCGGCAGCCGCTACACGGTCACCAGCCGCTGCACGATCATCACCCGGATGCAGACCGACACCGGTCTCGTCTCCGAGGTCTATAATGGCGACAACCGCAGCCATTTCCGCGAGGTGCTGAAGATCATCGAGGATGAGCTCGCGCCCCTGGTGATCGGCGAGGAGGTCCATGCCTACGAGCGGATCTGGGCGAAGATGTTCCGCCTCGCCGAATGGAACCGCGACCGCAAGCTGGTCATGGAGGCCATGGCCTGCGTCGACACCGCGATCTGGGACCTGATGGGCAAGGCGGCGGGTGTGAACGTCTGCCGGCTGCTCGGCGGCTTCCGCCAGGAGCTGCCGATCATCACCATCGGCGGCTATTACGAGCACGGCAAGACGCTCGCCGATCTCTCGCGGGAGATGGAGCAGTATCGCGAGTGGGGCATGGCCGGCTGCAAGGTCAAGGTCGGCGGGCTCAGCGCCGAGGAGGACGCCGAGCGCGTCGCCGCCGCGCGCGAAGGGGGCGGGCCGGACTTCATGATCGCGGTCGATGCCAACCGCGGCTGGCCGCTGGCCGAGGCGCAGCGCTTCGCGCGGATGATCGAGGAGTACGACATCGCCTGGTTCGAGGAACCCTGCCACTGGCATGACGACGTGCGCATGATGGCCGAGGTGCGCCGCGTGACCTCGATCCCGATCAACGCAGGCCAGAGCGAGGCGACGGCCGCCGGCATGCGCCGGATGATCGACGCGGGTGCGATCGACATCATGAACTTCGACGCCTCCGAGGCGGGCGGCATCACCGAATGGCGCCGGGCGGCGGCGCTCTGCCAGTTGCACGACATCGGCCTCGCCCATCACGAGGAGCCGCAGATCGCGGCGCAGATGCTCGCGGCCTACCCGAACGGGATCGCCATCGAGTGCTTCGCCAACGTCGAGCGGGACCCGCTCTGGCCCGGCCTCGTCGCCAACCGGCCCAAACCCAAGGACGGCATGTTCGCCGTGCCGCAGGGGCCGGGCTTCGGGCTCGAGCTCGACGAGGACATGATCGAACGGTACCGGGTGGATTGACCCGCCCGCCCGCCGTCGCCGAGGGGCGCCGCCGGCAGGTCCGGCGCGCCGTCCGGGTGCAGGTCGGCGCCGGCTTTCTGCTTATGGCCGTCTCCGGGCTGATCTGGGGATCGTTCGGCCTCTTTCTCGTCGCCTTCCAGCGTGAGTTCGGCTGGTCGCGCGGCGAGATCTCTGGCGTTTTCGCCACCTTCGCGCTCGCCAATGCGCTCTCCGCGCCGCTGATCGGCGCGGCCCTCGGCCGTTGGAACAGCCGCCGCGTGCTCGGCCTGCTCGCGCTCCTGCTCGGGGGGGCGCTGGCGCTCACCTCGGCCTGGGTCGGCAGCATCACCGCCTACTGGCTCGTCTTCGGCGTCGCCGGCGGCATCGGCGCGCAATGCGTCAGCTCGTTCGTCGTCTTCGCACTGCTCGCGCGGCGGGTGCGGCGGCGGCTGGCGACCGCCATGTCGATCGCGGATGCGGGCTCGGGGTTCGCGACCATGCTCGGCCTGCCGCTCCTGCAGTTCGTGATCGACGGCTGGGGCTGGCGCGCGGCCTATGCGGTGCTGGCGGCATTGACGCTTGTCGTCGTGCTGTCCCTACATCTGCTGGTCTTCGACACCGTCCGCCGCGCGCCGCGCCGGGAGGCGGCAGAGGGGCGATGGCGGATGAGCCTGCCGTCGCGCGCGATGCTGGTGATGTGCGTGAGCTATTTCTGCGGATCGGCGGCCTATCACGGTCTGCTCACCCAGCAGATCGCCATATTCGACGGCGAGGGCATCGCGCCGGCGCGCGCGGTCTGGATCGTCGCTCTGGCCGGCGGGACGGTCTTTGCCTGGCGGCTGGCGAGCGGCTGGCTGAGCGATCACATCGGCGTCGCCCGCGTGCTCCATGTCGCGGCTTTCGCGGTGGCGGGCACCTTCCTCGGCATGGTGCTCGTGTTCGCGGGCTGGCAGACGGCGGGGACGGCGATCTACCCGGTCGCGCTCGCCATAGGCTTCGGGGGTCAGCAGGTGCTGCTCGCCGTCGCGCTGCGCCAGCTCGCACCGCCGGCGCATTTCGCCGCCAACCTCTCCTTCGCCCGGCTCGCGTCCGGCCTCGGCATGGCGGCGGGTCCGGTGGCGGGCGGGGTGATCTACGACGTCACCGGCAGCTCGCCCGCTGTGGTGCTGATCCTCGGCGCGCTCTCGGCCGTCTATGTGCTGGGCTTCGTCAGTGCGACAGCCCGCCCGGAGGCAAGGCTGCCGCAGTAGCGGGGCTTCACACCCGCTCTGGATCGAAGCGCAGCAGGCGCAGCGCGTTCAGCGTGACCAGGACCGTCGCGCCCGTGTCGGCGAGGATCGCGATCCACAACCCGGTGATGCCGAGGACCGATGTCACCAGGAACACCGCCTTCAGCCCCAGCGCGATTGTCACGTTCTGGCGGATGTTCGCCATGCTCGCCCGCGCCAGCCGGATGGTCGCCGGCACGTCCGTGACCCGGTCGCGCAGGATGGCCGCATCGGCGGTCTCCAGCGCGACGTCGGTGCCCGAGCCCATGGCGATGCCCACCGTCGCCTGTTTGAGCGCCGGCGCGTCGTTGATCCCGTCGCCGATCATCACCACGCCGCCCCCGGCGGCCAGCGCGCGGATCGCCTCGAGCTTGTCGGCCGGCATCATCTCGGCGCGGAAGTCCATGCCGAGCCCGCCGGCGATGGCCGCCGCCGTCCGGGGATTGTCGCCGGTCAGCATCGTGGCCGACACGCCCAGCGCCGCGAGCTGGCGCATGGCCTCCACCGCATCCGGGCGCGGCTCGTCGCGCATGGCGACGAGGCCGAGGCTGCGCCCCTCGCGCAGCACGACCACCACGGTCTTGCCCTCGGCCTCCAGCGCGGCGGCGCGCTCGCCCTCACCGGCTCCGAACCCGCCGATCTCGCGGACATGGAGGGGCGAGACCACCATGGCCAGCCCATCCGCGAGCCGTGCCTCGACGCCGCGGCCCGGCAGCGCCCGGGCATCCCGGGCGGGGGGCGGCGTCACGCCCTCGGCCTCGGTCTTCGCGGCGATGGCGGTGGCGAGCGGATGGCTCGACCCGGCCTCGACCGCGGCCGCAACGGACAGGACATCGGCTATCGTGGCCGGGCCGAAGGGGACGACGTCGGTCACCTCGGGGCGGCCGCGGGTCAGCGTGCCGGTCTTGTCGAAGGCGGCATGGCGCACCGTCGATGCCGCCTCGATCACCGCCCCGCCCTTCATCAGCAGGCCGCGGCGTGCGCCGGCCGAGAGCGACGAGGCGATCGCGGCGGGAACCGAGATCACCAGCGCGCAGGGGCAGCCGATGAGCAGCAGCGCCAGCCCGCGGTAGATCCAGGTGTCCCAGTCGGCGCCATAGGCCAGCGGCGGCACCAGCACCACCAGGGCCGCCGCCGCCACGATCGCCGGCATGTACCAGCGGCTGAAGCGGTCGATGAAGCGCTCGGTCGGCGCCCGCGCGCTCTCGGCCTCTTCGACCAGCCGCACGATGCGCGCGATCGTGTTGTCCGCGGCGGCGCGGGTCACGGTGACGCGCAGCGCCGCCTCGGTATTGATCGAGCCCGCGAAGACCGCATCACCCGGGCCGCGGCTGCGTGGCACGCTTTCGCCGGTCACCGGGCTTTCGTCGATGCCCGAGATGCCCTCGATGATATCGCCGTCGGCGGGGACGCGGTCGCCGGGGCGCACCAGCACCACCTGTCCGATCGCGAGCGAGGCGGCAGGGACTTCCTGCGTCGCGCCGCCGGTCTCGAGCAGCGCCGTGGACGGAACGAGGGCGGCCAGCGCCCGGATCCCGTCGCGGGCCTTGCCGGCGGCCACGCCTTCCAGCACCTCGCCCACGGCGAAGAGGAAGACGACGAGCGCCGCCTCCTCGGCGGCGCCGATGAACAGCGCCCCGGTCGCGGCGATCGTCATCAGGCTCTCGATGGTGAAGGGCTGCCCCAGCCGCAGCGCCGCAAAGGCGCGGCGCGCCACCGGTGCCACGCCGATCAGGCAGGCGGTGACGAAGGCCCAGTAGCCGATCGAGCTCGGGACGGTCAGCTCGACCCCCCAGGCCGCCACCAGCAGCGCGCCCGTCAGGATGACCAGCCGGCCCTTGGCGGTCTGGAACCAGCGCTTGCCCCGGTCGGCCGGGTCATCGTGGACATGCGCCGCGCCGGCCGCAGCGCCATGCGGATGATCGTGGTCGTGCCCTTCGTGGTCATGCCCTTCGTGATCGTGATCGTGATCATGTGCGGGACGCGGCGCTGGCGCGGCGCCCTCGCCGCGGGGCGTGACCCCGTAACCGAGCGCACGCACCGCCGCTTCCACCGTCTCGCGCGGGGTCATGGACTCGTCGAGCCGCAGCCGCAGCCGCTCGGTCATCAACGCGACCTCGACGTCGCTGACCCCCGGCATCCGTGCCAGCGCGTTGCGCACCTTGGCCGTGCAGGCGGCGCAGTCCATGCCCGAGACGGTCCATTCGCGCGGCGTGGCGCCGGCCGTGGTTGCGCCTTCGGGCGCGTTCCTGAGGGGGGTCGTGGTCGTATCCATGCTCATTCCGATCCGCCCGGCATCGCGGGCCTTGCCTTGGTCGAATCGGAACCTAATGTCTCTAGCAACTATAGCTTCAAGGGGGTTTCGATGCTGACGATCGGAAAACTTGGCAAGTCGGCGGGCGTGAAGATCCCGACCATCCGCTACTACGAGCAGATCGGCCTGTTGCCCGAGCCCGACCGCAGCAGCGGGAACCAGCGCCTCTACGGTACCGAGGCGCTGGATCGGCTGGCCTTCGTGCGCCATGCGCGCGACCTCGGCTTCTCGCTGGAGGCGATCCGGGACCTGCTCAGCCTGTCGGACCGGCCGGACCAGTCCTGCGCCGCCGCCGATGCCATCGCCACGGCGCAGCTGATCGCGGTCCGCGAGCGGATCGCCCGGCTGACGGCGCTGGAGGCCGAGCTGGAGCGCATGGTGGCGCAGTGCCGGCACGGCTCGATCGCCGGCTGCCGGGTGATCGAGGTGCTGGGCGATCACGGCCTCTGCCGCCATCACGAACCCGAACCGGCCGCGGCGGGGCGGGGCAATGTGTGAGGATCCCCGCGACAATGCCGCGATCGGCGGGGTGAACCCGACGCTCGCCACGCCGATCTCGGCGGATGGAGCGCCGATCCCCGGGCAGAGCTACACCGTGCCGGCACGTCAGGGCCGCGCGGTGCGGCTCGCTGCCGGGCAGGTGATCCGGATCGTCAATCCGCACGGCACCCAGGTCTGCGATGCTTGGGCCTTCAATGCCGGCGACCGCTCCGAGTACCTGTCCTGGCCGCATGCGCGTGCCGGGCTCAGCCGGGTGGTGCCGCGGGTCGGGGATGCGCTGGCCACCAACCGCCGCCGGCCGATCCTGACCCTGGTCGAGGACAGCTCGCCCGGCGTGCACGACACGCTGATCGCGGCCTGTGACGTCTACCGCTACCGCGCGCTGGGGGCGGCGGGCTACCACGACAACTGCTCGGACAACCTGCGCATGGCGATGATGGCGATCGGGCTGCCGGTCGCGCATGTGCCGCAGCCGTTCAATGTTTGGATGAACATCCCCGTCCATGCCGACGGGTCGGTGGACTGGCTGGCGCCTGTGTCGCAGCCGGGCGATCATGTCCGCCTGCGCGCCGAGATGGACTGCGTGTTCGCCATGTCCGCCTGCCCGCAGGACATGGTCCCGATCAACGGCGCAGACATGACGCCGCGCGAGATCGCCTTCGTGGTGGAGAACGCCTGATCCGTCGCCTGGCGGGGCGGCGCGCCGGGCCCTTTCCTTCGCGGGCGCTTTTGTCATACGATCGTTTCAGCGAAGACTGCGGCGAGAGGGTGCCCGCCATGACGGATCGGCCGGCCGTGCGCCATGACAGCGACGACCCGCGCGCCGAGGACGAATGGTCCGATCTCGCCGCGAGCGGCGCGCGCGCGGGGGGCGAGATAACCATCCGGCGGCTGCGCGCCTTCTGGGCGATCGCCCATGCCGAGTCGCTGACGCGGGCCGCCAAGACCCTCGGCATCGCCCAGCCCACGCTCAGCCAGCAGTTGACCGGGCTGGAGAGTGCGCTCGGCATCCGGCTCTTCGAGCGCCGCTCGAACCGGCTCGAACTGACCGAGACGGGCGCCTGGCTGCTGCGCAAGAGCGAAGCAGTGCTGCGCGGCATGCAGGAACTGGAGGACGGCCTCGCGGGGGGGCTGGCCCGGCGGACGGTGCGCATCGCCGGCGTCACCTCGCCGGTGCGCGCGCTGTTGCCTGCGACGATGCAGGCGCTGGAGACCGCCTATCCCACCACGGAATACGACCTCCAGGAGCTGGCGCCGGCCGAGATCCTAGACCTGCTCTACGCGCGGCGGATCAATGTCGGGCTCCTGTCGGCGAGCTCCGTCGCCGAGGTCAGCGCCGGCTTCTGGCAGGAGTCGATCCTCGAGGACCCGCACGTGCTGGCGGTGCCGAGGGCGCTCGATCTTGCCGGCGTCCGCGACCCGTCGCGCGACATGGACCCTGCCGCGGCGGCGATCCTGCATGCGACGATCCAGTTCGTCTTCGGCAGCCAGCATACGCGGCGCGTGCAGGACTGGTACGACCGCTTTCTGCCGATGAACCGGCTGCGAGCGCGGGTGCGCAGTTTCGAGCTGGCGCTCGGACTGGTGCGCGCCGAGCTCGGCATCTGCATCGTGCCGGCGCTGAGCGTGCTGACCGATCCGGGGGGCGGCGAGGGGGTGCGGCTCTATCGCATCGACATGGAGCCGCGCCGCATCGTCACCATGATCCCCTCGCAGTACCGCCGGACCGAGCCCTATCCCGACCTGGTGGCCGCGCTGCGCGAGGCCGGCCGCGGGCTGGCGATGCCGCTGATCGAGGCCGCCCCGCCGTTCATCGCCGCCAGCCAGGAGCCGGCGCGGTCGCTGGTGCCGGCGCCCTAGCTCCCGCGCCGGCCGATGCGAACGCCCCGCTCCCGTGTCCCGGCCCTGCCACGCCCGTCAGCGTATCTCGTTGACGTACATGTGGTTCTCGGTTGTCGCCGTGCGCGAGGCCAGCAGAACAGGGCGGCCCGACTGATCGTAGGACGTCTCCTCGATGCAGAGGACCGCCGACGGATCGTCGAGCTCGAGCAGCTCGCGGTCCTCCGGTCCCGCCAGACGCGCGGTCAGCCGCTCGTTCACCACGGTGACCCGCACCCCATGGCGTTCCAGCAGATGGGCGTAAATTCTCTCCGGCATATCTTCCATCCGCACCGGAAAGCCGGGGAGGGTCGCGGCGTTGAGCGTGATCCGGTCGCGCATGACCGGCCGGCCGTCGAGCAGGCGCAGCCGCTCCACGCGCACCACCTCGGCCCCCGGTTCCAGCCGCAGCGCCACCCGCTCGCTCTCGCCGGCAGGGCCGGTCTCGATCGAGAGCACGCGCACGATGGAATGGACCAGCGTGCCGTCATGCCGATGCAGGCGGAAGTACTGGAAGAACGAGCGCAGGCTGAAATGCGGCGTCTCGCCGATGACCACCGTGCCGGTCTTGCGCCGCCGGCTGAGCATCCCCTCGCGCGCCAGCTCGATCAGCGCGCGGCGCACGGTGCCCACCGCCACACCTAGGTTCTGGGCGAGCACGACCTCGCTCGGCAGCACGGTTCCGGGCGGCCATTCCCCCGTCATGATCGCCTCGGAGATCTGACGCTTCACCGCCTCGTAGAGCGGTATCCCTGCCTGTGGCTGCATGCGACGCTGAACGGTGTACGTTGCCACGGCTCCGGCTGCCGGCGCCTTTCCGGTTGAAGTCCGCACCTGACTACCATCCCCTCTCTGCTTCTTCTTTCGGCGACCGCCCGCGACCGGGCCGTTCCAATCCCGACGGCAGGCAGCGCGGCCGCCGCGTCGAGAAGGCGCCACATTCAGCCGAGCACAAGTTGTGCCCAAGCGCGAGCACTATCGCGTACCGACTGCGCGTAAAGACACACCTGCGCGAGGCGCGGGTCGCTCGTCGGCGTTTCCGTTGGCAATATGATCTCCCTATGTTCCGTTTGTCCACCTTCTGTGGATAAGTATCGGCGTATCCGACGTGGACTGCTTCCACATGTGTACACGCGCGGATGCAGGCGCGACTTGATCCGTGTCAACGTGATGAAGAAAAGCCCGGCGACGTGCGCGCAGCACGCATGCCATACGCCTAAAAACGCAATACGAAACTGCAGGATTTCAGAGTCTGTATTGCGCGACCGGCCCGGCCGTCACAGGACGATGACCGAGATCAGCCGCCCATAGTCGGGCTCGCCCGCCTGGGTGGTGCGCCGGTAGGAATAGTAGCGCACCGGGTCGGAATAGGTGCAGGCGCCGATCCACCCTGCCGCGCCCACGCCTGCCTCGCGCAGCCGGTGCAGGACAAATCCGGGCAGGTCGAAATGCACCCGGTCGCCGGTGCCGCCGGCGAAGAAGCGCGAATGCTCGGGGTCGTCCGCGATGAACCGCTCGAGGAATTCCGGTCCCACCTCGTAGGCGCGCTGGCTGATCGTGGGCCCGACCGCCGCGGCGATGTTCGCGCGCCGCGCCCCCAGCCGTTCCATCGCGGCGAGCGTCGCCTCGAGCACCCCGTCGAGCGCTCCGCGCCAGCCGGCATGGGCGGCGCCGATCACCCCCGCATCCGGGTCGGCGAAGAGCACCGGGGCGCAATCCGCGGTCAGGATGCCGAGCGCCATCCCCGGCGTGGCCGTCACCATGCCATCGGCGCGCGGCCGCTCGCTGCCGCCGCCGGGCCAGCCTTCGGCCCCCGCCACCACCACCTCGGCCGAATGCACCTGGTGCAGCGACAGCAGCCTCGCCGGCGCCACCCCCATCGCCTCGGCCACGCGTGCGCGGTTGGTCGCCACCGCCGAGGCCTGGTCGGAGGACCCCGGCCCGCAGTTCAGCCCCGCGAAGATCCCCGATGACGCGCCGCCACGACGGGTGAAGAACCCGTGGCTGACCGGTTCGAGCAGGTCGGACGTGTGCTTCTCGATCGTCATGCGGCAAAGCCGGGCGGAACCGGCGCATCCTCCGGTGTGAGGGCGAGCACTTGAAAGAGGTTTCCCATTTCCGCCGGGTGGGTCAAGCGGCGGTGTGCACGCGCGATCTCCTCAGCCACCGCCGCGTCGCGCCCCTCGGCGAGCCGCCGGGCCCGCGCGGTGATGCCCAGCCGCTCGAGAAACACCCCCTGGGCCAGGCTGCCATGGGCGCGGGCGGGCCGGGCCGCCTCGGCAATGGCGCGGAAACGGACATGCGCCGTCAGGTCGGCATTTCCCGGTGCCGCCAGCGGATCGGCGGGCGCATGGGCCGCCAGCGCCTGCAGCGTGTCGCCGGTGCCGTCCCAGGCGCCGTAGTCGATGAAGAGCGCCGCACCCCCCTGCGCCGCGATCCGCGCCCCCAGCCGCGCCGCGACCGCCTCGGCCTCGGGCGCGACCTCGACCACTGTCCCGTCCGGCACCGGGCCGAACCGCGTCTCCGCCAGCGGCATCGGCAGCGGCGGCCCCCAGCCGAAGGCGAGCCGACCGCCATCCACCGTCACATGCCGCGCACGCCAGGCCGCGTCGGTGCGCTGGAACTGCGTGATCGGCAGCGCGTCGAGAAACTCGTTGGCAAGCAGGATCAGCGGCCCCGACGGCAGCGCAGCCACCCCCTCCGCCCAGCGCGGCGCGGCGCCCGCCAGCACCTCGGCCTGCCGGGCGCGCAGGGCAGGGCTCATCTCGACCAGCCAGACCTCGGCGGCCGCGGCGAATCCCGACAGCACCCCGCCCGCGCGCAGCACATCGCGCATCAGGGTGCCGCGGCCGGGGCCGAGCTCTGCCAGCACGAAGCGCGCGGGCGCCCCCATGCCGTGCCAGACCGCCGCCGCCCAGGCGCCGAGCATCTCGCCGAACATCTGGCTGATCTCGGGCGCGGTGGTGAAATCGCCCGCCGCCCCCAGCGGATCGCGGGTCACGTAGTAGCCGTGCTCGGGATCGCCGAGGCAGCGCGCCATGTATTCGTCGAGCGGCATCGGCCCGGAGGCCGCGATCCGCGCCCGGATATCGGCTTCAAGCGGCGACACGCGGCGGCCGCAGCAGCAGGACGAGGCCGACGAGGATCATCGGCAGCGACAGGAGCTGGCCCATCGACACGCCGATCTCGCCGATCGCCAGCACATGGCCGGCGGGATTGGCGGCAGTGACGAACTGCCCGTCCGGCTCGCGCACGAACTCGACCAGGAACCGCGCCAGCCCGTAGCCGGCGAGGAAGATCCCGATCACCCGCGCCGGCCGCATCAGCGCCCCGCGCCGGATCGCCCAGGCGATGACGAGGAAGAGAAGCACCCCCTCCAGCGCCGCTTCGTAGAGCTGCGAGGGATGGCGCGCGCAGGGACCCACCCAGGTCAGCGGGCACTCGGCGCCCTGGCCGGGGAAAAGGACGCCCCAGGGCTGCGTGGTCGGCTGCCCCCAGAGCTCGGCATTGATGAAATTCGCCAGCCGCCCGAAGAAGATCCCGATCGGCGCCGCCGCCGCCACCGCGTCGCCGAGGCGCAGCACGTCCAGCCCGCGAGACCAGGCGAAGCCGATCACCCCCGCGACCACGCCCAGAAAGCCGCCGTGAAACGACATGCCGCCCCGCCAGACCGCGAGGATCTCGCCCGGATTGGCGGCGTAATACCCCGGCTGATAGAACAGCACATAGCCCAGCCGCCCGCCGAGGATCACGCCGAGGATCATCCAGGTCAGCAGATCGTCCGACTGGTCGGGCCGCATCGGCGCCCTGCCGCCCCAGAGCGCGGGCCGCGCCATCAGCCAGGAGACATAGCGCCAGCCGATCAGCAGGCCCGCGATATAGGCCAGCGCATACCAGCGAATGGCGAGTTCGGCGAAGCCGAGCGGGATCGTCACCAGCACCGGGTCGATGGCAGGGAAGGGGATGAAGGCGTCCATGGGCTCGCAGGCGGCTCCGCAGTGTCGGCGCGCCCTGAATCGGGGTGAAGCCACCGGGTGTCAAGCCGATGCGGCGCGGCGCGGCAGGGGCCGTGATCTGGATCTGGATACCGCGGCCGCGGATTCGTATAAGCCCCGCATGACCGAAGATCTGCCAGCGTGCCCCGCCTGCTCGTCGACCTATACCTATCAGGTCGATGCCCTGCTTGCCTGCCCGGAATGCGCCCATGAGTGGTCGCCCGGCGCCTCCGAAGCGCCCGATCTCGTGGTGCGCGACAGCGTCGGCAACGTTCTCGCCGACGGCGACACGGTGACGGTGATCAAGGACCTCAAGCTCAAGGGCTCATCCTCGGTGATCAAGGTCGGCACCAAGGTGCGCGGCATCAGGCTGGTGGCGGGAGATCACGACATCGACTGCAGGATCCCCGGGACCGGGCAGATCGGCCTGAAGTCGGAGTTCGTGAAGAAGGTCGCCGACTGAGCGATCCGCCCGCCCATTGGCAAAGGCCCCGGCAGGGGCCATATGTCGCGAAGCAGTCAGGAGTGATCGCCATGCAGACCCGGAACAAGGTGTTCGACGACATCTCGCAGCTCATGCAGAACGCCATGGGCGTGGCGCAGGGCGCGCGCACCGAAGCCGAGACGGCGATGAAGGGCGTGGTCGACCGCTGGCTCGCCGATCGCAATTTCGTGACCCGCGACGAGTTCGAGGCCGTCCGCGCCATGGCGCAGAAGGCGCGCGAGGAGAACGAGGCGCTGAAAGCCCGCATCGACGCGCTCGAAGCCGGGCGCGGCTGATTGGCGGGGTTTTGCGCAGGGCGCGGGTGCGTCAGCAATCGTGACCTGCGTTAACGATTTTTCGCTTTACAGAATCTCCACGGACTACCACCATATTTTGTAGGTCAGCGGGTTACGTCGTTGACCTGTTGTTAACCTCCGCCACCGAGCGGGGATATACCCCGCCGGCGGCCCGAATGAGAGGCACCGGGCATGGGCATCGTCGAGCGTGAGTTTGACTGCGAGGACCTCCACCCGATCGACATCGTCGAGACGCTGGCCGAGGAGCGCTCGTGGGACTTCGATCGGATCGCCGACAACCAGATCGCGATGGCGATCGACGGCAGCTGGACCACCTATTCGGTGACGCTCGCCTGGTCCTCGCGCGAGGAGGCGCTGCGCATCGTCGCGGCCTTTGAGATGCTGCCCCCCCAGCGCCGCGTGTCGGCGATGAACGCGGCCATGGCGCTGGCCAACGACCGCTGCTGGTCGGGCGCCTTCGTGACCTGGCGTGACCAGAAGCTGATGGCCTATCGCTACAGCCTCAATCTGACCGGTGGCGCGATGGCCAGCTCGGCCCAGATCAATGACATGGTGCGCACGGCCATGGCCGCCTGCGAGCGCTTCTACCCGGCCTTCCAGCTCGTCGCCTTCGGCGGCGAGGCGCCGGAGAAGGCGCTTGGCATCGCCATGTCCGAAGCCTACGGTCGCGCCTGACGCCGGTCCCCTTTCCCGGACCGGGAAGGGGGTTCGATGGACGTCTCCGACATCGCCGGCCGCGGCTTGGTCATCCTGGGCTGCGGCAAGATGGGCAGCGCGCTGCTCGAGGGCTGGCTCGCCGGTGGACTGCCGGCCTCTGCCTTCGCGGTGCGCGAGCCTTCACCCTCGCCGCGGCTGCAGGCGCTGGCAGGGGAGGGGCTGGCCCTGAACGGCCCGCTTCCCGCCGATCCCGCCGCAGCACTCCTCGCGGTCAAGCCGCAGATGATGGCCGGCGCGCTGCCCGACATCGCGGCGCTGGGCGGCGGCCGCACGCTCTTTCTCTCCATCGCCGCCGGCACGCCGATCGCCAGTTTCGAGGCCGCCCTCGGCCCCGCCACCCCGATCGTGCGCGCCATGCCGAACACGCCGGCCGCCGTCGGGCGCGGGATCACCGCGCTGGTCGCCAACGCGGCAGCCGGCGAGGCGGGTCTGGCGCTGGCCGAGGGGCTGATGGCCGCGGTCGGGCAGACCGTGCGCCTGGCGGACGAGGCGCAGATGGACGCCGTCACCGCTCTGTCGGGTTCGGGCCCGGCCTATGTCTTCCTGCTGATCGAGGCGCTGGCCGCCGCCGGCGAGGCCGAGGGGCTCGCGCCCGACATTGCGCTGCAACTCGCGCGTGCTACCGTGGCCGGAGCGGGGGCGCTCGCCGAATCCTCGGGGCGCGATCCCGCGCAGTTGCGCATCGACGTGACGAGCCCGGCCGGCACCACCGCCGCCGCACTGGAGGTGCTGATGGAGGAGAAGACCGGACTGCCGCCGCTCATCGCTCGCGCCGTGACTGCAGCCGCCGACCGGAGCCGCGCCCTGCGGGGCTGACCCTGAGAGGAGAGAAAGATGTTCGATCCCAAGACCTTCTCGTTCGACCCGGAGAAGATGGCCGAGTTCCTGCGCAACAACGATTTCACCAAGGCTCTGGCGAATCTGAAGCTGCCGGAAGTGGACACCGAGGCCATGGTCAACGCGCAGCGCAAGAACATGGACGCTCTGGTCGAGGCCAACAAGGCGGCCGCCGCGGGCTATCAGGACCTCTTCCGCAAGCAGATGGAGATCTTCGAGGCCACGATGGCCGAGGCGCAGCAGCACCTGAAATCGCTCGACGCCACCAAGATCGACCCCGAGCGGGCGAAGGCCCAGGGCGAGCTGGCCCGTGCCGCCTTCGAGAAGGCGCTGGCCAACATGCAGACGCTGGCGGAATCGGCGCAGAAGGCCAACAGCGAGGCCTACGAGATCGTCACCGCGCGGGTGAAGGAAAGCCTCGCCGAGATGCGCGATCTGGCCGGACGGGCCGGCCGCAGCGGCTGACCCGTCGCGGCCCTGCCGGCCGCCTAGCCGGTAACGGCCTCCACCTCGGTCACCACGCCCTGTGCCGAGACCGAGCAGCGCCAGGGCACAAGCGCCGTGCCGACCCCGACGGTGACGACGGTCACCACCGTATCCGCAGTCGGGGTCGCGACGTCCAGAACGGTGACATCGACCACCTCGACCTGCTCGGACACCGCCGCGACGCAGAGATCGCCCGGCGCGCTGCGCCCCGCGTTCGCCTGATCCACCTCGAGCGCCGCCGTCTCGTTGCAGCCGCTCAGCGCCAGGGCCGCCCCCGCCAGCGCTGCCATCGCCCACACGCCCTTCATCATCTCGTTCCCCCTCGTCCAAGTTCCGGCGGCCAGGCGCCGCTTCGCGAGTGCTGCATGTCCGCGCAGGCCTGCGCAATCCCCCGCTCCGGCCCTTCGTCCGAACCCGCCCTTGCGAAGCAATCTGCCCGAGCCGGTATCAACCCCCCGCATCCGTGCTAAGGAAGCCGCGGATCCCGGGAGACAGGCATGACGACGATCGCATTCGAGGACTTTCTCAAGGTGGACATCCGCGTCGGCCGTGTGACGCGCGCCGAGCCGTTCCCCGAAGCGCGCAAGCCCGCGATCAAGCTCTGGATCGACTTCGGCCCCGAGATCGGCGAGCGGAAATCCTCGGCGCAGATCACCGAGCACTACGACCCCGCCACACTGGTCGGCCGGCAGGTGCTGGCGGTTGTGAACTTCCCGCCGCGCCAGATCGGCCCCTTCCGCTCCGAGGTCCTGACCCTCGGCCTCAGCGATGCGGACGGCGCCGTGGTCCTGGTCGGCCCCGACCGCGAGGTACCGCCCGGCGCGCGGATGCACTGAGGGCCTCGCACCACCGGCCCCCTGCGGCATTCCTGCTGGATGCCTCTGCAAGGGGCTGCTAGGCTTGCGAAAACGCTTCATGCGGGCGGAGGACCGGGCGACACGAGGCCCGCAGGCGCCGCCCATGAGAGGAACGCCATGGCCCAGCCCCGCATCATCGTCACCCGCAAGCTGCCGGAGGCGGTCGAGGAGCGGCTGCGCGAGCACTTCACCGTGTCGCTCAATCCCGATGATACGCCCTTCACCCGTGCCCGCCTGCTGCGCGCCATGCAGGAGGCCGACGGTGTGCTCTGCGCGGTGACCGATGCGATCGACGCCGAGATGATCGCCGCCGAGGGCCGCCGCCGGGTGAAGATCGTGGCGAACTACGGCGTCGGGGTGAACAACATCGACCTGCCCACCGCGAAATCCGCCGGCCTCGTCGTCACCAACACCCCCGACGTGCTCACCGACGCCACGGCCGATATCGCCATCGCACTGATGCTCTCCGCCACCCGGCGCATGAGCGAGACCGAGGCCCTGCTGCGCCGGGGCGAATGGGACGGGTTCCGGCCCACCGGCTTCATGGGGATGGGGCTGCAGGGCAAGACGCTCGGCATCATCGGCATGGGTCGGATCGGCCAGGCGACCGCGCGCCGCGCCGCGCTCGGCTTCCGCATGAAGGTCATCTACTACAACCGCTCGGCCGTCGGCCCCTTCGACTTCTTCGTCGCCGAGAGCCGGCCGAGCATCGAGGCGGTGATGTCCGAGGCCGACGTCGTCTCGCTGCACGCGCCGGGCGGGGCGGAGAATGCGGGGCTGATCTCGGCGGCGCTGATCGCCCGGATGAAGCCGACCGCTTATCTGGTCAACACCGCCCGCGGCGACATCGTCGACGAGCCGGCGCTGATCGAGGCCCTGCGCGAGCGCCGCATCGCCGGCGCCGGGCTCGACGTCTTCGCCGCCGAGCCGCATGTGCCGCAGGCGCTGATCGATCTGGAGAACGTCACCCTGCTGCCGCATATCGGCAGCGCCACGCTGGAGACGCGCACCGCCATGGGCGATCTGGCGGTCGACAACCTCGTCGCCCATTTCGCCGAACGCCCTCTGCCATCACGAGTTGTTTAGACACATTTAATTGACCGTGAGGCGTGTGTCGGCCAAGCTTCGTGCTGCATTGCAGTGCGAAAGGTCGCCGATGAACACCACCGAGCTCGAAACCGTCTGGGCGCCGCGCGCCCTTGGTCTGCTGCGGATCGTCTCCGCCCTGATCTTCATCCCGCACGGCACGCAGAAGCTGCTCGGCTTTCCGGCCTCGGACTTCTCGCCCCCGCTCTTCTCGATCTTCGGGCTCGCCGGCGTGATCGAGATCGTGGGCGGCATCCTCATCCTGCTCGGCCTCTTCACCCGGCCGGCGGCCTTCATCGCATCGGGTACCATGGCGGTGGCCTACTGGTACGCGCATGCGCCGGCGAACGTCTTCCCCGTCAACAACGGCGGTGACGCGGCCATCCTCTTCTGCTTCGTCTTCCTCTACATCTTCGTCGCCGGCCCCGGCGCCTGGAGCCTGGACGGCAAGCGCGCCGCGGCACTGCGCGCCGCGTGAGCCCCGGCCTTCTCGACAGAGGCTGCCCGAGCACATAAGTCTCGGGCAGCATCGAGGAGCACCCCAATGATCGACACGCCGCGCCCCGCACGCGACGCCCGCGACCCCGCCGCCGGGGAATTCGGCGCGCTGCCGGAATGGGATCTGACCGACCTCTATCCCGCCCCCGAGGCGCCCGAGATCACCCGCGATCTCGACTGGCTCAAGGCCGAGGCCGCCGATTTCGCCGCCGCCTATGAAGGCAATCTGGCCGGCATCGACGCCGCCGGCCTGCTCGAGGCCGTGCGCCGCTTCGAGCGCATCCAGTCGGTCTCGGGCCGCATCATGAGCTATGCCGGCCTGCGCCACTACCAGATCACCACCGACGCCGCGCGCGGCAAGTTCTTCGGCGACATGCAGGCGGTGATCACCGACGCCACCACGCCGCTGGTCTTCTTCACGCTCGAGCTGAACCGTATCGAGGACGCCCGCCTCGATGCGCTCCTGGCGGGCAGCGCCGATCTCGCCCGCTACCGCCCGATCCTCGAGCGCATCCGCAAGATGAAGCCCTACCAACTCTCCGACGAGCTGGAACGCTTCCTGCACGACCAGTCAGTGGTCGGCGCCGCCGCCTGGAACCGGCTCTTCGACGAGACCATGGCCGGGCTCGAATTCGAGGTCGACGGCGAGACCCTGTCGCTCGAAGCCACGCTCAACCTCCTCTCCGACACCGACCGCGACCGCCGTCAGGCCGGTGCCGAGGCGCTGGCGAGGGTGTTCGAGGCAAAGCTGCCGCTGTTCGCGCGCATCACCAACACGCTCGCCAAGGAGAAGGAGGTCGAGGACCGCTGGCGCAAGCTGCCGACCCCGCAGGCGTCGCGCCATCTCGCGAACGACGTCGAGCCCGAGGTGGTCGAGGCGCTGCGCGAGGCGCTGGTCGCGGCCTATCCGCGGC
>CAYLHK010000059.1:0-19551 GCA_964383295.1 uncultured Rhodovulum sp.
GGCATCACGCCGGGCACCGACGGGCTCTTCATCCTGTCGCTGGTCCACGAGCTGATGGCGGCGGGCAAGGTCGATCTCGACTATCTCATGCGCTACACCAATGCCGCGCATCTGGTGGACCAGGATCCCCGCTCGCCGACCTGGGGGCTGTTCCTGCGCGACGCCGAGGGGCGCGAGCTGGTCTGGGATCGCACCCGCCACCGTGCCGTGCCCTGGGATACGGAGGGGGTGAAGCCGGCGCTGCATGGTGCGGTCAACCTCGGCGCGACCCATGGCAAGCCGGTGTTCCAGCTCATGGCCGAGGCCTACCTCGACCCCGCCTATGCGCCCGAGGCGGTGGAGGAGCGCTGCGGCATCCCCGCGGCCACCATCCGGCGCATCGCCGCCGAACTGGCCCATGTCGCCTTCGAGAGGACGATCACCCTCGATCGCCCCTGGACCGATTTCCGCGGCCAGCGCCACGAGAAGATGATCGGCCGCCCGGTCAGCTTCCATGCCATGCGCGGCATCTCGGCGCATTCCAACGGCTTCCAGACCTGCCGCGCCCTGCATCTCTTGCAGATCATCCTCGGCAGCGTCGAGACGCCGGGCGGTTTCCGCTTCAAGCCGCCGTACCCCAAGCCGGTCTCGGCGCATCCCAAGCCCCATCACAAGGTCACGCCGGGCAAGCCGCTCGACGGGCCGCATCTGGGCTATGTCCGCGGCCCCGAGGATCTGGCGCTCGACGCGGACGGCCGCCCGAAGCGCATCGACAAGGCCTATTCCTGGGAGGCGCCGCTGGCCGCCCACGGGCTGATGCACATGGTCATCGCCAATGCCGCCGCCCGTGATCCCTATCCGGTCGACGTGCTCTTCCTCTACATGGCCAACATGGCCTGGAACTCGTCGATGAACACCTCCGAGGTCATCGGCATGCTGACGGCCCAGGATGATGTCGGCGACTATGTGATCCCGAAGATCATCTATTCCGACGCCTATTCCTCCGAGATGGTGGCCTTCGCCGACCTGATCCTGCCCGACACCACCTATCTCGAGCGCCACGACTGCATCAGTCTGCTCGACCGGCCGATCTGCGAGCCCGACGCGGCGGCCGACGCCATTCGCTGGCCGGTGGTCGAGCCCGAGCGGCCCGGCCATGCCGGCGTGCGCGGCTTCCAGTCGGTGCTGATCGACCTCGGCGTGCGCCTGAAGCTGCCCGGCATGGTCGATGCCGAGGGCGAGCCGGTCTATCGCGACTATGCCGACTACATCGTCAACCACCAGCGCCGGCCCGGCGTCGGCCCGCTCTCGGGCTGGCGGGGCAACGGCGACAGCCATGGCCGCGGCGCGCCGAACCCCGAGCAGATCCAGCGCTACATCGACAATGGCGGCTTCTGGGTCGGGCATGTCCCCGAGGAGGCGGCCTATTTCAAGCCCTGGAACGCCGCCTATCAGGACTGGGCGGTGGAGATCGGCCTCTTCGACGCGCCCCAGCCCTATCTCTTCCAGCTCTATGCCGAGCCGCTCGCCCGCTTTCAGGCGGCGGCGCGCGGCAAGGGTGAACGCCAGCCGCCCGATCACCTGCGCGCCCAGCTCGACCGCGCCATGTCGCCTCTGCCGACCTGGTACGAGCCGCTCAGCGACACGCGCATCGACCTGGCCGAATACCCGCTGCACGCGATCACCCAGCGCCCGGCGGCGATGTATCATTCCTGGGGCTCGCAGAACGCCTGGCTGCGCCAGATCCACGGACGCAATCCGCTCTACGTGCCGGGCGGGCTCTGGGACGAGCTCGGCTTCGCCGAGGGCGACTGGGCGCATGTGATCTCGCCCCATGGCCGCATCACCGTCCCGGTGGTGCGCATGGACGCGCTGAACCCCAACACCGTCTGGACCTGGAACGCGATCGGCAAGCGCCCTGGGGCCTGGGCGCTGGCGCCCGATGCACCCGAGGCGACCGAGGGCTTCCTGCTCAACCACCTGATCTCGGAGCTCCTGCCGGCGAAGGGCGACGGCCACCGCTGGGCCAATTCCGATCCGGTGACCGGGCAGGCGGCCTGGTACGACCTGCGCGTGCGCCTCGAGCGCGCCGATCCCCCCGATCCCGCCCGCAGCCAGCCCGTCTTCCCGCCGCAGGTCTCGCCGGTGGGGCAGGGCCCGCGGAACGTGGCCTACGGCGAGGAATGGGACGAGCCTACCGCACCGGGATCAGCGGCAGCCCCGCCAGCGCTCCCGCAAGGGTCGCGGCCACGAAAGCGGTAAACAGCGCCGCCGCAATCCAGACCGCCGGCCGCGCCAGCCGCGCGGGCAGAAGCCCGACCGCCAGGACACCCGCCACGGGCAGGACATGCATCGCGTGGGTGGCGAAGAAATGCGCCACCCGCAGATCCCCCACCTCGCGCGACCAGCCCATCAGCGGCACCCGCGCCCCGCTGACCGGCACGCCCACCAGATGCCCGCTCTGGCCCGCCAGCGTGAAAGCGACCGGCAGCGTCAGCGCGAATGTCAGCACGAGCCCCAGCGCAATCCCCAGATGCAGCCCCGGCGCGAGGCCCGTGGCGCGGTTGCGCCAGATCGCGATGCCATAGACCAGCGTCGGCGTGGTCAGCACCACCGCGGCCATGCCCATCACCGCATAGAGCCCGTCCATCAGCGCCGAGCTGCGGTTGTAGTGCGAGGCAACCCCGTACATCGCCGCCCCGATGATCCACGCCAGCTCGGCCACGATGGCAAAGGCGACGATCCCGGCATAGATGCGGTAGCCTCGCTGCGCGGTCATCCCCGCCGGCAACCAGCGGGCGAAGACGGCGAGCGTCATCAGGTAGATGACCAGCGCGATCTGAAACTTGACCGGCTTCACCCAGACGTTCTCGCCGAGGAAGAGCCGCTGATCGATCGCCATGGCCGTCAGCGTGACGGCCATCGACAGGGCGATGAGGAGGCCGAGCGCGGCGAACAGCCGCTCGGCCTCGAAGGGGTCGCGCCACCGGGGCGCGGGCGGGGAGAGGACGAGCGCGGTCATCTCAGGCCTCCGTCTTGCGCGGACGCATCCAGCCCCAGGCGAGCCGGAGGCCGAGGAAGACCAGAAGCCCAACGGGGCCGAACAGGAAGGTCGGCACCAGGCAGGGCACCACCATCAGATGCGGAATGCCCTCGCGGCGGGCGGTGCGTACCTGCCAGGCGCCGACGAAAAGGTCGAAGGCGAGATAGTGCAGCCACCCCGCCAGCGCGATCTCGGGAAAATCGAACAGCCGCATCACACCCGCCAGGCTGTCGAATCCGCCCTCGGCACTCGTCCAGTAGCCGAGGATCAACGCCGCATAGGCCGCCGACAGCACCGCCGGCAGGATGAGGCCGGCGACGAGATCGATCAGTCGCGGGGCAAGGGGTGCCACGACCAGCAGCGCCCAGCCGATCAGGACCAGCGGAGTAGAAAGCGAGAACAGGGTTTCGGTATTCATGGCAGCCTCCATCTAGGCAATGTCCAGATGGCAGGATAGGCGTGGACTTTCCACTGTCAAGATGGAAATTTGACAGTGTCCAGATGCGGCGCTAACCTGCCCGCATGGACGACGCCAAGCCCCCCTATCACCACGGAAATCTCCGCGAGGCGCTGCTTGGCGCAGCCGAGGAGGAACTGACTGACGCCGGGGCGGGGGGCTTCTCGCTGCGCCGCGTCGCCAAGCGCGTCGGCGTCAGCCATTCGGCGCCGGCGCATCACTTCGGCGATGCCGACGGCCTGCTCGATGCGCTTGCGATCGAGGGCTTCCGGCGCTTCCTCGCCGCGATGGAGGCGCGCCGGGGCGCGGCGCCCGCGGGCGATGCGCAGGCCCGCGTGGTGGCGTCGGGGCTCGGCTACGTCGATTTCGCCGAAAGCTCGCCCGCGCTCTTCCGGCTGATGTTCGGCGCCGACCGCCGAACGGAAAAGGGCGCCGATCTGATCGCCGCCGGCGACGCCGCCTTCCGCCATCTCGCCGATGGCATCGCCGAGTTGCGCGGCGCCTCGCCCTTCGCCGATCCTGCCGCGATGGCCGATGTCATGGCCGCCTGGAGCATGGTCCACGGCTTCGCCGAGTTGGCCAACGCCGGCCTGCTCAAGGCGCCGAACGCCGGTCGCGAGGCGCTCCTCACCGATCTCCTCAACCGCAGCCTGAACTAAGCCGGCCCCTGCTTGCACCGCGCCCGATTGCGGGGCTTATAGGCGGTCTGCCGAGCGACAACCCCGAACCGAAGGCGCGCCATGAACCTCGACCTGCTGAAAGCCCTCTGCGAGACCCCCGGCATCCCCGGCCACGAGGACCGCGTGCGCGACCTCATCGCCCGCGAGATCGAGGGCATGTTCGACGAGGTGACGACCGACCCGATGGGCTCGCTCCTCTGCCGCCGCGACGCCAGGAAGCGCAAGGGCAAGGACGGCCGCCCCACCCGGATCATGCTTCTGTGCCACATGGACGAGATCGGCTTCATGGTCAGCCACGTCTCGGAGAAGGGCTTCGTCTACGTCCTTCCGGCCGGGGGCTTCGACCCGCGCAACCTCTTCTCGCGCCGCGTGCTGGTCTGCACCGCCGACGGGGACCTCAAGGGCGTGATGAACCCGAACGGGACGCCCATCCACATCTCCTCGCCCGACGAGCGCAAGAAGATCCCCGAGCCGCATGAATTCTACGTCGACCTCGGCCTCGGCGCCGCCGCCCGCGAGCGGGTGCGCGTGGGCGACATGGTGGTGATGGACGAGCCCTTCATCGAGATGGGCTCCAAAGTCGTCTCCAAGGCGCTCGACAACCGCATCGCCTGCTGGCTCGGCATCGAGGCGATCCGCGGCCTCGGCGACAAGCGCACGGACGCCGAGATCCACGTCGCCTTCACCTCCCAGGAAGAGGTCGGCCTGCGTGGCGCGCGTACCGCCTCCTACGCGATCCGCCCCGATATCGGGATCGGCATCGACACGACCCTCGCCTGCGACACGCCCGGCGTCCCCGAGCAGGATCGCACGACGGAGCAGGGCAAGGGCTTCGGGCTGCATATCCGCGACGGCTCCTTCATCGCCGACCGCGCGCTCGTGGCCGAGTTCGAGGCGCTGGCCACCAAGAAGAAGATCCCCTTCCAGCGCACGCTGCTGCGCTCGGGCGGCCAGGACGGTGCCGCCGCCCAGCAGGCCGCGGCCGGCGCCCGCGCCATCGGGATCGTGGTCGGCACCCGATACATCCACACCGTGACCGAGATGGCGGACAAGACGGACCTCGCCGCCGCCCGCGACATTCTCACCGCCTATCTGGCGGCGTCCTGAGCCTTCCCCCCCGATCCGGCTCCGCATGACCCTGCGGCGGAGCCGGGCGGGCCGATCGCGGCGGCGCCTGTCGCTGTTGCAAAGAGGAAGCAAGTACATCTGCTTGATTTATATTGATTATTTCCGAATCGGGCGCTATCTCGCCCGCATCGGGGAGTAGCGACCGCCAGTGATGGCGGAGGCACGTCAACATACTCGCGGGCAGGTCCGCGTGGCGTGTCCGGCCTGACGGGCTTTGCGAGACCGTGGCTTGGGGACCCTGCGGGCGGGGTCCGTCCACAGCCCGGATCAGCCCACGGGAATGTCACATGTCTCCGCTCTCCATCGGCGTCCTCGCCGTCTCCATGTCCGTCGATGCCTTCGTCGCCTCGGTTGGAAAGGGCGCCTCTTCCCATCGTCCGGGCGTCGGCAACGCGCTCAGGACCGGGCTTATCTTCGGGATGGTCGAGGCGATCACGCCGCTGATCGGCTGGGCTGCCGGGGTCACGGCCAGCCAGTACGTCACGCATGTCGATCACTGGATCGCCTTCGCGCTGCTCGGCGCGGTGGGCGTTCACATGATCCTCCAGGCAAGCGAGAGGCCGGAGCCGGGCAGCGCCAGGCCGCCCGCGGGGCTCTGGCCGACGGTCCTGACGGCGGTCGGAACATCGCTCGATGCGATGGCGATCGGTGTGTCGCTGGCATTTCTGGACGTAAATATTCTGATCATCGCGCTGGCCATCGGATTTTCCACCATGGTGATGAGCTCGTTCGGTGTGCTGGCGGGCAGGCTCCTGGGCGAGCGGTTCGGGCGCATCGCGGGGGCGCTCGGTGGCTGCGCGCTCATCGGCCTCGGGGCGATGATCCTCTTCGAGCATCTGACGGCGGGCTAGGCATGGACGGAGGGCGGCCCTCTCCGCCGCCAGCCTGACCCCCTCCACCGAGCCGGAAAACAACCTCGTCCACGCGGCCCGCTTGGTACGAAACCCGGAGAAGGGCGGGCGTCTGCACGAGATTGTCCTGTCCGCGCCGGTTCCGACTGGGCTTCTGTCTTGCGCCCGGACGCGCGCCGGTGCTTATGGTGCCCATGCAGGACGCGACGGCACCCGAGCAAGAAAACAGCCATATGCATTCCATATGCGTTCCATACGCATTCCATATCGCGTTTTCCCGGGCCGGCAGGGTCCGCGCATGACTTCGCTGCCGGCCTCCACCGAGCGCGCGCTCGGCCTCGTGATCGACCTCGACACCTGCGTCGGCTGTCATGCCTGCGTGGTGTCCTGCAAGGAATGGAACACCGGCGGATACGGCGCGGCGCTCGGCGATGCCGATGCCTATGGTGCTGATCCGGTTGGGACTTTCCTGAACCGCGTTCATACATTCGAGGCCGCGCCCGAAGACGGCGCCGCCGCGCGCGTGGTGCATTTCCCCAAGTCCTGCCTGCACTGCGCCGACGCTCCCTGCGTCACCGTCTGCCCGACCGGTGCCAGCTACAAGCGCACGAGCGACGGCATCGTGCTCGTCAACGAAGACGACTGCATCGGCTGCGGCCTCTGCGCCTGGGCCTGCCCCTACGGCGCGCGCGAGATGGATGCGCTGGCCGGGGTGATGAAGAAGTGCACCCTCTGCGTCGATCGCATTGAAAACGTTCACATACCCGAGGTCGACCGCATCCCTGCCTGCGTCCGGGCCTGCCCCGCCGGGGCGCGGCATTTCGGCGATCTCGCCGATCCGGACAGCGCGGTGTCGCAGCTTGTCGCCGCGCGGGAAGGCTTTGATCTGATGCCGGAACAGGGGACCAAGCCGGTCAACAAGTACCTGCCCCCACGCGGTCGCGACGCGGTCGACGTGCTGGCGCCGCTGCTCGATCCGCTGCCGGCCGAGGCGGGCGGATTCCTTGGCTGGCTCGACCGCGCCCTGGCGAAGATCTGAATGCATCCAGCACCTTCCATCATCGTCTTCACGACGCTGTCGGGCCTTGGCTTCGGGCTGATGACCTGGCTTGGCCTCGGCGCCGCCAAGGGCGAGGGCTGGGTCGCCTTCGCCTTCTGCGCGCTGGCGATGGCCCTGTCCGGGATCGGCCTTCTCGCCAGCCTCTGGCACCTCGGCCAGCCGCAGCGCTTCCTCAAGGCCTTCAGCCAGTGGCGCAGCTCCTGGCTGAGCCGCGAGGCGGTGCTGGCGATGGCGACCTTCGCGGTCTTCGGCCTCTACGCGGCCGCCTGGATTTTTCTCGGCCTGCGCGTGGCCCCGCTCGGCCTGCTGGCAGGTCTGCTCGCCCTGGCCACGGTCTTCGTCACCTCGATGATCTACGCGCAGATGAAGAGCGTCCCGCGCTGGCACTCGCCGACGGTGCCGGCGGTTTTCCTGCTGGCGGCGCTGTCCGGCGGTGCGCTGCTTTCCGGGGCGATGGAGGCGGCCGGATGGCTGCTGGCCGGGCTCGGCATCGCGCAGCTTGCCGACTGGATCCTCGGCGATCGCCGCTTCGCGGGGGCGGGCAGCACCATGGCCACCGCCACCGGGCTCGGGGCGCTGGGGCGGCTGCGGCTGCTGGAGCCGCCGCATACCGGGCCGAACTACCTGACGCGCGAGATGGTCTATGTGGTCGGCCGGCGCCATGCGGCCAAGCTGCGGCTGATCGGGCTGTTGCTGGCGGTGGTGCTGCCGCTGGCGCTGGCGGGGTTCCGCGATGTCGGGCATGTCTCCGCCGGGCTTGCGGTCCTGTCGCATCTCGCCGGCATGGTCGTGCTGCGCTGGATGTTCTTTGCACAGGCCGAGCACGTGGTTGGCCTCTACTACGGAAAACGGTAGAGACGATGCTCCCTCCGCACGGTGCGGGGGACGACGGAGCCGTCGATGGGCAAATCCTCCAAACCGCGGGCCGGTCCGCCGCGCGCGGCGAAGGCGGGGGCGAGCACCCGCAGGCCCAGCCTGCAGGTCGGCGCGCTCTGCTGGCGCATGTCGGACAAGGGGCTGCGCGTCCTGCTGATCACGAGCCGCGATACCGGGCGCTGGGTGATCCCCAAGGGCTGGCGGATGAAGAAGCGCAGCGACTGGGATGCCGCCGCCCGCGAGGCCTGGGAGGAGGCCGGCGTCGAGGGCGAGGTCTCGCAGAGCGCGCTCGGGCTCTACACCTATCGCAAGATCCTGCCCGGGGGCGTGTGGATCCCCTGCGCGGTGCAGGTCTATGCGCTGCGCGTCCAGTCGATGCGGCGCGAGTACCCCGAGACCAGCCAGCGCTCGAACCGCTGGTTCTCGCGCAAGAAGGCGGCCCGCAACGTCGCCGAGCCCGAACTTGCCGCGCTCATCCGAGGCTTCGATCCGGACGAAGAGACCGCGCCGCCCATCGAGGGCTGACGCGGCCTCGGCGCTGACCTACTGCGCCGGTGCGGCTGGCTCCGGCAGCATCGGGAAGGCCTCGCGCAGCGCCCGCTCGGCGCGGATCATCCGCATCTTCTCGGCGAGGATGTTGGCCGGGTTGAACGACGGCGGGAAGGACCGTGGCGGAAAGTCGTCGAAGGTCGCGGTGAACTCGTAGACCTCCGCCATCACCCCGTACATCAGCTGCACGTGGTTCATCTGCCAGTCCCAGAAGGTGTTCGAGGTGATGTCGGCCCGCTCATAGGGGTCCTGCATCAGGTTGTAGATCTTCTGCAGCCGGAGGTTGGTGAAGGGCTCGGCCCAGACCTGCATCGTCCCCGGCGCGCGCTGCTCCTGGAAGACGAACTTGTAGTCGCCCTGCCGCATGGCGACCATCTCCATGTCGTCGTCGGTGTAGTAGAAGATGTTCCGCGCGCTCTCGGCCCCGTTGTTGTTGCCCACCGTCCCGGTGACGCTGGTCAGGAACGCCGACTGGTCGAAGCCGTCGAGATGGACCTTGTAGTCCTTGCCGGCCAGCGTGGTGCCCGCCTTCAGCTCCTCCACCAGATCCGCATTGCCCGCGATCGCGGCCAGCGTCGGGATCCAGTCGTTGTGGCTCATCAGCTCGTTCGTCACCGTGCCGGCGGCGATATGCCCCGGCCAGCGCACCAGCGCGGGCACCCGGAAGGCACCCTCCCAGTTGGTGTTCTTCTCCGAGCGGAACGGCGTCATCGCCCCGTCCGGCCAGGTGTTCATGTGCGGCCCGTTGTCGGAGGTGTAGACCACGATCGTGTTGTCGCTGATCCCCATCTCGTCCAGCGCATCGAGCAGCGAGCCGATCGTGCCGTCGTGCTCGATCATGCCGTCGAGATATTCGCTGTCCCCGTGCTGGTAGCGCCCGCGATGCTCGGGGCGCACATGGGTGCGCAGGTGCATGCGGGTGGAGTTGTACCAGACGAAGAACGGCTGATCCGCCGCGACCTGCCGCTCCATGAACTCGATCGCCGCCGCCGAGGTCTCGTCGTCCACGGTCTGCATCCGCTCGCGGTCCAGCGGCCCCGTGTCCTCGATCCGCTGCATGCCCACTGCCCCGAAGCGCGGGTCCTCGGTCGTGTCATCGACATCCGTCGCCCAGGTGTGCAGCACGCCGCGCGGCCCGAACTGCGCCAGATACGCCGGATCGCTGGGATAGTCCGGCAGCTCCGGCTCCTCCTCCGCGTTCAGGTGGTAGAGGTTGCCGAAGAACTCGTCGAACCCGTTGACCGTGGGCAGCGTCTCGTTGCGGTCGCCCACATGGTTCTTGCCGAACTGCCCGGTGGCATAGCCGAGCTCCTGCATCACCACGCCCACCGTCGGGTCGAGCTGGCTGATCCCCATCGGCGCGCCGGGGAAGCCCACCTTGGTCAGGCCGGTGCGCAGCCCGTGCTGCCCGGTCAGGAAGGCGGCGCGCCCTGCGGTGCAGCTCTGCTCGCCGTAGTAGTGCAGGAAGCGGATGCCTTCCGCGGCGATCCGGTCGATGTTGGGCGTGGTATAGCCCATCAGCCCGTCCGAATAGGCGCTGACATTGGCAATGCCGATGTCGTCGCCGAAGATGACGAGAATGTTGGGCGGCGCCTCCTGTGCGCTCGCCGCGGAAACGGCTAGTCCACCCGCGGCCGCGAGCATCAGGGCAGTCAGTGTCTGGCGCATATGGTTGCTTCCTCCCGATGGGGATCCGCACGATCCGGTCTGCGGATCGAACGCCATCCTACACCTGATGCGAGCCGCCGGATATGCGGCAGATCGCCACAGGCGGCTTTCGCCCTTCAATCCGGGAAGAAACGGAATACATATGAACCTTATTCATGCCTCTGCCTCCCGGAATCCCGTTTATGCCTGACCGACTGCCCCTGTCCGGCGCCCGCGCATGAGGGTCTTCTCCGACCTCATCGATGCCTTCGCCCGCGCCGACGGCCCGCCCCCGGACCGGCTCACCGGCTTCATGGCCTGGGCCCTGCGCGGCGCCTTTCCCGCCATCTCGATCGCGCTCGTCATCTCGATCCTCGTCGGCATGACCGAGGTCGGCGCTGCGGCGCTGGTTGGCTGGCTGATCGACTTTGCCCAGGACCGGGGTCCAGAGGGGCTCTTCGCCGAAAGCTGGCCCTGGCTGCTGGCGGCGGCGATCTTCTTCCTGGTCCTGCGCCCCGGCCTGATGGGGCTCAGCGCGGCAATGAACGCGCTGACCCTCGGCCCGAACCTCTATCCGCTCGTTCTGTCGCGGCTGAACCGCCATACGCTCGGCCAGTCGCTCAGCTTCTTCGACGACGATTTCGCCGGACGCATCGCCCAGAAGCAGCAGCAGACCGCGCGCGCGATCACCGATGCGGTGTCCGAGACCGTGAACACGCTTGGCCTCGCCGTCACCGCGATCCTCGGGGCGGTGGTCGTCGTGGGCGTGGTCAATATCTGGCTCGCGCTCGCCATGGCGGTCTGGCTGGTCGGCTATGCCTTCCTGATCCGCCACTTCATGCCCAAGATCCGCACCCGCTCCAAGGCGCGGGCGGCGGCGCGCGCGGTGGTGACGGGCCAGGTCGTCGACACGATCACCAACATCGCCACCGTGAAGCTCTTCAGCCACGGCGCCCACGAGGATCAGGCCGCGCTGCGTGCGCTCGAGGGCTACCGCGGCGCCACGATCAACTTCGGCGCGACCAGCACCGCCTTCCGCTTCTGGCTCATGGCGCTGGCCGGCGCCCTGCCGGTGATGCTGATCGGCGGCTCGCTCTGGTTCTGGAGCCGGGGCGCGGCCAGCGCCGGCGACATCGCCACCGCCGGCCTGATCGCCACGCGCATCGCCCAGATGTCGGGCTGGGTCTCGATGACCGCCATGGGCATCTTCGCCAATGTGGGCGAGATCGAGGACGGGATGCGCACCCTGTCGCCGCCGCACACGATCACTGATGCCAAGGATGCGGTCGTGCCGGCGAGCACGCGGGGGGCGGTTTCCTTCGACAACGTCCGCTTCGGCTACGGCCGCCCGGGTGCGGCGCTCGAAGGGTTCGATCTGCATGTCCGTCCCGGCGAGCGCGTGGCGCTGGTCGGCCGCTCCGGCGCCGGCAAGACCACTGCCGTCTCGCTCCTCCTGCGGCTCTACGATGTCGAGGGCGGACGCATCATGCTCGATGGCAAGGACATTCGCGAGCTGAGCCAGGACGCGCTCCGCGCCCAGATCGGCATGGTCCGCCAGGAGACCGCGATGTTCAACCGCTCGGCGCTCGAGAACATCCGCTACGGCAAGCCCGATGCCACCGACGAGGAGGTCTTCGAGGCGGCCCGCCGCGCCGAGGCACATGACTTCATCCTCACGCTCAGCGACTGGCGCGGCCGCACGGGCTATGACGCCCATCTCGGCGAGCGCGGGGTCAAGCTCTCGGGTGGCCAGCGCCAGCGGATCGCGCTCGCCCGCGTGATCCTCAAGAACGCCCCCGTGCTCGTGCTCGACGAGGCCACCTCGGCGCTCGACAGCGAGGTCGAGGCGGCGATCCAGGAGACGCTCGACACGGTGATGGAGGGCAAGACCGTGATCGCGATCGCGCATCGGCTATCGACCATCGCGCGCATGGACCGGATCGTCGTGCTCGATCAGGGCCGGATCTCCGAGGAGGGCACCCATGCCGCGCTCCTCGCCCGCCAGGGCCTCTATGCCCGCTTCTGGGAGCATCAGTCGGGCGGGTTCATCAACCTGGCGGCGGAATGAGCGGGCGCCCGGACAAGGGCGGCCTGGCCGCCGATCCGCGCGGCCTGATCTTCGAGGCCTACCGGATGGAGATCGGCCCCGAGGACTGCCGCACCATCTTCCTTGACTGGGCGCTCGGCCGCCCGGCGGCGGCGGCCGACGACATCGCCGCGCTGCTTGCCCACTATGCCCCCCGCCAGCCCGACCATCCGATGACCGCGGTGCTGCGCGCCGGGCTCGAGGCCGCCGCCGCCCCGCGGCGACGCGGCGGCCCCCGCGGGCGCCGCGAGGCCGGCTGAGGCAGCCGCGACCGGCGAAGGGCAGGGGCCGGTCCCGTGCCCCAAACCTTTCCTAAACCTTACCTGTCCAGAATAACCCCATGATTTCAAATACCTGAAAAATGGGCACGCGTGCCCACCCCTGCGCGCGCACGCCCCCGGCCGGGATCATCCCGCTGTCGCCTGAGTGCCATATACGGGCTCGGGCACCGGCGCAGGGTTGCGCACGGCGCGAATGCCCGTGATGCTGCCCCCCACCGGGAGGGCGCGATGCAGACGGTACTGGTGGCGAATCGCAAGGGCGGGGTCGGCAAGACCGTCACCGCCATCACGCTCGCCGCGGGGCTGGCGAATCGCGGCGCACGCGTCGCGCTCGCCGACGCCGATCCTCAGCGCTCCTCGCTGCGCTGGCTGCGCCAGCGCCCCGCCGAAGTACCGGCGATCATCGGGCTCGACTGGTCGCAGAAGGGTGACGTCGGCGACGTGCCCAAGGATATCGACTGGCTGGTGATCGACGCGCCCGGCGCGCTCAAGGGCGGCCGGGCCGAGGCGCTGATCGCCGAGGCGGACCACGCGATCGCCCCGGTCCTGCCGTCGTTTTTCGACACCGACAGCACGCGGCGGTTCCTGAAGGATCTCGAAGAGATCAAGCGCGTGCGCAAGGGCAAGGTCGGCATGCATCTACTCGCCAACCGGATCCGCCCCGGGCTGCGCGCCACCGGCCGGCTGCAGACCTTCTTCGACGATCTCGGCCAGCAGCCGCTCGCCTGGATCACCGAGCGTGCCGCCTACGCCGATCTCGCCGCGCAGGGGCTCGCCGTCCATGATCGCCCGCAGCGCGCCTTTGTCCCGATCCGCGCCCAATGGGCGCCGGTGCTGACCCTGCTGGACTGAACGGCGCGGCCGCCTTGCCGCCACCCGCCGCCGCGTCTATCCCTTCCGCGCACAGACCCGGCCGCTTGCGCCCGGGCGGTCACCGGCGAGGGAGGAAGGTTCATGGATCTCGGCATCAGGGGCAAAACGGCCATCGTCTGCGCCTCGTCCAAGGGGCTCGGGCGCGGTTGCGCCGAGGCACTGGCCGCGGCCGGCGTCGATCTCGTCCTGAACGCGCGCGGCGCAGAGGCGCTCGAGGAGACGGCCCGCGCCATCCGTGAGGCCCACGGGGTCAACGTCACCACCGTCGCCGGCGACATCACCACGCCCGACGGCCGCGCGGAGGTCCTGGCGGCGGCCCCGGTGGTGGACATCCTGGTCACCAATGCCGGCGGCCCCCCCGCCGGCCTCTGGAGCGACTGGAGCCGCGACGACTTCATCCGCGCGCTCGATGCCAACATGCTCACGCCGATCGCGATGATGCAGGCGGTGCTGCCGGGCATGATGGAACGCGGCTGGGGCAGGGTGGTCAACGTCACCTCGCAATCGGTGCGCGCACCCATCCCGGCGCTCGGCCTTTCGAATGCCGCGCGCACCGGCCTGACCGGCTTCGTCGCCGGAACCAGCCGGCAGGTCGCGGGCAGGGGGGTGACGATCAACAACCTCCTGCCAGGCATCCATGCTACGGCACGCGCGGAGTCGCTCGACGACGCGATGGCCAGCCAGCAGGGCATCACCCGCGACGATGCCCGGGAGAAGCGCTTCGCGACGATCCCCGCCGGCCGCTACGGCACCGCGGCCGAGTTCGGCGCCGCCTGCGCCTTCCTGTGCTCGGTCCATGCAGGGTTCATCGTCGGACAGAACCTCCTGCTCGACGGCGGCGCCACCAACCTGACCGTCTGACGCCGCGAGGTCGCGAGGAACGTCAGTGGGTGCCCGCATGTCCCGCGGCGCGACGCCCCCGCGGGTTGCTGCGCGGGGCTGGGATTGTTATCTGGTCGTGACCTCGGGAATGACGTCGGACAAGGGGTGAGGCATGATCACGGACGTACCCGCCGCGGGGACTCCGCGCCTGGCCCTGAGCGGGATAGGGCATTCGTATGGGGGCACCGCGGTGCTCGAGGATGTCTCGCTCGACCTGGTCGGCGGCGAAGTGACCTGCCTGCTCGGCCCCTCCGGCTGCGGCAAGTCGACCCTGCTCAGGATCGCGGCCGGCGTCGAGCGCCAGGAACGCGGCACGGTCGCCATCGACGGCGCGGTGATCGCGGACGCGCAGCGGCACGTGCCGCCCGAGAAGCGCCACGTCGGGCTGATGTTCCAGGACTTCGCCCTCTTTCCCCATCTCAGCGTCGCGCGCAACGTGGCCTTCGGACTTTCGGGCCCGGCGGCGGCCCGCGCCGATCGGGCCACCCGGCTTCTGGACCGGGTGGGGCTCGGCCGGCACGCCGACAAGTTTCCCCACCAGCTCTCCGGCGGCGAGCAGCAGCGCGTCGCCCTTGCCCGCGCGCTGGCGCCGCGCCCACCGATCCTGTTGATGGACGAGCCCTTCTCCGGACTCGATGATCGCCTGCGAGACGGGGTGCGCGACGAGACGCTGGCGATCCTCAAGGAAGAGGGTGCGGCGGTGATGCTGGTCACCCACGATCCCGGCGAGGCGATGCGCATGGCCGACACGATCGCGCTGATGCGCAGAGGCCGCGTCGTGCAGCAGGGCGCGCCCTACAACATCTACAACAATCCCGTAGACAAGGAGGCGGCGATGTTCTTCTCGGACATCAACGTCATCCACGGCCGCGTCGACAATGCGCAGACCGACACGCCCTTCGGCCAGTTCCTGACCCCCGGCCTTGCCGACAGCGCGGATGTCGAGATCATCATTCGGCCCCAGCACCTGAAGATGGACTTCGACCGCAACGGCTCGGGTCCCCGCCCGACGCCCGATGACGGCGTGCCGGCCCGCGGCTCGGTCCTGCGCGCGCGTTTCATCGGCAACCAGTCGATCGTCGAGTTGAAGATGGACCATGATGCCTCGGTGCTGAAGGCGACCGTCCCCGGCGTCTTCCTTCCCCGGGCCGGCACGCCGCTCTGGCTGTCACTTCGCCGTGACCGCTGCTTCGTGTTTCCCTGCCGCGCGCAGAGCCGTCTGGCCAATCCCTTCGCGGCGGAATAAACTCGGGTGCGCCGCCGTTTGGGGTTTGATTGGTCCCGCACGACGCCATATGTACGAGGCAGGGAACCGAAGCGCGCCTGCGGGCGCGTGCCCGCCATTGGAGAACAAGCATGCTGAACAACATCGGACCGGCAGGCCTGCTGCTGATCGCCATCGTCGTCCTGGTCCTGTTCGGCCGCGGCAAGATCGCCGGGCTGATGGGTGAGGTCGGCAAGGGCATCACCAGCTTCAAGCGCGGCATCAAGGAAGGCTCGGACGAGATCGAGAACGCCAGCCGCGCCGCCTCCGAAAACGCGCGTGACATCACGCCCGAGAAGGAAAAGGTCTGACGCGGCATTCCGGACGCGCCCGGACCGCATAGGATCGTAGAATAATGTTCGATATCGGGTGGATGGAGCTCGTCGTCATCGGGATCGTGGCCCTGATCGTCGTCGGGCCGAAGGATCTGCCCGTGATGTTCCGCCTGGCCGGACAGTTCATGGGCAAGGCGCGAGGCATGGCGCGCGAGTTTCAGCGCTCTATGGAGGATGCCGCCAAGGACTCCGGGCTGAGCGACAGCGCCAAACAGCTGAACAAGCTGAATTCGACGCTGAACACCAAGCTCAACCTGAATACCGCGACCAAGGCGGCGCGCAGCTATGCCGAGAACATCGTGAAGGATGGCGACGCCGCGGCGAAGCCCGCCACCGACCCGGTCGCGGAGCCGCCAGCGGCTGCGGAGACGGCCTCGGTGCCGGCGCCCGCCCAGACGCCTGAGCCCGCACAAGCGTCGGCGCCCGCGCAGAAGCAGGCCGCCACGCCCGCGGCCTCGAGGATGACAGTGCGGCCGAAGTCCGCGACCTCCGAGGTCGCTCCGGGCGCGGCTGAGCCGGTCGCGCCGAAGGACTCGGCCGGATCGCTGTCATGAAGGACAACGACATCGACAATTCGACGGCCCCGCTCATCGAGCACCTGGCCGAGCTTCGCAAACGGCTGATCTGGTCGGTGCTGGCCTTCGTCGTCGCGATGATCTTCTCCTTCTCCTTCGCCCGGCCGATCTTCAACTTCCTCGCGTCGCCCCTCTACAGCGCCCTTGCCGACATCGGCCAGGCGCCCGAGATGATCTACACCGGGCTGCAGCAGGGCTTCATGACCTGGATCCGGATCTCGATGTTCGGGGGCTTCGTGCTTGCCTTCCCGATCATCGCCTACCAGCTCTGGCGCTTCGTGGCGCCCGGCCTCTACCGTCAGGAAAAGAACGCCTTCCTGCCGTTCCTGATCGCCTCGCCGGCGCTGTTCCTGCTCGGCGGCGCCTTTGCCTTCTATGTGGTGCTGCCGATTGCCTTCAACTTCTTCCTGAGCTTCCAGCAGTTCGGCTCCGCGGCGATGGCGGGCGCGGCTGCGGAGGCCGTGGCGAGCAGCGACGAGCAGGTCCGCATCCAGTATCTCGGCACGATCAACGAATATCTTGGGCTGACGATGAAGTTCATCGTCGCCTTCGGGGTGTGTTTCCAGCTGCCGGTGTTGCTCACCCTGATGGGCAAGGCGGGGCTCGTGACTGCGGCGGGGCTGTCGGGATTCCGCCGCTATGCGATCGTCTGCATCCTGATCGTGGCCGCCATCGCCACGCCTCCGGACGTGATGTCGCAGCTGATCCTCTTTGCGGCCGTCTATCCGCTCTATGAGATCTCGATCATCCTGGTGCGCATGGTCGAGCGCAAGCGCGAGGCCGAGCTGAAGGCCCAGGGGCTCTGGGACGAGGACGACGCTGCCGGAGACCAGGCGTGATCGAGACCGACGGGGCGCTTGCCCGCATTGCCGACGCCCTCGAACGCCTCTCGCCCCCGCCGGGGGCGGCGCCTGATTTCTCGTCCGCGGATGCCTTCGTCTGGCAGGTGGGCCCGGACCGGCTTGAGCCGGTGGCCCGCGTTGCCCGGGTGGAGATCGATCTCCTCGTCGGCATCGGGCGGGCGCGCGACACGCTGCTGGCCAATACCCTGCAGTTCGCCCGCGGCCACGCCGCCAACAACGTGCTGCTCTGGGGTGCGCGGGGCATGGGCAAGTCGAGCCTGGTGAAATCGGCCCATGCGGTCGCCTGCCGCGAGCATCCCGGACGGGTTAAACTCATCGAGCTGCACCGCGAGGATCTGCCTTCGATCGGGCGGCTGCTCGGGATGTTGCGAGGCGCGGATGCGCGGTTCATCCTGTTCTGCGACGATCTGTCCTTCGACAAGGACGACAGCCACTACAAGTCGCTGAAGGCGGTGCTCGACGGCGGGATCGAGGGGCGGCCGGAGAACGTGGTGCTCTACGCCACCTCGAATCGGCGCCACCTGATGCCGCGCGAGATGATCGAGAACGAGCGGCAGTCCGGCGTGAACCCGTCCGAGGCGGTGGAGGAGAAGGTCTCGCTGTCGGACCGCTTCGGGCTCTGGCTCGGGTTCCACCCCTGCAATCAGGATGACTACCTCGCGATGATACGCGGCTATTGCGACACCTACGGGATCGAAATCTCCGATGCCGAGCTGCGCGCCGAGGCGATCGAATGGCAGCAGACCCGCGGCAGCCGGTCGGGCCGGGTCGCCTGGCAGTATGTGACCGATCTGGCGGGGCGCCGCGGCGTGGCGATCGGGTAGCACAGCGGCGTGGAGAGATTTCACGCTGTTGATATGGCTTGATATTTCAGGACGGTGCGGCAGCATGGGCGCCTTTTGGCGCCGATACTGAGCGCGCCGGTGCGCGCATTGCTTCTTGCTGGGCGCGCGCGTGGTCGCGCACGCCGGCGGGGGGGCTCGCCGCCCCGCACCCCAGGCACTGCTCTCCATGTTTCTGGCCGGAAGGGGACGGGAAAGAACCGGCAGTGACGCTGGACAGCCCCGCCGTGACGCGGGATGATCCGGCGAATCAATCGCTTCGGGGAGGGACGCGTGCGCCAGTGGGGTCCAGTTTTGCTCGTCGGGCTGCTTGCGGGCTGTGGTGGTGGCGGCGGTGGCGACGATGCCCCGATCGCACCGCCGGAAGCATTAGGGGGCACGCCCGCGCAGATGCAGGCATGCGCGGTGGCGGTGGCCTCGCACGCCGGCCTCTCGCTCGACGCTGTGCGCACCGAGTGGACGGGGCCCACCGACACGGGGAGCGATATCGTCTTCGTCTATCACGGCGACACGCTGCATACCTGCGAGGTTGACGGGGCGGGGCAGGTGCTGGAACTCCAGCATCCGCAGGAATGACTGGCCAGGGCGTGGCGCCGGGGGCGCATGTCTTCCGGCTGCGGGTCTATTACGAAGACACCGATCTCGCCGGCATCGTCTATTACGCCAACTATCTGAAGTTCATCGAGCGGGCGCGCACGGAGGCGCTGATCGCGCTGGGCATCGACCAGGTGGCGCTGCGCGCGGCCGACGGGGTGGTGTTTGCCGTACGCCGGGTCGTCGCCGACTATCTCGCCCCCGCCGGATTGCAGGACGAGCTGCAGGTCACAACGACGACGCTCGAGGCCTCAGGCGCGCGCGCGCGACTGATGCAGGAGGTGGCACGCGCGGGCACGATCCTCTTCCGCGCCGAGGTCACGATCGTGTGTCTGGGAGACGACGGACGCCCGCGGAGACTGCCGCAGACGGTGCGAAATGCCCTCGGCGGGCTCGGGCCGGCCCCCGCCTGAGCACCGTCTGCCCCTAGACAGAAGGGCGCTTTTTGGGCAGAAGTCCCGCATAACCGGGCAGTGATCCCGGACGAGGCCGGAAAAACGCGGCCGCAGGATCCCCGAGCAAGCTACCGCGCAGGCAGGCAATGGACACTCCGATCGACTTCTCGATGCTGGCGCTCTTCATGCGGGCGACCTTCACGGTCAAGGTCGTGATGATCGTCCTGATCGTCGCATCCTTCTGGTCCTGGGCGATCATCGTCCAGAAGCTCTTCGACCTGCGCCGCGCCA
>CAYLHK010000060.1:0-19460 GCA_964383295.1 uncultured Rhodovulum sp.
GTCGTCGATCAGGAGACCGGCAAGGAAATTCAGGCCCCGGCGACCGAGACGGCGGAGTAGTCCGGCCCGATTTCAACGATCCCAAGGGCGCCGCGGACACGCGGCGCCCTTTTTCATTCCCGGCCCCTGAGGCGCGGAGAAGTTCGGATCAATCCACCGCCGCGCCGACGGGCGCTTCGTGCTTCTTCAGGAATTTCCGGATGATCGCCGCGGTGTTTTCGAAATGCTCGGTCAGCCGCTGGCGGGCCGCGGGAACGTCACGGTCGAGCACGGCGGCGGTGAGTTCGGCGTGCTCGGCGGTGATGTCACGGGGGCTCTGCTCGACGGTAAGCGAGTAGCGGCGATATCGCTCGGCGCGTTCGGAGAGCGTGTCGCAGATCTCCAGCACCGTGCGGTTCGGGCAGGCCGAGATCAGCGCCGCGTGGAAGGCCCGGTGATGTCCCTCCCACACGCTGTCGTGCAGCCGGTGGGCCGAGGGCGTGAATCGTGGCGAGCTGTTGAGCATGTGAACGGCCGCGAGGATCCTTGCTTCCCAGGCCGTATCGCCCGCCGCCATCGCCTGCTCCAGGGCCCAGCCCTCGATCGCGAGGCGCGCGCCGAGCAGGTCGTCGAGCTCGGCGAGCGTCAGTTCCGTCACGCGGTAGCCGCGATTGTGCTCGCCCTCGATCAGGCCGGCGGACACGAGTTTCGGCAGGGCCTCGCGCATCGGCGAGACGCTCATGCCGCACATGGCCTGCATCTCCCCCGAGCGCAGCTTCTGTCCCGGCTTCAGGGCGCCGCTCAGGATCGCCTCGCGCAGGATCTCGAACGCCTTCTCGCTTCGACTGTGGTCCATGAAGCCTCGGAATGCTTTTTCGAAACTATTGACATCTTTCGAACGAAGCGCAAGGGTCCGCTCGCCATCGCTGCGGCTGCTGCCTGTTTCCTGTCGCCGATGCGCTGTCTGGGAGGAAGGTACATGTTGAACAGACTTTCGGGGACGGCGCTCGCCGTCGCCCTGTCCCTCGTCGCCGTCGAGGGCAATGCCGCGGACGTCACCGTCCGCTTTCCGGTGGAATACTCGCTCGAGACCACGCCCGGCCGCGCGCTCTCCGAGCTGAAGGCGCTCATCGAGGAGCGCTCGGACGGGCGCATCGCGGTCGAGCTCTATCCCTCGGGCAGCCTCTATCGCGGGCTCGACGTGGTGCAGGCGATCCTGCGCGGGGATGCCGAGATGTCGGCGCTGATCCAGACCTACTGGAGCGCGCTTTCGCCGCAGACCGCGCTCTTCGAGCTGCCCTATGTCTTTCCCACCAAGCAGTCTTTCTACGACGCGGTGGATGGCGGCCTCTTCAACGACGCCTATGCCGAGGTCGCCGACAAGGGCGCCCAGATCATCGGCGTGCTGCCGTATGACTACCTGACGCCCGGATCGCGCGCGACGCCGCTGATCGAGCCCGATGACTTCGCCGGCCTCAAGTTCCGCGGCCTGGGCCGGGTGAACCTCGCTACGCTCGAGCACTGGGGCGCCGCGCCGGTCTCGATCAACTTCGTCGAGATCTCGCCCGCCATCCAGCAGGGCACGATCGACGCCCTGAACGTGCCGACCGACAACTACCTGATCTACAAGTGGACCGAGTCGATCCGCAACATCACCTACGCGACCTATTACATCTGCTTCTACCCGATGATGGTGAACAAGGCCTGGTGGGAAGGGCTCGATCCGGAGCTGCGCGACATCATCCAGGAGGCGACCACCGAGATCGCCGCCAAGTACCGCCCGATCGCGGAGGCCGCCTCGGACCAGGCGCTCGCGGACATGCGGGCCGATGGCGTCGCCGTCCATGTGCAGACGCCCGAGGAGCAGGCGGCCTGGATGGAGACGGTCACCCCGATCTGGGACCAGTTCCGCGACCAGGTCGGCGAGGAGCTGATTTCCGCGGTCGAGCAGTACCGGAACTGAGCCATGCGGCGAGCCCTGCGCACCCTGTCACGCATCGAGGACCTGGTCGCGGGGCTCCTCATGGCTGCCGTCCTCGGGGTCGTCTCGTACGAGCTGTTCCTGCGGAACCTCGTCGGACGGTCGAACCTCTGGACTGACGAGCTGTCGCGCGTGCTGATGATCTGGATGGTCTACGTGGCCGTCATCGGGGTCACGCGCGACGGCGCCCATGTCCGGGTGGAGTTCATCGCCGATTCACTGCCGCCCCGGCTGCGCCGAGCCGCGGGGCAGATCAGCGACCTGCTGATTGCCGGAGCCTCGCTCTGCCTCGCCTGGTACGGGCTCCAGTTCGTCCTCGAGGGCCGGTCCTTCGGCATGCTCTTCACCCATTCCGATCTGCCCTTTCCGGTCTGGGTGGCCCAGACGGTGATCCCGATCTGCTTCACGCTGACGGCCTTCCACGCGCTGCTGCGCTGCATCCGGCCGGCGGAAGCCCGGATGCAGGCGCCCACCGAGGTTTAAATGACGCTCTTTCTCGTCTGCGCGCTGCTGGTCCTGCTGGCGACCGGCGTTCCGGTTGCCTTCTCGCTTTGGATCGCCGGCCTCACCGCCGTGGTGATCTTCCGCCCGACCTCGATGATCCAGGTCGCGCAATCCGCCTATTCGGGCCTCGACAGCTTCGTGCTGCTCGCCATCCCCTTCTTCATCCTCGCGGGCAACATCATGCTGCGCTCGGGATTCGCGAAGTACCTGTTCGATCTCATGCAGTCGATCGTGGGCGGCGTGCCGGGCGGGGCCGCCATGGGCGCGAGCGGTGCGGCAGCAATCTTCGGCTCGCTCACCGGCTCTTCGGTCGCTGCGGCGGCGGCGCTTGGCCGGGTGATGATCCCGGTGATGTCCGACCTGAAGTATCCCCGCAAGTTCTCGGCCGGGCTGATGGCTGCGGGCGGCACGCTCGGGATGCTCCTGCCGCCGAGCGTGCCCATGGTCATCTATGCCGAGATGGCGCAGCAGTCGGTCAAGGACCTCTTCATCGCCGGCGTGATCCCGGGCCTCGTTGCCTCGGCCGCCATCGGCCTCACCGCCTTCCTCATCGCCCTGCGCAAGGGCTACGGAATCCGCTCGGAGTCCTTCTCCCTCGCGCGGACGGGGCGGGCCTTCATGCGGGCACTGCCGGCGCTCATCATGCCGGTGATCGTGCTCGGCGGGATCTATTCGGGGGTCTTCACCCCGACCGAAGCCGCCGCCATCTCCGTGCTCTACGGCTTCCTTGTGGGGATGTTCTTCTACCGCAGCATCGGCCTCCGCGACCTTCCATCCATCTTCATCGACAGCGCGCGCGCCACCGCCTCGATCCTCTTCATCCTCTCGGGCGCGCTCTTCGTCGGGATGCTCACGACCCTTTCGGGGCTGCCTGCCCAGCTCGTCGGGCTTGTCGAGACCTTCAATCTCTCGCCCCTCGGCTTCCTCTTCGCCTTCAGCGTGGTCCTGCTGGTGCTCGGCTGTTTCCTCGACGGGTTCACGCTGCTCACGGTGGTCACCCCGCTGATGCTGCCGACCGTGATCGCGCTGGGGATCAACCCGATCCACTTTGCGATCGTGCTCATCGTCAACATCGAGATCGCGGCGATCACACCCCCGATCGGGCTCAACCTCTTCGTGATCAACGGCATCGCCGGGACGACGATGAAAGAGGTGAGCCTGGGATCGCTGCCTTTCGTCTTCGTACTGCTCGTGGTCCTCGTTCTCATCATGGTCTTCCCCTGGCTCAGCCTCGCGCTGGTCTGAAGCCGGCCGCCACACGATTACCCATTGCCGCCGGCCAGCGGGCCGGGGATACCTTGGCCGGCGACGACGGACGGGACGGGAGGTCGCGATGCCGCTGGCGCGGATCGGGGATAGGCTTATCTTCTTCGTGCATGTGCCGAAGACCGGCGGCACCAGCGTCGAGGCCTATCTCCGCGCCAAGGGCGGGCTGGCGCTTGCCGGCACGCGCCGGCACGGCTGGTCGCGCACCACCCCCCAGCACATCCACCGCGAGATCTTTGCCGAGATGGTGCCGCCCGGCTTCTACGACCACGGCTTCACGATCCTGCGCGATCCAAAGTCCCGCCTCGTGTCCGAGTTCTGCATGCGCGCCGAGCCCCTGCGCCTCAAGCTGCGCCCCTTCGGCCTCGCCCGCGCCGCATGGAAGCGGATGCGGGGGATCCGCAGCTATGGGGTGCGTATCGGCAACCGGCTTGAATTCCTCGACTTCGACGGCTGGGTCGCACGCAGCTTTGCCGAGTTCCGCAAGGATCCGTTCTACAAGGACAATCACTTTCGCCCGCAGCACGAGTTCGTGGCCGACGGGCACCGGGTGTTCCTGTTCGAGGACGGGCTCGAGCCGGTATTCCGCTGGATCGACACTGTGACCGGCACGCGGCCCGTCGACGGCGCCTTCCACGAGCGCCGCTCAGCGCCGATGGCGATCGACTGCAGCGCCGCGACCGATACCCTCATCCGCGAGTTCTATCGGGAGGACTACGCCCTGATCAGCAGGCTCAAGGCAGAAACCCATGACCGGACCTGACCTGCCCACCATTGCCGTCGCCACCGGCATCCTCGGCAAGGCGACCGAAACCGGCGTGCGGCGTCATATCGCGCTGCTCTTCGGCGGCAACACGGTGGTGCTCTGCGAGCGCCAGGAAGTCGGGCATGCCGCGCTGCGTCCGACCTATGTGCAGCATCCTCAGGGGGGGCTGCTCGATCGCGCCGAGTTCGAGGCCGGCAAGCTCATCGGCAGCCTGCGCTACCAGTGCTCGGGCGTTCCCTTCGGACGCAAACGCCGCGAGCTCGAGGCCTTCCTGCGCGAACACCGCGTCTCGGCCATCCTCTGCGAGTTCGGCCATATCGGCGCCAATCTCGCGCCCGTCGGCCAGGCGCTCGGCATCCCGGTACTGGTCTATTTCCGCGGCTTCGACGCCTCCAAGCGGCTGCGCGAGCCCCGCGTCCTGCGCCGCTACCGCGCCGCCATGCCGCGGCTGGCCGGCGTGGTCGCCGTCTCGCAGTTCCTGCTCGACAATCTCGCTGCGCACGGGATCACCCATCCTAACACCGCCGTCATCCCCACCGGCGTCGACGTGGGCCTTTTCTCCCCCGGCGAGAAGGATCCGCACCTGCTGCTGGCGGTGGGGCGGATCATCGCCAAGAAAGCCCCGCTCGCCACGATCGACGCCTTCGCCGAGTCCGCGCGCGGCTTTCCCGACCATCGGCTGGAGATCATCGGTGACGGCGAGATGCGCGCCGCGGCCGAAGCCCACGCCGCCGCTCTCGGCCTCGGCGGGCGGGTAATCTTCCACGGACAGAAGGACCACGCCTTCGTGCGCGACCGGCTGGCGCGGGCCGCCATCTTCCTCCAGCACTCGGTCACCGCCGAGGACGGCAACACGGAAGGATTGCCCACCTCGATCCAGGAGGCGATGGCCTGCGGCTGCGCCGTCGTCTCGACCCGCCATGCCGGCATTCCCGAGGCGGTCGAGGAGGGCGTCACCGGGCTGCTGGTCGACGAGCACGACGTGGCCGGCTTCGGCACCGAGCTCGGTCGCCTGATCGCCGACCCCGAGCGGACGGGACGCCTCGGCGCGGCCGCTCACTCATATGCCGTGGAGGCCTTCGACATCGTGAAGCTGCACGCGCGGCTGGAGGCGATGATCCGCGCCGCCGTCGCGCAGGGCTCGCGCTAGGCGGCGGTGCCGAACGCCCGCACCAGCACCTCGCGCGCCTCCGGGTCCATCTCGCGGGCCCGCTCCGCCTCGCCCTTCGGTCGGCCCTTCCAGAAATCCGAGATGCCGTAACAGTGCAGGAAGCCGAACCTGTCGCTGACGAACCGCCCCCCGAACCATACTCCCTGCAGCCCGTGCGTCGCCCAGGCGCGGCGCCGCATCGGCCCGTCGGGGACGATGCAGTACTTCTGCGGGGAACTCCTCCCCTCCGGCCCGCGCAGGTAGTGGTCGCGGTGCAGTGGCATCGCCCCGGTCGCCACCGGAAAGCGCCATTCGCCCCCGAAGCGCAGGAACCCCGCGCGCGATCCCACGGCGGCGTCGAAGACGCTCTCGCCGCCGCGCCGCAGCACCAGCTCGTCGACGTCGCATTGCAGCACCGCGCGTGCCGGTCCCAGGAAGCGGTGGCGGGCGAGGTTCAGTATCCCGGCCTGCAGGAAATTCGCCGCAAACTTGCGCCTCGCCCCCCCGTTCGGCCCGAACGGGAACGGCGCCGAGACCACGACCGCCACCACGCCCAGATCCGCCAGCATCGCCTCGATCTCGGCCACGCCATACGCGGTCGAGCCATTGTCGAAGAACAGCACCGCATCCGCCCCATGCTCGCGCTGGTGGAACAAGACCCAGTCGCGGATCCAGGCCAGATCGTTGTTGCGTGACAGCGTCACAAGCACGTTCCGCCCCGCGAACGTGGCCCGATCGCAGCGGCTGATCGCGACCCCGCCCCGCCAGGCTCCGACCGCGATCTCCAGGCGCTCCGGCGCGCCGGTGCAGGGAAGCTCCACGATGTCATGCCGCTCGAACCGCCGGATGCGCCCCAGACGCACCGGCTTGCCGTCGATCGTGATCCCCCCCGGCAGCGCCCGGAAATTCTGCAGCTTCGGACAGAACAGCCAGACCGCCCCCGGCATCGCCACCGCATCGTAGAAGAGCGTGTGGAAATCGTAGCTCGCATCGTAGCCCTCGGGCCGCTGCGAGGCCGGAATGATGTGTGCGCGCCGCACACCAGCCTCGTCCGGCAGCACCAGCCCCGCCAGCGTCTCGATCACGGCTTCGGCCCCTTCACGATCCCGTCCTCCGCCCGGCTCACGCCCCCACGCTGGTCGAGACGGCCGGGCCGGCCGAAAGGCTGGTCGCCAACCGCGGCTACGGTGCCAACCACCTAGCGCCCCAGCACCGGGTCGAGCAGGGCGTGCACCGCCCGCCGCTTGGTGGGGTGGAACCGGTTCATGTGCAGGATGGCCGGCCGCTTGCCGCGCAGGAACCAGTCCACGGGATCGAACCGCCGGGCGTTGTAATGCGAGGTCAGCACGGCGAGGCGCAGCTCCGAGGACCAGACCGTGTCGCGGAAGCTCGGCTGGTCGGCCGCCTTGCCCAGCGCCGCATAGGCCTGCGCCCATTCGGCCAGGAAGCCGCGCACCGACGCGCTGCCGCGATAGAGCAGCACGCCCGAATTGAACTCGGGCAGCGAGGCCGGCACCTCGCTGCGCCCGCGCGGCCTGCGGCTGGCCTTCGCCGCCAGCTCGCGCAGCGTGCAGGCGATGTCGAACCGCTCGAGCAGCCGGAAGAGATCCGCCAGATCCCCGCGCACCCGCGTGTCGCTGTCGAGATAAAGCGTCTCGGCGAAGGGCGTCGCGCCCAGGTAGTCGACCTTCGAGCGCCGGTGCGGGTCGGCGATGGCATGCACCGTGTCGAACTCCGGCCCTGCGACCGCCTGGTCGGTGAAGATCGCGATCCCGAGCCCCGGGTTCGTCGCCCGCACCGAGGCCGCCGAGCGCCGCGCGGCCTCGGCATGCAGGGCGCCGGTGGCGATGTAGACGATCCCGCGCCCGCTCGTCATGCCGGCCCCGCGCCCTTGACGATGCCGTCCGGCGTCCAGGTCACGCCCGCGCGCTGGCGGGCCCGCAGCCGCTCGCGGTTGGCGCGCTTGTGCGCGGGGTCCGCATAGCCGCGCGGATGGTCGAGATGCACCAGCGGCGCGGTAAATCGCAGATGCTGGCCGCGCACACCGCTGTTGGCCAGCCGGATCCCCAGTTCCTTGTCGCCGCCGCCCCATTTCATCGTCTCATCGAACCCGTTGACCGCCAGGATCGCCGTACGAAACGCCGAGGCATTCGAGCCGCCCCAGGCCCGTTGCACCGGGCTGAGCGCGTCGAGCGCGGCCTGCACCGGCAAGGGAAACGGCATCGCCTTCAGCCAGGTCCCAACGCGGTCGATGGCGCGATTGGCCCTCAGCCAGCCCGTGTCGAAGACCCGTCCCTCCGCCACATCCGCCTCGGTGACCGCCGCCGTCGCCTCGGCATCGAGCCGGATCAGGCTCCCCGACGAGAACCGGTCCGGCCGCGCGAGCGCCAGATGCCGGGCGATGAAGCCCGGGTGGATCATCACATCGCCGTCGATGAACACCAGGAACTCCGCGTCCGACGAGGCGATTGCCTTGTTGAGGATCGCCGCCTTCTCGAAGCCGCGGTCCTCGTGCCAGACATGGCGCACCGGCAAGCCCGGATGCGCCGCCGCAAACTCTGCGACGACCTCCGCCGTCTCCGGCCCCGAGCCATCGTCGGCGATGGCTATGCTGCCGGGCAGGATCTCCTGCCGCGCCACCGAGGCGAGGCTGAGCCGCAGCGCCCTCGGCGAATTGTACGTGGCAACGATCAGCTCGCTCAGCATGGACCTACCGCATGCCGATCCGCGCAAGGAAATCCAGCGCCGCGCGGTCCTCGACCTCGCTGGCCTCGATGTTCTCCACCGTCCGCATGACCTTGCGCGCATAGGCCTCGCGCTTGCCGGCGAGGTTCGGGCCCCGCCCGATCTTCGCCGCCAGCTCCTCGTCGGAGCCGGTGTAATAGTGGTTCAGCTGCAGGTGGCCGACCGAATAGAATGCGCGACCCGACCGCGCTGCCCGCGCCACCCGCGTGCCGCGGTCGTTCCAGGTGTCGGAATGCCCGTCCACGCCCATCGAATGCACGCCCACCGCTGTCAGATGGCAGGGATCGACCACGCATTTGAACTGCCGCACCCCACGCAGGTCGCTCATCGGATCGGCCGCGCGCCGCAGATGGTTGCGCAGCACGCCGCCCTCGGGGCGCTTAACATGGCCGCCCCGGCCGAACATGTGCCAGGGCAGCGAGATGTTGCGCACCTCCGGCCCCAGATGCGCCAGCGCGGCATCGAGGCTCTCGGCCTGCGTCGGGATCAGGAACTCGTCCGCGTCGATGAACGCCATCCAGCGGTAGGCCGCGCCGAAATTGCTTGCCGCATGGGCATAGGCCAGAACCTGGTTGTGTATCTCGCGGTCCAGCCGCCATTCGCTCAGCCGCTGGTGCCAGGGGATCACCGTCAGCCGGTCCGCAGGCACGCTCTCGCGCAGGATCGCCAGCGTCGCGTCGGTGCTGCCGTCGTCGTAGACATGCAGATGCCGCGCTCCTGCACGGATGTGGAACTCCGCCCACTCCCCGATCCGGGCCGCTTCGTTGCGCAGGATGACCGCGATCGCAAGCCCGTGCCGGCCGGGATCGGGCGATGGCGCCACGATGCCGAGCTTGCCGATCTTCCACAGCCGTCCGATCGTCTGGGCGAACATCTGCCGTCCTCCGAGCCGGCGATCTAGCATCCGCCCAGCGCGAAGGCAAAGGCGTTGCGGCCGCCCGCTGCTTCCCGATACTGACGCGAAACAGGGAGGCAGCCATGCGTCTGGGACTGGACTACGGCGGCACCAAGATCGAGGGAATCGTGCTCGGGTCAGACGGGGCCGAGCGCGCCCGCGCCCGCGTCGACACGCCGCGCCACGACTACGCGGGCGGCATCCGCGCGATCAAGGGGCTGATGGAGCACCTCGAGAGCCTCGCGGGCGACCACGTGACCTCGGTCGGCATCGGCGTCCCCGGGTCGGTCGATCGCGCTTCGGGCCGGATCACGCTCGGCAACTCGACCTGGCTGCATGGCCATGATCTGCGCGGCGATCTGGCCGCCGCCCTCGACCGGCCGGTGAAGATCGCCAACGACGCCAACTGCTTCGCCCTGTCCGAGGCCGTGGATGGCGGCGGGGCGGGCGCACCGGTGGTCTTCGGCGTCATCCTCGGCACCGGAGTGGGCGGTGGCCTCGTCGTGCATGGGCGGCTGGTCGAGGGCGTGAACGCGATCGGCGGCGAATGGGGGCATATCCCGCTGCCAGAGCCCGCCGATGACGAGCGCCCGGGTCCGATCTGCTCCTGCGGCCGGCCGGGCCATACCGAATCGTGGCTCTCGGGTCCCAACTTCGCCGCCGACTACGCGCGGCGCCGCGCCATGCCCGAAGCCGATGCCCCGAAGCCCCAGGAGATCGTCGCGCTGGCACAGGCGGGCGATCCGGTCGCCACCGAGACCATCGCCCGGTTCGAGGACCGGCTTGCGCGCTCGCTCGCGACGATCATCAACATCGTCGATCCCGACGTGATCGTGCTCGGCGGCGGCCTGTCGAACATCGCGCGCCTCTACCAGACCGTCCCACCGCTGATCGCCTCCCGCATCTTCGGCGAGCGGTTCAACACGCGTCTCGTGCCCAACCTGCACGGCGACAGCTCCGGCGTGCGCGGCGCCGCCTGGCTGTGACTGCCGGGGCCGGCGCCGCAGCCGTCAGCGCCGGATCTCGAACCCCTTGGGCAGCGTCTCGGCACCGGCCGCAGACCGGGTCATCGCATCGACCCGCGCCGCCCGGGGGCCGCGCTGCATCGCCTCCAGCATTTCCTCGACCGCCGGTTCCGGCCCGGCCAGCAGCGCCGTGACCGATCCATCCGGCTCGTTGCGCACCCATCCGCGCAGCCCGTGCCCGATCGCGCGGCCGTGCACCCAGGCGCGATAGCCCACGCCCTGCACCCGCCCGCTCACCTGCGCCAATACGACAATCCCGTCCATCACGCCCCGCCCTCTTGTCCGTCTCTCAGCCAGTACGCGATCAGCACCGGCGAAGTCGCTTTCATGCCGAATCACATCCGCGACGGTGGTAGGGTTGTCGCGCAAGGTGCCGCCCGCGAGGGCGGAGAATTGGGAAGCCGGTGAGAGACCGGCACTGCCCCCGCAACGGTAACGGAAGCGCGGGCGCGGCGACAGACCACTGGGGCCACTTTGCCCCGGGAAGGTGCCGCGTCACGGCCCCACGGCCACGTCCGAAGTCCGGAAACCAGCCTTGCGCGACGTCAACCGCGGGTGGCGGAAAAGACGCCTGACGGAGCGTGTTCTGCGGCTCCGCCCGGCGCCCTGCCTCCACCCCCCCATAGCAGCGCCGCGGGGTGCGGCCGGAGAGACCATGACGACCGACCTTTCGCAGCTCCTCGCCACGCGAAGACCGGGCCACGCGCTGGCGCGTCCCTTCTATACCGATCCTGACATCTTCGAGGCCGACCTGCAGGCGATCTGGTATCGCGACTGGCTGTTCGCGATACCGGCCTGCGAGCTGGAGAAGCCCGGCGCCTATGTCACCCACCGGGTGGGCGCCTACCGCGTCATTCTCGTGCGCGGGGCTGACGGGGAGATCCGCGCCTTCCACAATTCCTGCCGCCACCGCGGCTCGATCATCTGCAAGGGTGAGCGGGGCCATGTGCCCAAGCTCGTCTGCCCCTATCACCAGTGGACCTACGAGCTCGACGGCCGGCTCCTGTGGGCGCGTGACATGGGCGCCGGCTTCGATGCCTCCGCACATGGTCTGAAGCAGGTGCACTGCCGCGAACTCGCGGGGCTCGTCTACATCTGCCTCGCCGAGCAGGCGCCGGACTTCGACACCTTCGCCGATATGGCCCAGCCCTACCTGGCCATGCATGACCTGACCGAGGCCCGTGTCGCCCATTCCTCGACCATCGTCGAGAACGGCAACTGGAAGCTCGTCTGGGAGAACAACCGCGAGTGCTACCATTGCGCGGGCAACCATCCGGAGCTCTGCCGGACCTTCCCCGACGACCCGGCCGTGACCGGCATCGAGGACGGCGGCGCGCCCCCGCCGCATCTGCAGGCCCATTTCGACCGGCTCGAGGCGGCCGGCGTACCCTCCCGCTTCCATATCGCCGCGAGTGGCCAGTACCGCCTGGCGCGGATGCCGCTGAAGGTCGGGGCGCAAAGCTACACGATGGACGGCGGTGCCGCCGTCACGTGCCCGCTCGGCCGGGTACCCTTCGCCGATGCCGGGTCGCTGCTCAAATTCCACTATCCCACCACCTGGAACCATTTCCTGCCCGATCACTCCATCGTCTTCCGCATCACGCCGATCTCCCCCCGGGAGACCGAGGTGACGACGAAATGGCTGGTCGCCAAAAATGCGCTCGAGGGGCGCGACTACGACCTCAGGCGGCTGACCGAAGTCTGGATCGCGACCAATGACGAGGACCGGCGCGTGGTCGAGGACAACCAGCACGGCATCGACTCCCCAGCCTACGAGCCCGGGCCCTATTCCGCCCTGCAGGAATCGGGAGTGATCCAGTTCGTCGACTGGTACTGCCGCACTCTTGCCGAGCGGCACGGTGCGCCGGTGCGCCTCGCGGCGGAGTGACCCACGTGTCCGATCTCTCCCGCCTGCCGGCCCCGGCCACCTGGTCCGATGCCGCGCCGCTAGACTGCGTTTCGGTCATACCCGAAGGGCCCAATACCGCGACCTTCACCTTCCAGGCGGCGGGGGGCGTGCTCTTCGACTACCTTCCCGGGCAGTTTCTGACCCTGGAACTGCCGCTGCCCGCCGGGACGATCCACCGCACCTACACCATATCGTCCTCCCCCTCGCGGCCACGGTCGATCTCGATCACGGCCAGGGCGCAGGCGGACAGTATCGGCACGCGCTGGATGCTCGACCACCTGCGTCCGGGAATGCGACTGCGTGCCTTCGGGCCGGCGGGCGTCTTCAGTCACCTGAATCATCCGTCGGCGAAGCATCTCTTCATTTCTGCGGGGTCGGGGATCACGCCGCTGGCGTCCATGACCACCTGGATGTTCGATCTCGGCACGGTTCCCGACGTGGTCTTCGTGAACTGCGCCCGCACGCCGGCCGAGATCATCTTCCGCGAACGGCTCGAGCACATGGCCTCCCGCGTGCCCGGCATCGACATCAAATGGGTGGTCGAGCGCCCCGATCCCTTCCGCCCCTGGACCGGCTACCGCGGTCTCTTCAACCAGCTGATGCTCGGCCTGATGGCGCCCGACTATCTCGAGCGGGAGGTCTTCTGCTGCGGCCCCGAGCCCTTCATGCTGGCGGTGCGCGAGGCCCTGCAGGGCCTCGGCTACGACATGGACCGCTATCATCAGGAGAGCTTCCAGGCACCCGCCGCAACCGAGGCGGAGGTGCCGGCCATCGAGGACGTGGTGCCCGGCGAGGGCGTCGAGGCCGAGCTGACCTTCGCCGCCTCCGGGGTCACGGCGAAGGTGTCGGAGACCGAGACCGTCCTCGCGGCCGCGCGAGCGGCCGGCCTCAACATCCCCTCGGGCTGCACCTTCGGCGTCTGCGGCACCTGCCGGATCCGCAAGCTCGCCGGCGAGGTCCACATGGTCCACAACGGCGGCATCACCGAGGATGACATCGCCGCCGGCTACATCCTCGCCTGCTGCTCGCATCCGATCGGCGCGGTCACGGTGGAGGTCTGAGACCGCGCCAGAGCCGAAAGGTCGTCCGCGAGGGGTTGAAATTCGGTAAATGCCGGATAATTATCCGTTGTTTATCAACATTATAGATGAATTCCCGCGCGCGGGAATCCAGCCGGTTCAGAACGGCACCCGCGCCCGGAACGCGACAGTGGCTCCACCGTCCGGATGCCGGAAACCCAACGTCTCGGCATGGAGCTGCAGCCGCGGGGCCGCCCCCGGCGCGCCATAGAGCGGATCGCCGAGGATCGGATGCCCGATCGCCATCAGATGCACCCGCAGCTGGTGGCTCCGACCGGTCAGCGGCCGCAGCCGCAGCCGCGTCGCCCCCGGCTCGCGGCCGATCACCTCCCAGTCGGTGACCGCCGGCTTGCCGGTCTCGAGGCAGACCATCTGCCGCGGCCGGTTCGGCCAGTCGCAGATCAGCGGCAGCTCGATCCGCCCCGCTTCGCCCGCCACCACACCGGCCACCCGCGCCACGTAGGATTTCTCGACCTGCCGCCGCTCGAACTGCCAGCCGAGATGCCGCTGCGCCAGCGCCGAGCGGGCAAAGACCATCACCCCCGACGTGTCCCGGTCCAACCGGTGCACCAGCCGCACATCGGTCCATTCCGCCCGCGCCCGCGCCACCATGCAGTCCTGCGGCCCCGGCGGCTTGGCCGGCACGCTCAGCAGCCCCGATGGCTTGTCGACCACGACGATCGCGGCATCGGCATGCAGCACCTCGACCCCCTCGAAGACCTGCCCGTCCATCGTTCCCCGCCTTGGCATGAGCATCAAGCCTTGCCATGTGCCAGCCCGACCGGCAAGTTCGGCCGGCGGCATGATCGAGATCAAGGCAGCGGCGGCCTCGCTGGACGAGGGCTCCGCCAGCGAAGACGACAGGAGGCAATCCTTTGTACCGTCACGTTCTCGTCCCTGTAGATCCCGAGCACGGCGAGGTCGGCGCCCGCATTCTTGCCGTGGCGAGGTTCCTCGCCGGCGGGCATGGCCGCGTCACGCTCCTGACCATCGTTCCGCCGGTGCCGTCCCACATAGCGATCCACCTGCCGCCCGAGATCCGCGAGACCAACCTCGCCGAGGCGCGCGCACAGATAGAGGCGCTCGGGGCCGGCCTCGACCCCAGCGACATCCTGGTGCGCGAGGGCGGCCCGGGGAATACCATCCTGCACGAAGCCGAAACCCTCGGGGTCGATGCGATCATCATCGGCTCGCACAAGCCCGGCTTCGGCGACTTCCTGATCGGCTCGACCGCGGCGCGCGTGGTGCGCCATGCCCAGTGCACGGTCGTCGTAGAGCGTTCCAGCCCCAACTGAAGGGGCACGACAACGGAGGAGACGCATGTACAAGAACATCCTGGTGCCACTCGAGCCCCGGCACGGCCCGGTCTGCGGACGCATCATCGCGGTGGCGAGGCTCCTTGCAGGCGGCAATGGCCGCATCTCGTTGCTGACGGTGGTGGAATCGCTGCCCGGCTACGTCTCAGCCGAGGTCCCGGAGGAGATCCTCGAACGCTCCCGTGCCGCAACGATCTCGTCGATGCATGCCCTGGCGCGCGAGGCCGGCATCGACCAGGCAGACGTGCTGATCCGCGACGGCAACGCGGCCACGACGATCCTCGAGGAGGCCGCGGCCATGGGCGCCGACGCGATCGTGCTCGGCTCGCACCGGCCGGACTTCTCCGACTATCTGATCGGATCGACCTCCGCCCGCGTCGTCCGCCATGCCCAGTGCACGGTGGTGGTCGAGCGCTCCGGCCTCACCGCCTGAGCCCGGCCAGCGCCGCGAGAAGCCCCGCCGTCGAGGCATCGCCGGCCCGCGCGGCCGGCGCCTCGCCGGTGACGAGCGGCAGCAGCGCCGTCGCCATCTCCTTGCCGAGCTCGACCCCCCACTGGTCGAAGCTGTTGATCCCCCAGATCGTACCCTCGACGAAGACCCGGTGCTCGTAGAGCGCAATGATGCGCCCCAGCATCGCCGGGTCGAGCCGCCGGTAGAGCAGCACTGTCGACGGCCGGTTGCCGGGGAAGACCTTGTGCGGCGCGAGCGCCTTGTCCTTCACACCCGCCTCCGCCGCCGCCAGATCGCGGCCCTGCATCAGCGCCGCCGCCTGCGCGAGGCAGTTGGCAAGCAAAAGGTCGTGGTGGTGCCGGAGCTCCGGCTCATGCCCCTCGGCCGCGACCAGGAATTCGCAGGGGATCGTGCCGGTCCCCTGGTGGATCAGCTGGTAGAACGCATGCTGGCCGTTCGTTCCGGGCTCGCCCCAGACCACGGGCCCGGTGGGTCGCTCGACCGGAGTGCCGTCGAGCATGACACCCTTGCCGTTCGATTCCATGTCGAGCTGCTGGAGATAGGCAGGCAGCCGCGCCAGCCGCTGGTCGTAAGGCAGGACCGCACGTGTGGGATATCCGCAGATGTCGCGGTGCCAGATCCCGATGAGGCCGAGCAGCACCGGCATGTTCCGCGGCAGGGGCGCCTCGACGAAATGCCGGTCCATCTCCCAGGCGCCGGTCAGGAACTCGGCGAAGCGCTCCGGCCCGATCGCGATCATCAGCGGCAGGCCGACCGCGCCCCAGACCGAATACCGCCCGCCCACCCAGTCCCAGAAGCCGAAGACATTCGCCTCGCTGATCCCGAAGGCCGCGGTCTTGTCGAGCGCGGTGGAGACGGCGGCGAAATGCGCGCCTGCGCTCTCCCCCAGCGCCTCCTCCATCCAGACCCGCGCAGTGCGGGCATTGGTCATCGTCTCGATGGTGGTGAAGGTCTTGGACGCGACGATGATGAGCGTGCGTGCCGGATCCAGCGGCGTCAGCACGTCACGGACATGTGCGCCATCGACATTCGAGACGAAATGCACGCGCGGGCCGTCGTGATAGGGACCGAGCGCCAACACCGCCATGGCCGGGCCGAGATCGCTGCCGCCGATCCCGATGTTGACTACATCGGTGAAGGGTCCACCGTCGACAGCGGCCAGCGTGCCCGTGCGCACGCCACGGGCGAACTCGCCCATGCGCTCCAGCACCCCGTTCACCTCGGGCATCACGTCCGCGCCATCGACCATGACAGGCCTGTCGGCGCGATTGCGCAGCGCCGTGTGCAGGACCGCACGGTCCTCGGTGGTGTTGATCCGCTCACCCGCGAACATGGCTTCGCGCCGCGCGGGCACACCGCGCGCCTCGGCGAGCGCGACCAGGAGCGTCAGCGCCCGCGCGTCGATGTTCACCTTGGAGAAGTCGAAGAGCATGTCGCCGAGCGATACCGAGAACTCGGCGAAGCGCGCCGGGTTGCGCTCGAACAATGAGGTGATGCGGCGATGGCCGGCAGCCGCGCCGGCCTCTTGCAGCGACTGCCAGATCTCGTCGCTCATGAGCGGCCTCCCAGCCCGGCCGCCTCGCGCGCCAGCGCCTCGATCGCATCCCAGCGCCCAGCCTGCACCAGCTTCTTGTCGGCGACCCACGAGCCCCCGACGCAGAGCACGTTCGGCAGTGCGAGGTAGCTTGCCGCATTGCCCGGCGTGACCCCGCCAGTCGGGCAGAAGGAGAACTGCGGCAGCGGTCCCGCGAAGGCCTTCAACGCAGCCGCGCCGCCGTTCGCCTCGGCAGGGAAGAACTTCGCCACATCATACCCGCGCTCGAGCAGGCGCATCGCTTCGGTAACAGTGGCAACACCGCCGAGCAGCGGCAGCTCGGCCTCCTCGCAGGCATCGAGCAGAGCCTCCGTCACGCCCGGCGAGACGCCGAAGGTCGCGCCTGCCTCCACTGCCGCCCGCACATCTGCGGGCGTCAGCAGCGTACCCGCCCCGACCACGCCGCCGGGCACCTCCGCCATGCGGCGGATCGCCTCCAGCGCCGCCGGTGTGCGCAGTGTCACTTCGAGCGCCGGCAACCCCCCCGCCACCAGCGCCTCGGCCAGCGGCGCCGCCGTCCCAGCGTCCTCTATGACCAGGACGGGGATCACCGGGGCAAGGGCGCAGAGCTCTCGGGCCTGCTTCGAGGCGTCCTGCGGGGTCATGTCGATTCGTCCTCCCTCGTCGTCACCACATCGTGCCGGCGGCGCGGACCCGCCAGCCGGCGTCATAGTTCGCGCCATCGATCCCGCCATCCGAGAGCGATGCGAGGATCTCGCCTATGCTCGGCAACGCCGCGATGTCGGGCCAGCTTTCCGTCGTCCAGAGGCCGGCGCGCATGACCGCCCGGGCGCACTGGAAATAGACCTCATCGACCGCGATCACCACCACACTGCGCGGCGCCTTGCCCTCGACGGCAAAACGCTCGCGGAAGGCATCGTCGACGGTGATGCGCGCGCGCCCGTTCACCCGGATCACCGTGCCGCTGCCGGGGATGAGGAACATGGCGGCGACGCGCGGATCAGCGACGATGTTGCGCAAACTGTCGACGCGATCATTGCCGCGCCGGTCAGGGAGCGCGACCGTCCGCGGGTCGAGGACGCTGGCCACCGCGCCGCGATCGCCCCGGGGCGAGGCATCGAGCCCGCCGGGCCCCGAGGTCGCCAGCGCGCAGAAGGGCGAGGCCTCGATCCAGGCCCGGTACTGCGGCGTCACATGGTCCGCGACCTTCACGGTCGCGGCGGTGCCGGGCGTGCCATAGTGGGCCTCGAGCTCTGCGGTGGTCTCAATGAACTGCATGGGATCTCTTCTCAGAATAGCACTGTGGCCCCGGCCTCCGCGGAGCCGACACGAGCGCGGAAGCTCTCGAAAAGATCGCGCCCGGTGCCGTGGCCGTTCGCCGACAGGTCCGGCCGCACCTGAGGGCGGTCCAGAACGCCGGGCGTCAGCACGTCGAGGCTGCCTGCCACCGCATCGACCCGAACCAGATCGCCGTCGGCCAAGCGGGCCAGCGGCCCGCCGTCCAGCGCCTCGGGCGAGACATGAATCGCCGAAGGGACCTTGCCGGAAGCACCCGACATCCGCCCGTCGGTGACCAGCGCCACCTTCAGCCCTCGGTCTTGCAGCACGGCCAGCACCGGGGTCAGGCTGTGCAGCTCGGGCATTCCGTTCGCCTTCGGGCCCTGGAAGCGCACGACGACGACGGTGTCGGCAATGAACTCACCGGCGCGGAACGCCGCCTTCACCTCGTCCTGGTCGTGAAAGACCCGCGCCGGCGCCTCGATCACCTGCCGCTCTGGGGCAACGGCCGAGACCTTCATCACCCCGGTGCCGAGATTGCCAGCCAGCCGCCGCGTCCCCCCCGTCGGCTTGAAGGGATCGCCCACGGGACGCAGGATGCGGCCGTTCAGCGAGGCCCCCGCGCCCTCGGCCCAGACGAGCACCCCGTCGATCAGCTTGGGCTCGGCGGTGTAGCGCGCCAGCCCCTCGCCCGCGACGGTGCGCGTGTCGGGATGCAGGAGGCCTTCGGCCAGCAACTCGCCGATCATGAAGCCGAGCCCGCCGGCGGCGTGGAAATGGTTCACGTCGGCAAGCCCGTTCGGATAGACCCGCGCCATCAGCGGCGTGACGTCCGAGAGCTCGGCGAAATCCTCCCAGTCAAGCAGGATCCCGGCAGCACGCGCCATGGCGATCAGGTGGATGAGCAGGTTGGTCGAGCCGCCGGTGGCGTTCAGCCCGACTATCCCGTTCACGAAGGCGCGCTCGTCCAGCACCTCCGCGACAGGCGTGTACTCGTTGCCGAGTGCCGAGATCGCCATCGCACGCTTCGCGCCTTCGATCGTCAACGCTTCGCGCAGCGGCGTGCCGGGATTGACGAAGGACGCGCCGGGCAGGTGCAGTCCCATGAACTCCATCAGCATCTGGTTGGTATTGGCCGTGCCGTAGAAAGTGCAGGTCCCCGGCCCGTGATAGGACGCCATCTCGGCCGCCATCAGCGCCTCGCGCCCAACCTCGCCGGTGGCGAACTGCTGGCGCACCTTGGCCTTCTCGTCGTTGGGAATGCCGGGGGTCATCGGCCCCGCCGGCAGGAACACCGCCGGCAGATGCCCGAAGCTCGCCGCCGCGATCACCAGGCCGGGGACGATCTTGTCGCAGACCCCGAGATAGACGGTCGAATCGAACACGTCGTGGCTGAGGGCGATCCCGGCCGCCATGGCGATCACGTCGCGCGAGAAGAGGCTCAGCTCCATGCCGGCTTGGCCCTGGGTTACCCCGTCGCACATCGCCGGCACGCCGCCGGCCACCTGCGCCGTACCACCGGCCTCGCGCGCGGCGCGGC
>CAYLHK010000061.1:0-19370 GCA_964383295.1 uncultured Rhodovulum sp.
GACCCGGTGCTGGTGCCGGTGGGCAAGGCCTATTTCGGCTTTACCGACGAGGAGCTGGTCGAGCTCGATCGCTTCGTGCGCGCGAACACGACCGAGCGGTTCGGCCCGGTGCGGGCGGTTCGGGCGGAGCCGGGGCACGGGCTGGTGCTGGAGGTGGCCTTCGAGGGGCTGAACCGCTCGACGCGCCACCGCTCGGGCGTGGCGATGCGGTTTCCGCGGATCTCGCGTATCCGGCGGGACAAGCCGCCGCGCGAGGCGGACCGGATCGAAACGCTGATGGGGATGCTGCCGGAATGAAGCTGAGGCTCGATCAGGCCCTGGTCGCCGCCGGGCTGGCGCCGAGCCGGGCGCGGGCGCGCGGGCTGGTCGAGGCGGGCGTGGTGCGTGTCGACGGGCGGGAGGCGACCAAGCCCGGCGCGGAGGTCGCGGCCGGTGCGCGGCTGGAGGTCACGGCGGATCCGCTGCCCTGGGTGTCGCGGGGCGCACTGAAGCTCGTGCATGCGCTGGAGGTCTTCGGGCTCGACCCCAGCGGCGCCGTGGCGCTGGACCTGGGCGCGTCGACGGGTGGGTTCAGCCAGGTTCTGCTGGAGGCCGGCGCGGCCGAGGTCTGGGCGGTGGACGTGGGCCATGGGCAGCTGGCGGCGGAGTTGCGGGGCCATCCGCGCCTGCGGGTGATCGAGGGGCTCAACGTGCGCGCGCTGACCGCCGAGCACGTGCCGCCGCCGGACTGGATCGTGAGCGATCTGTCGTTCATCTCGCTGGCCAAGGCGCTGCCGCCAGCGCTGGCACTTGCCCGCGCGGGCGCGACGCTGGTCGCGCTGATCAAGCCGCAGTTCGAGGTCGGGCGGGCCGCGGTGGGCAAGGGCGGGATCGTGCGCGACGCGGGCGCGATCGAAGTGGCGCGGGCGGGGGTGCGGGACTTCCTGACCGGCGCGGGCTGGGCGGTGACGGGCGAGGCGGACAGCCCGATCGCAGGCGGCGACGGCAATGCCGAGTTCCTGGTCACTGCGCGCAAGGGTGGCGCCCGAGCCGCTACACCGCCGGGTCGCTGACCAGCCGCATGGCGCGGGGTGCGGCGTGCTCCAGGTGCTCGCGCATCAGCTTGGCCGCGTAATCCGGCTCGTGGCGGACCATGGCGGTGAAGATCTGGTCGTGTTCCTTCCAGACCCGCAGCGTGGCGCCGGGAACGCTGAGCACCTCGCTCATGGCGCGTTGCAGGTGGCGCCAGTTCAGGCTCATCGCATCGGTGACGATGAGGTTGCCGCTGAGCGTGTAGATCAGGCTGTGGAAATCCATGTCCGCCCGCAGCGCCGAGGCGCGGTCGCCGCTCTGCACATGGCTCTTGCCGCGAGAGATGATCTCGCGGCCGATCGAGATCGCCTCCTTGGTCATGCGTGCGGTCGCCATCCGCACGGCGAGCGGCTCGACGGCGGTGCGGAACTGGTAGATCGAATCGAACAGCGCCTGGTCGATGGGGGCCACGACGACGCCGCGCCTGCCCGTGTCCTGCACGAATCGCTGGGCCTTGAGCATGGCGATGGCGGAATTGACCGGCTGGCGTGAGACCTGGAGCCGTTCGGCCAGGTCGTCCTGGTTCAGCCGCTCGCCCGGGCGGATGCCGCCGGTGCAGATCGCCTCCAGCAGCGCATCATAGGCCTGATCGACCAGCGTTTTCTTCTGCGTCAGTGCTTCCATGTCCGGCCCGTCTGCCAAGCTGCCATCCGTGCCTCCCGCCTAGCACCCTAGGTTCTCGATTGACACAAGGCAACCTCTCGTATTTCGTATACGAAATTCAAGAATGACATGCGAAGGGAGAGATCATGTCCGCACCGATCCGGGTTCTGCTCGCCAAGGTTGGCCTCGACGGCCATGACCGTGGCGTGAAGGTGGTGGCCCGCACCTTGCGCGACGCCGGCATGGACGTCGTCTACACGGGCCTGCACCGTACCCCCGAGGAGGTGGTGACCGCGGCGGTCCAGGAAGATGTCGACGTGCTGGGAGTCAGCCTGCTGTCGGGCGTGCAGATGACGGTCTTCCCGAAGATCTTCGCGCTGCTGAAGGAAAAGAAGGTCGAGGACATGATCGTCATCGCCGGCGGCGTCATGCCCGACGAGGACGTCGTCGAGCTGAAGAAAATGGGCGTCGCCGAGGTGCTGCTGCAGGACACGCCGCCGCAGCAGATCATCGACACGCTGACCGCTCTGGTGAAAGCCCGGGGCGCGCGCTGATGTCTGCCCGGATGGAACAGTGGTCCTGGCCGCCACGCTATGACGACGCTTACCTGCCGGAGCCGGGCAGCCGCTACTGGTTCCCCGAGCGCGAGACGATGGCGGCGGGCGATCGCGAGGCGGCGATCCTGAAGCGACTGCAGGAGCTCTGCGCCTATGCCTATGAGCACGCGCCCTTCTATCGCCGGAAATGGGACGAGGCCGGGTTCCACCCCTCGCAGCTGAAATCACTCGAGGATTTCGAGACCCGCGTGCCCGTGGTGAAGAAGGCGGACCTTCGCGCCGCGCAGGAAGCCCATCCGCCGTTCGGCGACTATCTCTGCGTGCCCGAGAGCGAGGTCTTCCACGTCCATGGCACCAGCGGCACCACCGGGCGCCCGACCGCCTTCGGCATCTCGCAGAACGACTGGCGCGCGATCGCCAACGCCCATGCGCGCATCATGTGGGCCATGGGCATGCGCCCGGGCGACACGATCTGCGTCGCAGCGATCTTCAGCCTCTACATGGGCAGCTGGGGCGCGCTTGCCGGCGCCGAGCGCCTGGGCGCCAAGGCGTTTCCGTTCGGCGCGGGCGCGGCGGGCATGTCCTCGCGCTGCGCGCAGTGGCTCGACATCCTGAAGCCCGCGGGCTTCTACGGCACGCCGACCTATGCCATCCACCTCGCCGAGACCGCCATCAAGGACGGGCGCGACCCGCGCAAGTTCGGCCTGAAGTACATGTTCTTCTCGGGCGAGCCCGGGGCCTCGATCCCGTCGATCCGCGACCGGATCGCCGATCTCTACGGGGCCAAGGTCTATGACAGCGGCTCGATGGGCGAGATGACGCCCTGGATGAACGTCGCCGGATCCGAGCAGACGCCCGGAATGCTGTGCTGGCAGGACATCGTCTATACCGAGGTCTGTGATCCCCAGACGCACCTGCGCGTGCCCTACGGCCAGCGCGGCACCCCGGTCTACACCCATATGGAACGCATCTCGCAGCCGATGATCCGGCTCGAATCCGGCGACCTGACGGTGTGGACGAACGATGCCACCCCCTGCGGGCGGACCTATCCGCGCCTGCCCATGGGCATCATCGGCCGGATCGACGATATGATCACCATCCGCGGCGAGAACGTCTATCCCTCGGAGATCGAGGCGGCTCTGAGCCAGCTTTCCGGATATGGCGGCGAGCATCGGATCTTCATCACCCGCGAGGGCACAATGGACGAGATGCTGATCTCGGTCGAAGTCGACGGCGACGGCTGGGAGCGCGGCGATGACAGCCGCAAGGCGTTCCATGCTGCCGTGGCCAAGCAGCTGCACAACCTGCTTGGCCTGCGCGCCCTGGTCGAGATCGTCGCGCCGAACACCCATCCGCGCACCGACTTCAAGGCCAAGCGGGTGGTGGACGACCGCACGGCTTTCGCCGAGATGCAGGCAAGACACCTTGAGGCTTCATCGTAATGGCACGGGCATACATCCCTTCGCTCGATCTGATCGAACCGGCGTCCAGGGGCGAGACCTGGGCGATCGCGCGCCTGATCAGCCGGGCCGAGGCCGGGGTGCCCGAGGTGCGCGAAGCGATCGGCGCGATCTACAAGCGTGCCGGCAGGGCCCATGTCATCGGCATCACCGGCGTTCCCGGATCGGGCAAGTCGACGCTGGTGGCTCGGCTCGTCGGCCACCTGCGCCAGACCGGGCAGAGCGTCGCCGTCGTGGCGATCGACCCCTCCAGCCCCTATTCGGGGGGCTCGATCCTCGGCGACCGCATCCGCATGTCCGAGCACGCGCTCGATCCGGGCGTGTTCATCCGCTCCATGGCCACACGCGGCGCGGTGGGCGGCATGGCGCATGCGGCGCTCGACGTCGTCGACATCCTCGACCTCGGCGGCTTCGACAAGATCATCATCGAGACCGTGGGCGTCGGGCAGGACGAGGTCGAGATCGCCAAGTCCTCGCAGACGACGGTGGTCGTGTCGGCGCCGGGCCTCGGCGACGAGATCCAGGCGATCAAGGCCGGCATTCTCGAGATCGCCGACATCCATGTCGTCTCCAAATGCGACCGCTCGGACGCCAACCGCACCCTGACTGACCTGAAGATGATGCTGAAGGACGGGATCGGCAGCGCATTGGCGAGGGGCTGGGCGCCCCCGGTCATCGGCACGTCGTCCCTCGACGGCCAGGGTTTCGATGAGCTTGTCGCCACGCTCGATCGCCATCAGGCGAGCCTCGACGGCGCGGCCGGTGAAGCGCGCCGCGCGCAGATCTCGGCCTTCCGCCTGGACAAGGCCGCCGAGACCCTGATGCTCGAGCGGCTTCGTGCCGAGGGCGCCTTCGATGTCCAGGGTCCGCGCGTCGCCTCGCGCGAGACCGACCCCTACGCGGCGGCCAGCGCCATCGTGGGCCAGTTTTCCAGGGAGACCAGCCATGTCTAAGTCCATCAGCCAGACCACTCCCGAAGAAATCGCGGCGACCACCAAGGCCTGGGAGGAAAGCGAGGTCGCGAGCTTCATCGCGCGCGCGCCGGAGGCGAAGGACGCCTACTTCACCCTGGGCGATTTCCCGGTGAAGCGGACCTATACCGCCGCCGACATCGCCGATACGCCCGCCGAGGACATCGGCCTGCCCGGGGTCTATCCCTTCACCCGCGGCCCCTATCCGACCATGTATCGTGGCCGCAACTGGACCATGCGCCAGATCGCCGGCTTCGGCACCGGCGAGGACACCAACAAGCGGTTCAAGTTCCTGATCGAGGCGGGCCAGACCGGCATCTCGACCGATTTCGACATGCCGACCCTGATGGGCTATGACAGCGACCACCCGATGTCCGACGGCGAGGTCGGCCGCGAGGGCGTGGCGATCGACACGCTGGCCGACATGCGCGCGCTGCTCGACGGGATCGATCTGGAGAAGATCTCGGTCTCGCTGACCATCAACCCCACCGCCTGGATCCTGCTGGCGATGTACATCGCGCTCTGCGAGGAGCGCGGCTACGACCTGAACAAGGTCTCGGGGACGGTTCAGGCCGACATCCTCAAGGAATACATGGCGCAGAAGGAGTACATCTACCCGATCGCGCCCTCGGTCCGCATCGTGCGCGACATCATCGGCTACACGACCAAGACGATGAAGCGCTACAACCCGATCAACATCTCGGGCTATCACATCTCCGAGGCCGGCTCCTCGCCGATCCACGAGGCGGCGTTCACGCTGGCGAACCTGATCGTCTACGTCGAGGAGGTGCTGAAGACCGGGGTGGAGGTGGACGATTTCGCGCCGCGGCTGGCGTTCTTCTTCGTCTGCCAGGCGGATTTCTTCGAGGAGATCGCCAAGTTCCGCGCGCTGCGGCGCTGCTACGCCAAGATCATGAAGGAGCGCTTCGGCGCGAAGAAGCCGGAGTCCATGCGCCTGCGCTTCCACTGCCAGACGGCCGCGGCCTCGCTGACCAAGCCGCAGTACATGGTCAACGTCATGCGTACCACGACCCAGGCGCTGGCGGCGGTGCTGGGCGGCGCGCAGTCGCTGCACACCAACGGCTACGACGAGGCCTTCGCCATCCCGACCGAGAACGCGATGCAGCTGGCGCTGCGCACCCAGCAGGTGATCGCGGACGAGACCGGCGTGACCCAGGTGGTCGATCCGCTGGGGGGATCGTACTTCGTCGAGGCTCTCACCAACGAGTACGAGAAGAAGATCTTCGAGGTCCTCGACGAGATCGAGGAGCGTGGCGGCACGATCAAGTTGATCGAGGAAGGCTGGTTCCAGAAGCACATCGCCGATTTCGCCTATGAGACCGCGCTGCGCAAACAGTCGGGCGAGAAGCCGGTGATCGGCGTGAACCGCTATGTGATGGACGAGAGCGGCGTGAGGATCGAGGTCCATCCCTACGACGAGAGCACCGCGCACCGGCAGATCAGCCGCACGCAGTCCGTGCGGGCGAACCGCGACGAGGCGAAGGTGCAGGCGCTTCTGGACAAGCTCGTCGCGGTGGCGAAGGACGAGCGCCAGAACGTCATGCCCGTCACCATCGAGCTGGTGAAGGAGGGCGCGACCATGGGCGACATCGTCGAGAAGCTGAAGGCCATCTGGGGCGTCTATCGCGAGACCCCGGTCTTCTGAGCGAGCGGCCTTGCCGCGCAAGGTCCCGTGCCGGATGAAGAGGGCGGCAAGGCCCTCTGCCACGTTCAAGAGAAAGCGACCAGATGCCCGAACGTCTCGAACCCCTGCATGCGGCCTATCGGGGGACCGAGCCCGTCCTCGGAGGCGATCCCGCCTTTGCGGGAGAGGGCGCCGTGGTGCTCGGGCGCACGACGCTGGGCAGCGGCGCCTGGCTCGGCGACTGGTCCGTCATCCGGGCGGACGGGCATTATGTGGTGATCGGGGACGACTTCCACCTCGGCGAGCACGGGACGGTGCATATCGCCCATGACGTCTACCCGACCCACATCGGCGACCGGGTCACGGCCGGGAACGGCGCCGTCATCCACGCCTGCACCGTCGGCGACGGCTGCGTGGTCGAGCGCGATGCCGTCATCCTCGACGGATCGACCATCGGCGAGGGCGCCGTGATCACCGCGGGTTCTGTGGTGTTCCCCCGGAGCGAGCTGGAGGGCGGCTGGCTCTATTCGGGAGCGCCGGCGAAACCCGTGGCGCGGGTCTCGGCAGAGCAGCTTGCGGCCTATCACCAGAAGGTTCGCAGCGCGGATGCCCCGCCCGTGGCGGATGTGGGCGCTCCCTCCGCGCCGCTGGACTGCTTCCTCGCGCCCTCCGCGCGTGTTCATGGCCGGGTCTCGGTCGGCGAGGGCGTCGGTATCTGGTACGGCTGCCGCCTCGAGGCGGGCGCGCACCGCATCACCATCGGCGACGGCACCAACGTCCAGGACAACAGCATCCTTATCAGCAACGCCGCCGAGCTCGTGATCGGGCCGGATGTGACCATCGGCCACAACGTCACGCTGACCGACTGCGTCGTCGAGAGCGGCAGCCTGGTGGGGATCGGCGCGCTGATCGCGCCCGGCACCCTGGTCGAGAGCGACGTGCTCGTCGCCGCCGGGGCGCAGACCGAGCCCGGTCAGCGCCTGACTGCGGGTCAGGTCTGGGCGGGACGCCCCGCGCGACCCATCGCGGCGATGGACGATCGTCGGCGCGACATGCTCCGCACGACGCTCTCCACCTACCGCGACTATGCCGCGCAGTACCGCGTCACGCCGCACGGGCCGCTGATCGGGTCTGGTAGGGGCTGAGACCGGTACGTTTGTCCACTTCGCGGATTTGTCCGTCGACGAACCCGCGCGAGGCAGTGCTTCGCAAGAGCGGCTTCGGAAGGTCGGCAGGTGAGGGCGACGCAATCACCCGCAGAGCGTATGAAGCCGCTCGCTCCCGCCCCGCCTTAAGCCGGCTTCAGCCGCCACGCCCGTCCCGGCCGGATTTCCTGCCGGCCGGTGCGGGCAATCTGCGGCGCGTCGGCCAGCGTCGCCTGGACATCCGCGATCGCCTCCGGGCGCAGGCGATAGTACTGGTGCCGCCCGTGGGCGGTATCGGTCTTGCTGATCGCCCGGCAGTCGATCGCCATCACCCGCTCGCTCACGAGATCGAGGTTCTGCGGCCCGTCCGCCCCCAGCCGCGCCGAATTGCCCTTGGTGCGGTCCGAGATGGTCAGCGCCACGTCGTCGGCGGCGTGATAGACGAAGATCCGGTTGGCAAGCGCATCGAGCGGGCGCAGCTTGTAGGCGAATTGCAGCGCATCGTGGTCCTCGTCGGCCGCCATCAGGAAGGCGCAGTCGAAGATCCGCGGCACCCGCCCGCCGTTCAGCTCGATGAACTTGTGCACCGCATGGCGCAACGACCAGTTGCCCATCGAATGCGCCATAATGTGCAGGCGGCGCACGCATTGCACCAGCGCGGACGGGTCGGGCACTTCCCCCGCGCGCCGGGCGGCGAGGATCACCTCCTGGTCCTCCTCGCGCATTGCCGTCAGGAATTCCACCAGCCGCTTCAGCGCCCTGCCCATGGCCAGCCCCGACGCCTGCGCATCGTCGCGGTCGGAGAAATAGTTCCAGGTCGGCTGCACCTCGCCGTTCGACGGCCAGGAGAACAGGATCACCATCACCTTCTGCGCCGCGCCTTCGTTGTAGAGCGCCTCGAGCGCCGCTGCGCGCTGCAGCGAGTTCTCGAAACTGTTGGCAAAGCCGTGCAGGTAGACGATCACGTCCTGGTCCTGCGCCCGCAGATGCTGGCGCAGCTCCTCGAATAGCGCTGCCGAGCCGAGCTTCGCCTCGCGGTTGCCGGTATCGTCGAGCTTCTCGGGGTAGAGCCGGGTCTTGCCGACCTTCCAGGCGGCGTCGTCGCGCGGGTCGCGGCCCCGGAGCTTCACCTCGGCCTTGCCGACACGGAAGCACTGCGGCCCATCGGAATTGAAGCGCGGCCCGAAGACTCGCCCCGTCGCCGAGGTCTCGTGCAGGACGTCGCGATTGCTGGCAAAGAAAATCGTGCTCATGGCAAAATCCGTATGCGGCTTTAAATGAGCGGAACCTAGCACGGGCCGGGAGTCGTTGAAATGCGGCTGGTCTCGCCCTTCGCCACCGTCCTGCTTCTCGCGCCGCCAGCGGCGATCGTTGCCCTCCGGCATGCGCTCGCGCCTTGACCGTCCTGCGGCGCAGCACTTAGCGTGATGGGATAAGAACAGGGAGTTCAGGAATGAAGCATACTCTTGGCCCGGCGCTCGCCGCCTGCCTGGTCGCCGCGACCCCGGCGCTCGCCTTCAACATCTGCGTCGAGGGCGCCTATCCGCCATTCTCGGAGACGGCCGCCGACGGCTCGATCGTCGGATTCGACATCGACATCGCGAATGCGCTCTGCGCCGACATGGGCGAGAGCTGCGAGCTGGTGAAGGTCGACTGGGACGGCATCATCCCCGCGCTGCTCGAGCGCAAGTGCGACGCCATCGTCGCCTCTATGTCGGCGACGGACGAGCGCAAGACGGTCATCGACTTCACCGCCAAGTACTACAACGTGCCCAACCGCTTCGTGGCCAAGACCGGCGCCGGGCTCGTCGACACGCCGGCCGACATGGCTGGCAAGATCGTCGGCGTCCAGCGCGGCACCATCCACCAGGCGTTCCTGGAAGCGGTCTATCCGGACGTCCAGCTGCGGCTCTACGGCACTCAGGACGAGGCGGTGCTCGACCTCTCGGCCGGGCGGCTCGATGCGGTGATGGCCGACGAGCTGGCGATCACCGCGGGCTTCCTCGGCACGCCGGCGGGCGAAGGGTTCGAGCTCTTCGGCGAGGTCCACAACGACCCGGCCTACCACGGCACCGGCGCCTCGATCGGGGTGCGCAAGGAGGACACCGAGCTGCGCGACCGCATCTCGGCGGCGATCACCTCCATCCGCGAGGCCGGGACCTATGACGAGATCCAGGCGAAGTACTTCGACACCGACATCTATGGCGAGTGACGCGGTGAGCGGCCCGGCCGCCTGATGCCTCCGGCCACCGGAGCATGGAGAACCTGATCCGCTACGCGCCGCTGCTCGCCAGCGGCGCGTTGGTGACCATATCGCTGGCGCTCCTGTCGCTGGCGCTCGCCACGGCGCTGGGCGCGCTCGGCGCCGCCGGACGGCTGGGCGGCGGCCGGATCGCCGGCGCGCTGACCTTCGCCTATACGACGATCGTCCGCGGCGTGCCGGATCTGGTGATGCTGCTCCTGATCTACTTCGGCGGGCAGCGGCTGGTGAACGTCACCCTCGGGGTCTTCGGCGCCGGCCCGATGAGCATCTCGGCCTTCTGGGCCGGGGTCATCACCATCGGATTCATCTACGGCGCCTATCTCACCGAGACCTTCCGTGGCGCCTACATGACCATCCCCCGCGGCCAGGTCGAGGCGGCGCAGGCGCTGGGGATGCGCGGCCTGTCGCTGCACTGGACCGTGACCCTGCCGCAGCTCCTGCGCTTCGCGCTGCCGGGCTATGCCAATGTCTGGCAGGTGCTGGTGAAATCCACCGCCGTCGTCTCGGTGATCGGGCTCGAGGACTTGGTCGGCCTCGCCAACGACGCCGGCAAGACCGTGCGCGAGCCCTTCGTCTTCTTCTCGGCGGTCCTCCTGGTCTACCTGCTGATCACCTGGGTCTCGACCATGATCTTCGAGCGTCTGGAGGCCCGCCATGCGCGTTGACCTCGTCCTCGCCCACTGGCCGTTGTTCGCGGCCGGCGTCTGGATGACGCTGCAGCTCACCGCCATCGCGCTCGCCGTCGGCTTCCTGATCGCCCTGCCCGCCGGCATGGCGCGGGCGCGGCGTGTGCCCTGGGTCTCGCCGGCGATCAACGGCTATGTCTATCTCTTCCGCGGCACGCCACTGCTTGTGCAGACCTATCTCGTCTACTATGGCCTGTCGCAGTTCGAATGGATCCGGGCGAGCTGGGCCTGGACCTTCCTGCGTGACCCCTGGTGGTGTGCGGTGATTGCCTTTTCCCTGAACTCCGGAGCCTATGCGACCGAGATCATCCGCGGCGCCGTCGAGACGACGCCGAAGGGCGAACTCGAGGCCGCCCGCGCCCTCGGTCTGACCCCGCGGCAGGTGGACGGGCTGGTGCTGATCCCCTCGGCGCTGCGGCGCGCCCTGCCGCAATACGGCAACGAGGTCGTGTTCATGATGCACGGCTCGGTGGTGGCCAGCGTCATCACGCTCCAGGACATCCTCGGCGCCGGGCGCACGCTGAACTCGCGCTACTATCTCGCCTATGAAGGCATCCTGACCGCCGCCCTGCTCTACATGGCGATCACCTTCCTGCTCGTCGCGATCTTCCGCCAGATGGAGAAACGCTACCTGCGCCATCTCGCGCCGCGCTCGGCGCAGCCGGCATGAGTGGCGAGAACCCCGTCGCCCGTCTGCGTCCCGGCGTGAACCCGCAGGGCGTGCGCCGCGGCGAGGCCCCCTGGCTCTACGCGGACGAACTGGTCCTCGACCGGCGCACCCGCGCCATCCCGGCAGGCAGCGTCGTGACCCTGGTCGATGCCGAACGCGCGCCGCTGGCGCTCGCCGCGTTCAACCCCGCCTCCAAGATCGCGGCGCGGGTGCTCGACTTCGACATCGATGCGGTGATCGACCGCGACTGGTTCGCCGCCCGCCTGACCCGCGCGCTTGCGCTGCGCGAGGCGCTTTTCGACGCGCCCTTCTACCGCCTCGTCCATGCCGAGGCCGACGGGCTGCCGGGCGTGGTCATCGACCGTTTCGGCGAGGCCGCGGTCGTGCAGCCGAACGCCGCCTGGGCCGACGCCCGCCTCGATGCGCTGGTGGAGGCCCTGCGCGAGGTCACCGGCGTCTCGACCGTGGTGATGAACGGCACCGGCCGCGCCCGCGGGCTCGAAGGCTTGAGCGAGGAAACCCGCGTTCTGGCGGGCGAACTCACCGCGCCCGTGCCGGTGCCGATGAACGGCGCCACCTATTTGGCCGATCTCGCCCAGGGGCAGAAGACCGGGCTCTACTACGACCAGCGTCCCAACCACGCCTTCGCTGCCCGGCTGGGGCGCGGGCGGGCGGTGCTGGACGTCTTCTCCCATGTCGGGGGCTTCGGCCTTGCGGCGCTGGCCGGCGGGGCGGCATCCGCCCTGGCGGTGGACGGCTCGCAGCCCGCCCTCGATCTCGCCGCCCGCGGCGCCGAGGCCGGCGGCGTGGCGGACCGCTTCACCACCCGCAAGGGCGACGCCTTCGACACGCTGGCAGCCCTGGCGGCCGAGGGCGCGCGTTTCGGGCTCGTGGTCTGCGACCCGCCGGCCTTCGCGCCCGCCAAGCCGGCCCTCGAAGCGGGCTTGCGCGCCTACGAGCGGGTGGCGCGGCTTGCCGCGCCCCTGGTCGAACCGGGCGGCTTCCTCGTGCTCTGTTCCTGCAGCCATGCGGCGGACCTGCCGAAGTTCCGCGCGGCCAGCCTGCGCGGCATCGGGCGGGCGGGGCGAGGGGCGCAGATCCTGCACACCGGCGGCGCGGGTCCCGACCACCCCGTGCATCCGGGCCTGGCCGAGACGGCCTATCTCAAGGCGCTGTTCCTGCGGCTGGACGGGTGAAGATCGTCCTCGACGCCTGCGTGCTCTTTCCCACGATCATGCGCGAGATGCTGCTCGGAACGGCCGCCCTCGGCGCCTTCGCGCCGGTCTGGTCGGCGCGCATCCTCGAGGAATGGGTCCGCGCCACCCGGCGCCTGCCCGAGGGCGCCGAGATGACCGCTGGCGCGGCGGCCGCCCGCATGCGGGCGCGCTGGCCCGAGGCCGAGGCGGCGCCACTGCCGGAGCTCATTGATAGCCTCTCGCTGCCGGATCCGGACGACCGCCACGTGCTGGCCGCGGCGATCTCCAGCGGGGCGGATGCGATCGTGACGCTGAACCGCCGCGACTTTCCAACCCGCGCTCTGGCGCGTCACGGGGTGATCCTGCGCGATCCCGACGGCCTCCTGGTCGAGCTTCTCGCGACGGGCCACGACATCGCCGGGGTGGCCGAGACGGTCCGAAGCGATGCCGAAAGACTTTCGGGACGCCCGCAGCTCCTGCGCGGGCTTCTGAAGCGTGCCGGTCTGCCGCGGCTTGCCCGCGCCGTGGCGGCGAAATGATCGCCGATGCGTGAAACAGAACCGGAACCAGCCGCCCGGGGGGACGTTGTCCTGACACACTCGCGAACCACAGGAGGATACGCGATGAACTGGGATCAGATCGAAGGCAAGTGGAAGGAATACAAGGGCAAGGCGAAGCAGCAGTGGGGCAAGCTCACTGACGACGATCTCGACAAGATCGCCGGTAAGCGCGAAGAGATCGCGGGCCTTGTCCAGCAGCGCTACGGCAAGAGCAAGGAAGAGGCCGAGCGTGCCGTCGACGATTGGCTCGCGGGCCGGTAATCGTCGCGGAGTCAATGAGTTGGAGGGGGTCTGCGGTAGTCCTGCCGCGCGAACCCTGGCCCGGAACCAGCGAAAATCAGCGCACCGGCCAGGGCAAACTGGCCGGTGTTTTGTTTCATGCCTATATTCGTGTTACCAAGAGACACCCGCAACCGAGTGATGTTGCAGCAGGGAGATAGGGTGGCGAAGCGCAGCCCGCCGGGGGCAACGGGGTCGGAAAAGCCCGACCTCGGCACATCCGAAGATTGGGTGACCGGACACTTGCGGAGGGTTCGGAACGAAGCCTCGCGCGAAGAAGTACCGTTGCGCATGCGCCAGCTCCTCGACCAGCTCGACAGACTCGAGGAACCGGAGGAGGACGATCCACCATGAAAAAGACCGGGTTCAAGGACGATCTTGTCGCCGCCATCCCCATGCTGCGCGCCTTCGCGCGCTCGCTGAGCGGCAACCGCGACCGGGCAGACGATCTGGTTCAGGAAACCCTCGTCAAGGCCATCGCGCACCGGGAAAAGTTTAGGCTGGGCACCAATCTGCACGCCTGGCTCGTGACCATCCTGCGCAACCAGTATTATTCCGAGGGACGTCGGCGCCGCCGCGAGGTCCCCGATCCGGACGGCACCGAGGCCGCCCGCCTTGCCACCGGCCCGCATCATGACGGCGCCCTGGAGTTCAAGGATTTCCTCAGCGCCCTGCAGCTGTTGCCCGATGACCAGCGCGAGGCGCTGCTGCTGATCGGGGTCAGCGATTTCAGCTACGAGGAAGCCGCACGGATCCTCGGCGCACCCGTCGGCACGGTGAAGAGCCGCGTCTCGCGCGCCCGTGCCCGCCTGGAGGCCCTGGTGGCCGGTTGCCCCGAGTTCAGCCGGGATACGGCGGCAATCAATCGCTCGATGAGCCAGCTCGACTGGGCCTTCGCGCTCTCAGCCTGACCCCGCGCAGGCAGACCCGCCCGGCTCGGGCGGGTTTCCGCCAAGGCGGGAACCCCCGGAACCAGAGCCCCCGCGGTTCGTTTTCCCACTGCAACCCAAGGTGATCGGCGTCTCGCAGAGCGGACGCGTGGGGAGGCTGCGGCCTTCCGCTCCCGGTCATCGATGAAGCAAAGGAGTGACCACATGCTTAAGACATTTCTCGCCTCGACCGCTATCGCCGGCATGATGATCGCATCGGCTCATGCCCAGGAAGCCGCTGACCCCGTCCTGCCGGATCCCGGAGGCGCCGTCGAAGCCCCGGCCCCGGCCGTGGACGGCATGACCCCGGCGCCCGCCGCCGATCCGCTGGCGCCGCCCGCGGGCGATGCCATGGACGACACCTTCGTGGAGAGCTGGAGCCCGGTCGGCATTGAGACCGTCTCGGCAGACCAGCTGATCGGCGCGGACATCCGCTCCAACGTCGACGACGCGCAGATCGGCAGCGTCGGTGACGTGGTGCTGGCCGGCGACGGTACGGTCGAAGGGATCGTGGCCCAGTTCGGCGGCTTCCTCGGCTTCGGCCGCGACCGCGTGCTGGTTGCCGTCGAGGATCTCGAGATCTTCCAGGATGCCGACGGGCGCTCGCTGGTTCGCACGAACCTGACCCGGGACGCCCTGGAGGCCATGCCCGAATACGAGGGCTGACACGCTCTCCCCACTTCCCTCCCAAGTGGACAACTGGCCGGCGCGGGCAACCGCGCCGGCACTTTCATGCCGTGAGGTCGGAGTTTACCGCGCCTGCATCCGCTGGATCAGCCCGTCGATGCTGCCCCGCGAGGCCTCGAGCATGGCGCCGATCTCGGCCCGCTCGTTGGCCAGCATCGACACGCCCTCGATGATCAGGTTCACCGCCTTGGGCGCGCCGCTGCGCTCGGAGATCTGCCAGTCCACCGCGATCGGCGACTGGCCCGGCCGCACCACGCGGGTGTTGACCAGAACGCCCGCATTGCCGGCATCGCGCGAGCCCAGCACCTCGATGCGCGCATTGCGGTACTCGCGGAACTGCCGGCCGTATTTGCGCGACAGATAGGCCTGGAATGCGGCGACATAGGCCTGCCGCTGCGCCGCCGAGGCCGAGCGCCAGGCCGGCCCAAGGCTGGCCGCCGCCACCGCTCCCATGTCGCCATAGCGCGCCAGCACCCGCTCGAACTCGGCATACATCTGCGCTTCGCTGCGGCCGGAATTCACCAGCGCGGTCACCTCGGCCGAGATCTGCGACACCAGCGCCTCGGCGCGGGTGTTGGCGGCCTGCGCCTGTGCCAGTTGTGGAAGTGCCAGCAGGGCGGCTCCGGCAAGAAGCAGGCCCAGCACCGCGCGACGGCTGATGCCCGTACCCGGATTTGCGTCAGTAGTCGGCATAGATGTCCTCCAGCTGATCGACCGTCGTACCACCCTGCAGCCGGGCGCGCATGTTCTGCAAGTAACTGATCCGTTGGGCGGTGTAGCTGTCCTCGGAGCGGTAGAGCAGCTCGTCGAGCACCGGGTCGAGCACATAGCGGTCGTTGACGATGTCGAGCCCCCCGGCGACCACCAGCCCGTCCACCGCATCGGCAGGCAGGATCAGGAAGGCCGGGTCGAGCAGGATATCAAGCATCCAGCCGTTCCAGTCGCGCTGCGTGCCCGGCCCGCCAAGTGGAATCTCGACATAGGCGCCCTCGGGGATGCCCCAGACGTGGAAGGTCTCGTCGAAATTGGTCTCGCGATGCTCCAGCCCCATCTCGCTGGCGGGATCGGCCAGGCCGCCGAGCCCGAAGGTGGTGTTGATCGCAAAGCGCATGGCCGTGCGGAGGCTCTGCTCCGGCTTGCCTTGCAGGACATACTGGATGGTCTCGCCCGGCAGCTTCCAGTTGAAGCGCAGGTTGGTGATCGTCTGGCGCACCGGCTGCGGCACGTTGGTGCCCCAGGCCCGTGCAACGGGGCCGAACACGGCGCGGTCGATCTCGCGGTTGAACCCGTGCGCGGCGCGGTTCTGCGGCTCGAACGGGTCGAAATCGAGGCTGTTGGGATTTGGTGAGACGGAGCAGGCCGCCAGCAGGGCGGCCACCGGGAGCAGCAGGATCATCGCACGCAAATCTCGCACCGGCAGCACCTCCTGCGCTCTCCTTATCGGCGTTTTCCGGGGGATACCACACCCGCCGGCCGCGCTTGGTGTCGGGGCGGCTTCACGCCTGCGCCCCGCCTTCAAGGTCGCGCTTCAGCCGGTCGAGCAGATCCACCGCCTGCGCCGCATAGCCACCGATCCAGCGCTCGTGGATATCGCGGATCGGCAACGGGTTCAGATGATTCCACCGCTCGCGGCCAACGCGCCGGACGATCACTAGTTCCGCCGCCTCCAGCACCCGCAGGTGCTGCATCACCGTACAGCGGTCGACCTCTGGGAACGCGGCGCAGAGCGCGCCGGTGGTCTGCGGCTTGCCCTTCAGCACATCGAGGATCTGCCGCCGGATCGGGGCGGACAAGGCCTTGAAAACACGGTCCATATTGTCAGTGCTTGACATGTTACAAAACTATAACATGATTGAGCCATCTGCAAGGAGCGATTCCCATGGATCTGAGATTCCGCGTATCCGCCCGCATCGCCCGCCCGGTGGCCGAGGTCTTCGAGGCCGTGGCCAATCCGGCCGAGCTATCGCAGTACTTCACCACCGGCGGGGCCGATGGCCGGCTCGAGACCGGCGCCACCGTCAGCTGGGACTTCGCCGATTTTCCCGGCCGCTTTCCGGTCAAGGTCGTCGAGGTCGTGCCCAATGCCCGGATCGTCCTGCATTGGGCGGCCGATGACGCCGAGGCCCCGGCGCCCTACGACACCACCGTCACCATGAGCTTCGAGGCGCTCGAGGACGGGCGCACTCTGGTGACGATCGCCGAGGAAGGCTGGCCCGAGACGCAGGCCGGCCTCAGGGCCGCCTTCGGCAACAGCGGCGGCTGGATGCAGATGCTCTGTTCGCTCAAGGCCTGGCTGGAACACGGCATCAATCTGCGCGAGGGCATGTTCCGCTAGGTCGGGCTGCGGCTCTCCAGCGGTGCGAGCGTTACCCCGAATATGGACAGGACGGCGCTGTGGAGGCTTCGATGCCCAACATCTTGTGGCAGGGACCCTCGCGCGAGGGCCAAAGGTTGACAAGGGTTGACAGTCGGTAAACGCTCGATGCCGTTTCCTTTTTATATCAATGGCTTGTCCGTTTGTTCGCGCGCGAGCAGGTGCGCGGCGCCGATAGCCCTTGCCATGCCCGCGGATGTGCGCAGGATCGGCCCCATCCCGACCTTCGCAGGACAGACCCGCCGATGGACCCCCGTGACCGTGCCTTCCTGACCGACCTCTTCGAGACCGCCGTGCGCGCTGCCGATCCGGAGGCGGCGCTCCGCGGCAACCTGCCCGAGCGGCCCCGCGGCCGCACCGTGGTCGTCGGTGCCGGCAAGGGCGCGGCCCAGCTCGCCGCCGCCTTCGAGCGGCTGTGGGACGCGCCCCTCGAAGGTGTCATCGTCACCCGCTACGGCTATGCCACGCCCTGCCGGCAGATCCGTGTGCTGGAAGCCGCCCACCCGGTCCCCGATCCCGCCGGCCTGACTGCAAGCGCCGCACTTCTCGATGCCGTCAGCGGCCTCGGCCCCGACGATCTGGTGGTGGCACTCGTCTGTGGCGGCGGCTCCGCCCTCCTGCCCGCCCCCCCCGACGGCCTGACGCTCGAAGACGAGCAGGCGCTCAATACCGCCCTCCTCGCCTCCGGCGCCCCGATCGGCGCAATGAACGCGATCCGCAAGCACGTCTCACGCATCAAGGGCGGCCGGCTCGCCGCCGCCGCGGCCCCCGCCCGGGTCATCAGCCTCGTCGTCTCCGATGTGCCGGGCGACGACCCGGCGCAGGTCGCGTCCGGCCCCACCGTCCCCGACGCCGTCACCCGCGCCGATGCGTCGGCCCTCGTCTCAGCCTGGGGGATCGACCTGCCCCCGCGCATCGCGGCCCATCTCGGCCGCGCCGAGGCGGATGCGCCCGACCCCGCCGATCCCGTCTTTGCCCGCAACGAGGTGCGCGTCATCGCCTCCGCCTCCCTGTCGCTGGACGCCGCCGCCGCGCGTGCCCGGGCGGCGGGCATCGAGGCGGTGATCCTCTCGGATGCGATCGAGGGCGAGGCGCGCGAGGTCGCCCGCGTCCACGCCGCCATCGCCCGCGAGACCCGTCTGCGCAATCGTCCCTTCACCCGGCCGGTCGTCATCCTGTCCGGCGGCGAGACCACGGTCACGCTGAAGGGCCGCGGCCGCGGCGGGCGCAACAGCGAGTTCCTGCTGTCACTGGCCCGCGGCATCGACGGGCTCGACGGCATCGCGGCACTGGCCGCCGATACCGACGGCATCGACGGCTCCGAGGACAATGCCGGCGCCTTCGCCACCGGCGACACCGCCGCCCGCCTGCGTGCCCAGGGCCTCGATCCCGCTGCGCTTCTGGCCGCCAATGACGCCTGGACCGCCTTCGACGCGCTCGGCGATCTCTTCGCCCCGGGCCCGACGGGCACGAACGTCAACGACTTCCGCGCGATCCTGATCCGTTAGGCCCCGGCCCGCAGCATCCGTTCGAGCCGTTCGAGAAAGCGCGACCGATCGGCGTTGCCGAAGGGGCGCCCGCCCCCGGGACGGAACGGATCGGCGGCGCGCAGGTCGGCCATCAGGTCGCGTGTGGCCAGCCGCGTCCCGATATTGGCCGGCGTGAATGGCTGGCCGTCCGGGCCGAGTGCGGCCGCGCCCGCCTCGATGCAGCGCGCGGCCAGCGGCACATCGGCGGTGATGCAGATGTCGCCCGGCCCGATGCGCTCGGCGATCCACTTGTCGGCGATGTCGGCGCCACTCTCGACCACCACGATCCGCACCAGGGGATGCTGCGAAGGCCGCAGCCCGCCGTTGGTGACGAAGGTCACGGGAGCACCGTGGCGCTCGGCGACGCGGACGATCTCGGCGCGCACCGGGCAGGCGTCGGCATCGACGTAGATCATGGGCCCGGCCGCTCCGGGGTCAGTAGACCACCACCGAGCGGATCGACTCGCCCGCGTTCATCAGGTCGAAGCCCTTGTTGATGTCGTCGAGGCGCAGCAGGTGCGTAATCATCGGGTCGATCTCGATCTTGCCGTCCATGTACCAGTCGACGATCCGAGGCACGTCCGTGCGGCCGCGGGCGCCGCCGAAGGCAGTGCCCATCCACTGGCGGCCGGTCACGAGTTGGAAGGGGCGGGTCGAGATCTCGGCCCCGGCCGCGGCCACGCCGATCACCACCGACTTGCCCCAGCCGCGATGCGAGCATTCGAGCGCCGCGCGCATCACCTTG
>CAYLHK010000062.1:0-14194 GCA_964383295.1 uncultured Rhodovulum sp.
GAAAGGGTGGCCGATGGGCTCGCAGATGATCCAGATCATTATACTTGCGGGGATCGCCCTCTTCCTGATCCTGCGCCTGCGCAACGTGCTCGGCACCCGCGAGGGCTTCGAGAAGCCCCGCAGCGTGGAGCCGCCCGCCTCCCGCGGCCGCGACCGCCCGTTCGAGGTCATCGAGGGAGGCCCGGCCGATATCGACATCGCCCACCACGTCGACCTCGACTCCCCGGCAGGCCGCGCCTTCGCGGCGATGAAGGGGGTCGATCCCGACTTCTCGGTGACCGATTTCGCCCATGGTGCTCGCGCGGCGTACGAGATGATCGTCATGGCATACGAGAACGGCGATCTTGATGCGCTGCGCGATTTCCTCGTGCCCGAGGTCTACGACAGCTTCCGCGAGGCAATCGAGGGGCGTCGCGCCAAGGGCTACTCGGTCGAGGCGCAGTTCGCCGGCGTGCGCGAGGTCAAGATCCTCGACGCGAGCTTCGAGCGCGGCACTGGCGAGGCGGACATAACTGTGCGCTTCCTCGGAGAGCTCACCTCGGTGGTGAAGGACCCTGAGGGACGCATCGTTGAGGGAACGCCGGGCGAACTGAAGCAGCAGCGAGACGTCTGGACCTTCACCCGCGTGATGACCTCGGACGACCCGAACTGGCTGTTGAGCGGCACCGGCGGCTGATCGCCTGGCCTCTGCGCGCAGACGCTGCATCCATGCCGCGCCGTGGTCGCAGGGGGCTGACCCAGGAAGAGCGCTCCCTGTGGGATCAGGTCCGCGCCACGGCCGAGCCCCTGCGCCCCGACCTGCCGACCGCCCCCGAGGCACCGGCCTCGGCCCGACCACTGGCGCCGGAGCCCTCGGCGCCCCCCGAGCGCCGCGCGCCTGTGCCTGCAGCGAAGGCCGCTCCACCGCCCACAGCCACAGCCGCACCCGAATCCGCTCCCCTGATGGACCGCCGTCGCCTGGACAAATTGCGGCGCGGCCGGCTGCAGCCAGAAGCGCGCATCGACCTGCACGGCATGACGGCCGCCCGCGCCCATTCGGCGCTGACCGGCTTCATCCAGACCGCACATGCCCAAGGACGGCGGCTGGTGCTTGTGATTACAGGCAAGGGCCGCGCCCCCGACGACGCCATCGCGCCCCAGCGCCACGGCATCCTGCACCACAGCGTGCCCCATTGGCTTGCTGCTCCGCCACTGGTCACCCGCGTGCTGGAAGTCGTCCCCGCGCACCAGCGTCACGGGGGCGCCGGTGCCTACTACGTCTATCTGCGCCGCCTCCGCTGAGCCGGCCACCGGTTTCCGGCTTGTCCTGACCCAGCGGAGCCGCTAACACCGCCGGCGGAGAGGTGGCCGAGTGGTCGAAGGCACACCCCTGCTAAGGGTGCAGGCGGGGAACCGTCTCGAGGGTTCGAATCCCTTCCTCTCCGCCATACTTCCTGTTTCGGCCCTATTTAAGAACGCCGAACACCGCCGTTTTCCGCACAAAGCAACAAGCGTCCGATCAAATTGAGCGGTGCCGCGCCAAGTTCCACCGCGTCGTGCCGGGCGTTGCCATCTCGGTCATCGACGCCACGGAAAAGTCCTGGGGCGGCCAGGTCGCCTTCGCCATGGTGCCGACGTTGGCGCGGGCCTCGAGCCTTGCCGACATGCCGCGTCTCGACCTGCTGGTCATCGACGACCCTCTCTGGCAGAGCGGATGGCATATTCTGCGTCGAGCCATAGTCAGCGCTGGTGGGAGTTCATTGGCACGCAGCAAATCGCGCTCGACGCCTTCACGCCCGACGAGTGCAGAAGCTTTTTCTCAGCCGCAGGAAACGACGCCGAGTGATGAGAATCGGCTCTGGTCGCCGCACCCGCCCGCTCCGCATCTGGCCCGGGTCAGGTCGAAGCGGCAGCGAGGAGGTGGGTTTCGGCAGCGTTCAGACGGCTGATGATGGTCTGCCGCGCCTCATCGATCCGGCGTTCCCTCATCTGGTCGAGCAGGCGCAGATGCCCTTCGCTCAGGGCGCGCATGTCGTATTGGCGCGAGCGGGTTGCGCCGGCCATCGTCAACTGCAGCTTGGCCAGCAGCCGTGCGTAGAAGTCGGCGAGATCGCCGGAGCCGACCAGGGCCACGATCTCGACATGGCAGGCGATGTCGGCCTTGACGATCGCGCGGTTGTCCCCCGTACCAATCGCCGTGACCAGCTTATCCGTCGCCGCGATCAACGGCTGTAGCGCCGCGTCCTCCCGACCGGCAAAGGCAGTCACCCCGCCCGTCTCCAGCAGGCGGCGAGCGCGGAATATCTCGCTGATCGCCTCGGGGCTGAGGCGGGTCACCTGCAGCGACCGGGTGACCGGATTGCGGGTCAGCAGCCCTTCGACGGTCAGCGTGTTGAGCACCTCGCGCACCGTGGGGCGCGAGATTCCCATGTCGCGCGCCATCGTGTCTTCGGTCACCACGGTGCCAGGAAGGATCCGCCGCTCGAGGATCTCGCGGCGCAGCAGCTGAACGCACTGCTCGGTAACGGTCTCGCGCCTTATCCGCACTGGGCCTCCACGCCTTTCTGACGGCTGCCGCCCGGATACGCCGTCCGGCAGACTATTGCTGGCCGGGCTTTCGTGGCGTGTAGGGCTGGCCGTAGGTCCTGTCGACCCGAAAGCGCTCGATGCGGAACTCGTTGAAGAGGTCCTGCCGCTCCCCGAATATCTCCGCCGCGACCGCCTCGCCGAGATAGGGGGCGAGGGTAACGCCCGAATGGGTGGCGACGACATAGAGCCAGGGAGCGCCGGGCGCGGGGCCTGCGATGGTGCGGCCGTCATCGGGCATGACCCGCTGGCCAACCATGATCTCTTCGATCCGGGCGCCCTCGGTATTTCTTACCAGCGAATGTAGCCTTTCAATAAAGGTCCGGGCGAGGTCCGAGTCAGTGCCGGGCACGTTGCGCGGATCGGCGGTCGCGTCGAGATCGAGCGCCTGGAGCATCAGCCGGCCGCCTCCCGCGGGGCGCACGTTCATCCACGGGCTGGTGACGAGACGCGACAGCCGGACGGGCACGGGGTTCGTAACGGCCAGATAGCCAACCACAATATCGCCCGGCTCCGAGAACTCGCGCACCGGCACTTCCGCACCGGCAAGCGCGGCGAGAGGGCCCGTCCAGCGCCCGACTGCAGAGACAACGCGGTCGACGGCGAGTGAGGAGCCATCCGCAAGCGATAGCTCGGCGCCGTCTCCGCTTCCGCGGAGACCCGTGACCTCAGCGCCGATGCTGATGCTCACTCCGGCGGCACGCGCCTCGCCCAGCGTATGCGCAAGGTACTTGGCGGGGAAGGCATAGCCCTCACCGGGGTAGTAGGCGGCGAGCAGGAGGCCTTCTGGGATGATCATGTCTGGCAGGAGCTCGGCGGCCCGCGCCGCGCCGATCTCTTCAACCGGATAGTCCCATTCGCGCAGCCGCGCGACGCGGGCGGCGAGATCGGCGCGGTGGGTTTCGTCAACTGCCATTTCCACATGGCCACCGAGCGTCAGCCAGCCGCTCTCGTCCTTCGGCGACAGGCGGGCGTGCGCATCGAGCCCGGCGCGGTTGATGTCGAAGTAGGCGCGCGGCTGCTTCCCATTCGAATTCACCCAGGCGTAAGAGGTGCTCGTCGTGCCGCTCCCGGCCGGGGCCTTGTCGAGCAGCACCACTTCGGCGCCACGCTGTGCCAAGCGCGCCGCAATGGACGCCCCGACCACTCCAGCCCCGATGACAGCAATCCTCATTCGCGTTCTCCTGTTCCTGCGATTTCCGGGCCCCTGAGAAGGAAGCGCCCGCTCGGCAACCCACCTACGTGACTTGTCATCTTGTCTGACAGGGAGGGGATGCACCGTTCGCTGTCAAGGGAGCCTCTTTCTCAGGCATATGAATGTCAATCCTCTCTTCAGGCAAACTTAGCTATTGACCGAAACGCCAGCGATGTTTCAGCCTACGTTGTCAGACACTCAGACGTTTGTACGTCGCGGGCGGTTGCGGCCTGGTGCAGCGACCTGTGCCACGTCCGCTTTGGGAGCCGGGAAGCAATGGAGTATTCTCCCACGACGACGCGTCCGATGATCATGGGGAACCACTACATGGTTTCCGCAGGTCACCACCTCGCGGCGCTCGCTGCTACACGGATCCTCGAGAGGGGCGGCAATGCTGCGGACGCGGGAGTGGCGGCCGGCCTCTGTCTCAACGTCGTCCAGCCAGACCTGACCCAGATCGGCGGCGTCGCGCCCATCACCTATTATGACGCAGGCCGGCGCCGCGCTTGGACGGTTGCCGGCCTCGGCAGCTGGCCCATGGGGGTCGATCTCGACTGGCTGCGGGCACAGGGGCGGATACCGCCGGGCCTGCCGCGAAGCGTCGTGCCGGCAGCGATGGGCGCCTGGCTCACCGCGCTCGAACGATTCGGGACGATCTCGGTCGCGGAAGCCTTTGAACCGGCGGTCGAACTCGCCGAGAACGGCTTTCGCGTGCATCCGCTCCTCTCCTCCATGCTGGACGACCCCGGAATGCGCGCGGGGCTCCACCGCTGGCCTTCCCAGGCCGCGGTCTTCATGCGCGATGGCAGGCCGATCCCGATAGGTGAGAACCTGGTGCAGGCCGATCTCGCCCGCACCCTGCGCAAGCTCGTCGACGCCGCGAGTGGTGCGGCCAGCCGCGAGGACGGCATCGCGGCCGCCCGCGAGCGCTTCTACCGCGGTGATATTGCTCGGGCGATGGTCGCGTTCTGCCAGGAAGAGGGGGGCTGGCTTTCCATGCAGGACTTGGCGTCCTTCACCCCCGAGGTCGAGCCTGCCCTCTCGGTGAGCTATCGCGGCGCGACAATCTACGGCTGCGGTCCATGGTGCCAGGGTCCGGTCGTGCTCCAGGCCCTGAACATCCTCGACGGCTATGATCTCGCCGCGATGGAGATCGCCGGGGTCGACCACTACCATGTGATCCTCGAGGCGCTGAAGGCCGGCTTCGCCGACCGCGAGCGTTACTATGGTGATCCGCGCTTCGTCGACGTGCCGATCGAGGGGCTTCTGTCCCCCGACTACGCGGCCGCCTGGCGCGCCCGCATCGACTTGGGTCGCGCCGCGCCAGGGATGCCTGAGGCGGGCGATCCCTGGGCCTTCCAGAACGGCAGCCCGACCGTCCCCGACCGCCCGGCGCCGGCGCCGGGCCATGGTCCGTTCGAGCCCGACACGAGCTATCTCTGCGTCGTCGATGCCCAGGGCAATGCCTTTTCCGCCACGCCGAGCGACGGCGCGCGCGAGAGCCCCGTCGTGCCCGGTCTCGGCTTCATTGTCTCGAACCGCGGCATCCAGGCCTGGCTCGACCCCGACCACCCCGCGAGCATTGCGCCGGGTAAGCGCCCGCGGCTGACGCCCAACCCCGGTATCGCGGTGAAGGAGGGTGCCTTCACCATCCCCTTCGGCACGCCGGGCTCGGACGTGCAGCCGCAGGCGATGGTGCAGTTCCTCGTGGGCGTGCTCGATCATGGGCTGAACCTCCAGGAGGCGATCGAGACACCGCGCGCGGCGACCTACAGCTTTCCCGATACCGCGGACCCGCACGTCTATCGTCCGGGCCTCGTGAAGCTCGAGGGGCGCGTGCGGCCCGAGATCGGCGAGGGCCTGGCCGCGCGGGGCCACCGCGTCGAGCGCTGGCCGGACTGGTTCGGCGCGGCCGGGTCGATCGGCGCAGTGATGCGCACCGAGACAGGCGCATGCTTCGGCGGGGCCGACCCCCGGCGGGTCGCCTATGCGCTCGGGTGGTAGCAACGATCAGGCGCAGCACCTGCCGGAGCGCCTCCGACACCAACGAGACACGAACAACAGGAAGGGCACCAAAATGAAGACGACCGATCCAACCCGCCGCCGCCTCGACGCGCTCGGCATCAGCGCCGCCGCGGCAATGCTTCTCGGCGGGTTTGCCGGCGGCGCCGCCGCGCAAGGCTATCCCAACGATGACATCACGATCATCGTTCCCTACGCCCCCGGCGCGTCCGGCGATCTCCTCGCCCGCAACTATGCCGCCCACCTTGCCGAGGTCCTCGGCGTAACCGTGGTGGTCGAGAATGCCTCCGGCGGCTCGGGCACAATGGGGACGGTGCAGATCTTCGGCGCCAGGCCGGACGGATACACGCTGGGCTACGGCCACAACTCGCCGCTGGCGGTGCAGCCTCACAACAACGCAGGCCTCCCCTATACGAACGTCGAGGACTTCACCGCGATCGGCGGGATCGGCCACCAGTCGGGCACGGTCTCGGTCAACAGCGCCTCCGAATGGCAGACCTTTGCCGAATTCGTCGAATCAGCCCGCGAGCGGCCGGGCGAGATCTCGATCGCCGTCGGTGCAGCCGGCAACGTGAAGGACCTCCAGCTCCAGCAGTTCCAGAATGCTGCGGGTGTCGAGTTCAACATCGTTCCCTTCGCCGGTGGTGGGGCCGAGGCGGTCGTGGCCGTCATGGGCCAGATCGTCGATGCGGTCTCGGTGAACGCCTCGAGTGTAGCGGGCCAGGTCGCCTCGGGCGACATACGCCCCCTTGCGATCATGGTGGACTCTGACGCCGACGAGATCGGAGGTTTCGCCGTGATCAGCGCGACCGACTATCCCGGCATGCAGTACCTGCAGGATTCGTCCGGGATCATCGGCCCGAAGGGCATTCCCGAAGACGTCGTCGCGATCCTCGCCGAGGCGCATCAGGAGATCATGCAGAATCCCGACTTCCTCGCCGTGCTCGAGGACGGCGGGTTCATCGTCAGTGGATCCGGCCCCGAGGGCTACCGCCAGGAACTCCTGGCCGACTACGCCAACTTCGGTGACATCCTTGGCAAGTGAGTCCCCGGCGCGAGGTACGCGCAGCTGGCGCATCGGCCGTGCTACGGCCGGTGCGCTGGGGCTGGTCTTTGCCCTCGTCTACCTGAACGAGGGCCGCCAGCTCGACATCGGCAGGATGGCCGCACCAGGACCGGGGGTCTTCCCGCTTGGCGTCGGCGTCCTGCTTGCCCTGGTGAGCATCGGCGTCATCGCCGATGCGCTGCTCACTGGCCGGCCAGGACGCACGGGCTTCCCCGAGGGCGAGGACCTGCGGCGGCTCGCGCTCGTCTCAGGCGCTTTCATCGCCTATGTCGTGCTGCTGAACGTCGTGGGCTTCCTGATCGGTTCGGTGCTCCTCGTGATCACCTTCACGCGGCTCGTGGGACAGGTGTCCTGGATCACCGCGGCCGCGAGCGGCATAGGGGTGACCCTGTCCGTATGGGCTGTCTTCACACTCGTTCTGGGGGTGCGGCTGCCAGCACCCGTCTGGATCTGACATGGAAGCCATTCAAGGACTGCTGCAGGGCTTCGAAGTCGCCTTCCTGCCCAGCAACCTGCTCGCCGCCCTGATCGGCGTGGCGCTCGGGACCGCCGTCGGTGTGCTGCCAGGCCTCGGGCCCCTGGGTGGCGCCGCGCTCATCCTCCCCTTCACCTATTCCATGAGCCCGACTGCGGCGATCATCATGATCGCGGGGATATACTATGGCGGCATGTACGGGGGCTCGACCACCTCGGTGCTCCTGAACGTGCCAGGCGAGACGGCCTCGGTCGTCACCACGCTCGACGGCTACCCGCTCACGCAGAAGGGTCGGGCGGGGCCCACGCTCTTCATCATGGCGATTGGCTCGGCCGTTGCCGCCTTCATCTCGCTCGTCCTCGTGACCTTCTGGTCGCCCTGGCTCGCGCGCTTCGGGCTGAAGTTCGGCCCGGCCGAGTTCTTCGCGGTGATGACCTGCGGCCTGATCGTCCTGTCGCGCGTCTCGGGCGGCAACCTTGTGAGCAACCTCTTCCCGCTGATGATCGGCATCACCGCCGGCACGATAGGGCAGGAAGCCGTGAGCTCCGCGGTCCGCTTCACCTTCGGCTACTTCCCCCTGATTGCGGGACTGGAACTGACCGCGATCGCCATCGGCCTCTTCGGCCTGGCCGAGATCCTGCGGATCGTCGAGAAGCGAGGGTCGACGCCGACGGTAACGCGGATCCGGGTGCGGGACATGTTTCCGAGTCGCGAGGAATGGAGCCGGTCCTGGGGGCCCTGGGGACGTGGATCGCTCATCGGCTTCGTCTTCGGCCTTCTGCCAGGTCCCTCGGCGGCCATGTCCTCCTTCGCGTCCTACCAGGTAGAGAAGAAGTTCGCCCGCGGGCGCGACGAGATGGGCAAGGGCGCGATCGAGGGCGTCGCGGGACCCGAGGCCGCCAACAACGCGGCGGCGACATCGGGCATGATCCCGGTCCTGTCGCTGGGCCTGCCGTTCTCGGCCACGCTCGCGCTCATCCTCGCCGCGCTGATGATCCACGGCATCCAGCCGGGACCGCTGCTGCCGGTGCAGCATCCCGACATCTTCTGGGGCGTGATCGCCTCGATGTTCGTGGGCAACCTGATGCTTCTGGTGCTCAACATACCGATGATCGGTATCTGGGTGTCGATGCTCAGGGTGCCGGTATGGCTTCTCGGCGCCTTTGTGATCATCATCGCGACCGTGGGGGCCTACAGCGTGCGCGGGAACATCACCGACGTCTACGTGCTGGCGGGGTCGACGGCCTTCGGCTACTTCCTCCACAAGCTCGGCTTCAACCTGGCGCCGCTCATCCTCGGCTTCATCCTGGGGCCCGAGATCGAGAAGCACCTCCGGCAGGGCCTGTTCCTGTCGCGGGGCGATCTCGCCTATTTCATCGAGCGGCCGATCGCCGCCTGGATGTGGGGCCTGACCATCGCGGTGTTGATCGGCGTGCTGCTGCTGCGGTGGCGCAGCCGCGAGCTCTCGCGCAAGCTCGAGGCACTCGAGGACGACGACTGATCAGCCGAGGGAGCGCCCTCCGGCCCGGCGCCCCTTCGCGCGCCGGGCCATGCATGACACGGGAGAATCCAGACAATGAGATCAAGTCGAGGCCACGCATGAGCGGCACCGCCAGCACTGTGCGCCCGGTGATGGCGCCGCACCGCGCCCGCGTCATGGGCTACACCCATTCCGTCGCGGCGGGCCACTATCTGGCGGCCCAGGCCGCGCTCCGCATCCTCGAGGCCGGCGGCAACGCTATCGATGCGGGGGTTGCCGGAGGCATCGCGCTCGGTGTGGTGCAGAGCGAATACGTGGGCTTCGGCGGTGTCGCCCCGATAATGCTTCGCCTCGCCGCCACTGGAGAGACCTGGACATTCGCGGGCGTCGGCAGCTGGCCGGCCGCAACCGATGCCGAGGTGTTTCGCAGCCAGCACGGCGGCCGCATCCCGCGCGGCATCCTGCGCACCGTCGTGCCCGCAGCACCGGCCTCATGGATCGCCGCGCTGGAGCGCTTCGGCACCATGTCCTTCGGCGATGTGGCCGCACCCGCCCTCCACTTCGCGCGCGAGGGCTTCGCCATGCCCTCGCTGATGCGCTCGATCATCGCCGAGCATGCCGATGAATACCGCAGCTACGATACCAATGCGGCGATTTACCTGCCCGGCGGCGCGGTGCCCGACGTGGGCGACCGCTTCGTCCAGTCGGATCTGGCCGACACCATCGGCTACATGATCGCCGAGGAGGCGCGGGCGAGCCGGGACAGGGCGGCCGGCCTTCGCGCGGCGCGCGACGCCTTCTATCGCGGCGATATCGCCGCCCGCATCGTGCGCTATCACGCCGAGAACGGCGGCTGGCTCGCGGCGGAGGATCTGGCGGGCTTCGAGGTTGAGATCCAGCGCGTTTCCCCCGTCCGCTTCCGCGACATGGAGATCTTCACCTGCGGTCCCTGGTGCCAGGGTCCGGTGCTCGCTCAGACGTTCGGCATGCTGGAGCACGGCGATCTCGACGGCCTCGCCCATAACTCGGTAGATTACATCCACCTCCTCACCGAGGTGATGAAACTCGCCTACGCGGACCGGCACGCCTATGTGGGCGATCCCCGTCACGTCGACGTGCCCTATGCGCAAATGCTGGACCCGGCCTACCTGGCCGACCGCCTGCGCCACGTCTCGATGGCCCGCGCCACCCCCGGAATGCCCGAACCCGGCGATCCACGGGGAATCCCGGCGCCAGAGCCCCGGCCCGCGGGCGCCGGCGAGGCGCTTGACCACCTCGACACCTCCTATGTCTGCGTCGTGGACCGTGACGGCAACGCCTTCTCCGCCACGCCCAGCGACGGCTCCGCCACCGGCCCGGTGATCCCTGGCCTCGGCTTCGTGCCCTCTTCCCGCGGCGTGCAGTCATGGGTCGACGCAGAGACGCCCGCCATCGTCGCCCCCGGCTATCGGCCGCGCCTCACGCCCAATCCGGTGATCGTCCGGCGACCCGGCGCCTTCGTCCAGCCGATCGGCTCGCCCGGCAACGACGTGCAGCCGCAAGCGATCCTGCAGGTCCTCCTCAACATGCATCTCTTCGGAATGACGCCGCAGGAAGCGGTCGAGGCGCCCCGCTTCGCCACCTTCAGCTATCCGCGTTCCTCCGCGCCGCATTCCTACGATCCGGGGCTGATCAAGCTCGAGGCGCGCATCGATCCCCAGGTGGCCGAGGGCCTGACCGCGCGCGGTCATGACGTGCGCGCATGGCCCGAGTGGGAGTGGACGGCCGGGGCCGTCTGCACCATCCTCGCCGACGAGAAGCGTGGCGTTCGCGAGGCCGCCGCCGACCCGCGCCGCCCCACCGCGGCGCTCGCATGGTGACCCGTATGAACTTCGACCTTCCCTATCCCGCCGGCCGCTCGCCGGTCCTTGCCCGCAACATCGTGTCGACCTCGCAGCCGCTTGCTGCCGTGGCGGGCCTGCGCATGCTTGCCGACGGCGGCAATGCGGTCGACGCCGCGCTGGCGGCTGCGATCACGCTCACGGTCGTCGAGCCTACCGGCAACGGCCTCGGCTCGGATGCCTTCGCCATCCTCTGGGACGGCACCACGCTGCACGGGCTGAACGCCTCCGGCCGCGCGCCCGCCGGCTGGACGCCCGAGCGGTTCGCCGGCCTCGATGCCATGCCCCAGCGCGGCTGGGAGAGCGTGACGGTACCGGGCGCGGTCTCGGCCTGGGTCGAGCTCTCCCGGCGCTTCGGCCGGCTCCCCTTCGAGCGGCTCTTCGCCCCCGCGATCGGCTATGCCCGGGACGGGTTCTCCGTCTCTCCCATCATCGCCACACTCTGGGCGAACGGTGCGGCCGCCCTGTCGGGGCAGCCGGGATTCGCCGAGAACCTCCTGCGCGATGGCCGCCCGCCCGCGGCGGGCGAGCGCTTCGTGAACGCGCCGCTTGCCACCAGCCTCGAGGACATCGCCGCAACCGGGGGCGAAAGCTTCTACCGTGGCCGCCTCGCCCGCGAGATCGCCGGCGCTGCGCGCGCGAACGGCGCGGTGCTGGCCGAGGCCGATCTCGACGCGCACCGCGCCGACTGGTCAGGCACGATCTCGCAGGGCTTCCGCGGCGTGGAACTCCACGAGATCCCGCCGAACGGTCAGGGAATCGTCGCGCTTATCGCCCTCGGCATCCTCGCCCATACCGACATCGGAGCCGCCCCGCCCGACAGCGCCGCGTCGCTGCACCTGCAGATTGAGGCGATCAAGCTCGCCTTTGCCGATGCGCGGCGCTACGTCTCCGACCCCGCAACGATGGAGCTGGCCTCCTCGGGCCTGCTCGATCCCGACTATATCGCGTCCCGCGCCGCGCTCATCGACCCCGCGCGCGCGTCGCTCGCCGAGGCGGGTGCGCCGAGGCGCGGCGGCACCGTCTACATCACCACCGCGGATGCCTCAGGCATGATGGTCTCTTTCATCCAGTCGAACTATGCGGGCTTCGGCTCGGGGGTCGCCGTGCCCGGCACCGGCATCCACATGCAGAACCGCGGCTTCGGCTTCACACTCGAGGCCGGTCACCCGAACCGCGTCGGCCCGTCAAAGCGCCCCTTCCACACGATCATCCCCGGCTTTCTTATGCAGGACGGCGCGCCCCTGATGAGCTTCGGCGTCATGGGGGGGCCGATGCAGGCGCAGGGTCACGTCCAGATGGTGATCCGCACTCACCTCTACCGCCAGAACCCGCAAGCGGCGAGCGATGCGCCCCGCTGGCGCTTCGTCTCGGGTCGCACGGTCGCGGTCGAGACGGCGATGGACGCGGCCACCGTGGCGGCGCTGCGGGACATGGGTCACGAGATCACGGTCGAGCCGCCCGACAACGCCTTCGGCTTCGGCGGCGCCCAACTGATCCGGCGGATCGAGGGTGGCTATGCCGCGGGCTCCGACCATCGCAAGGACGGGATGGCCGTGGGCTTCTGACTGACCTCCGCAAGAGGCTGCATGCGGCCGGATGGTTCGGAGAAGAGTTGATTGTCTCCGGCCATCTCGTGCCGCCGCGCACATGCGTCATTGATGTCGGCTTGCGGGATCAGCCCCCCAAAGCGCGCCGCACGGCGGACGATTGCGACATGGCCGCGGTGGGTACCATCCTGCGCCCGCTCGCCCGTCATGTGAGCAGGCATCCACTATTGGCATAAAATGGCGATCGGGCGCAGGATCGGATCTTCTGCTCCACCGTCGACCGCGACTGCACGTCACTGACGCTTTCAACGCAACTGGCACCGCCGCCAGTTACATTGTGAGTGCGGGACAAAACCGAGAGGACATGGAGACGAGTTAGCATTCGTCTGTCAGCACCGCCACCAGGCCTCGCGAGATCGCTCGCCCGGTCCGAGCGCGACCGGCTCTTCGCGGCGCTGGTCACCGCAGCGATCAGGACGAACTGACCCGTAACGACTCCGTCGCTATGGGCAACCGCCTTCCTCGAAGCCGTGGCTGGCGAGGGGCGCTGAGGGCGTGATGCACAGCGGAGGAGGCGTAGGCTTCATCGGCCGGCACCCGCTGCGGCGCCGCTGGTGGGCGGCTAAGCCGCGACGCAATGGCAAGGACCAGCGGTCGCCCGATGCCCCTGGCCGACGATCCCGACGAAAACCGGCCCCCGCTCGCTCTTGCGGCTCGTTGGCGTAGAAACTGCGAAGGACACTCCGGTCCGGCAACCGACTGGGAGACGGGTGGGACGAAAAGCCTCCATAGGCCCTCGGCCACGCCCCCGTAAGCTCCGCGCCGATCGACGATCTCTTCTTTGCGAGGTTGGCCAGGGAGAATCAGCGCGAGGGGCTTGGCCGGCGCGGGCGATCCAAGTTCGGAACTCAAGCGGCCGTCGAGGGAGACCGGCGGATCGCCGTCGCGGCATCCATTACCAGCGGACGCAACCCCTGGCCTCCCGCGTCGATCACTGCAAAGAGCTGGTTTCGCATCCTGGGGTTCCAGAAGTCGTTGATATGCGATGCCAGGCCGGCCAATGCCTCATCCCTCGGCTTCGATTCCATGAAGGTCGCGATCTGGTTGGCCATGCGGACGATCTTGTTCTCGGACATCGGCAGCTTCCTCTCGTGTCTATCGCGCTTCGCCAGAGCGCGGGTCGTGGCCATAGGGGCAGCTCTCGAGATCGGCCGTCATCGTCTCGCCCATGCGATGCAGCCGAAGCGCCACGCCTGCGCGCTTTCCTTGCGCAGGCGTGGCGCCGATTCGCATCGCTATTCCGCTGCGGGCAGGATCCGGCGCGCAAGCTCGGCCTGTGCGGCGTATTCCTCCTGCCACTCCGAGGGGCCGTTCGATGGCGAGACCTGCACCGCCGTCACCTTGTACTCGGGACAGTTGGTCGCCCAGTCCGAGAAGTCGGTGGTGACGACATTGGCCTGGGTGTCGGGGTGGTGGAAGGTGGTGTAGACAACACCCGGCGAGACCCGGTCCGTGATCTCTGCCCGCAGCGACGTCGCGCCGGCGCGGGACGCCAGCCGCACCCAGTCACCCTGCCGGATGCCGCGGACCTCGGCATCATGCGGATGCACCTCAAGCACGTCCTGGTCATGCCAGGTCACGTTGGCCGTGCGGCGGGTCTGGGCGCCGACGTTGTACTGGCTGAGGATCCGCCCCGTGGTGAGCAGAAGCGGGAAGCGCGGGCCCGCCTTCTCGTCGGTGGCCACGTATTCGGTGCGGATGAACTTGCCCTTGCCGCGCACGAAGCCGTCAACGTGCACCAGCGGCGTGCCCTCCGGCGCCTTCTCGTTGCACGGCCACTGCACCGAGCCCAGCGTCTCCAGCCGCTCGTAACTGACACCCGCGAAGGAGGGCGTGGTGGCGGCGATCTCGTCCATGATCTGGCTGGGATGGGTATAGCTCCAGCCTCCGCCCATCGCATT
>CAYLHK010000062.1:14204-18962 GCA_964383295.1 uncultured Rhodovulum sp.
GCGGCGCTCGGCATTGGTGAAGGTGCCGTCCTTTTCGAGGAAGGTCGAGCCCGGGAAGAAGACATGCGCGTAGTTCGCGGTCTCGTTCAGGAAGATGTCGTGAACGATCACGCATTCCATCGCCGCGAGGCCGGCCGAGACGTGCTTCGTGTCGGGGTCGGACTGGAGAATATCCTCGCCCTGGCAGTAGAGGCCCTTGAAGCTGCCCTCCACCGCCGCGTCGAGCATGTTCGGGATGCGCAGGCCAGGCTCGGGGTCGATCTCGACGCCCCAGGCCTTCTCGAAGATCGCGCGGACGTCGGCGTTCTTCACGTGGCGGTAGCCCGGCAACTCGTGCGGGAAGGAACCCATGTCGCAGGAGCCCTGCACGTTGTTCTGGCCGCGCAGCGGGTTCACCCCGACGCCGGGCCGACCGATGTTGCCGGTCATCATCGCGAGGTTGGCGATGCCGATCACCGTCGTCGATCCCTGGCTATGCTCGGTCACGCCAAGCCCGTAATAGATCGCCGCATTGCCCCCGGTGGCGTAGAGCCGGGCTGCCCCGCGCACCTCTTCCGCCGGAACGCCGGTAAGCTCCTCAACCGCCTCGGGGGAGTTGCGCGGATCGGCGGCGAACTCGGCGTAGTCCTCGAACTCGTCCCAGTCGCACCGCGCGCGGATGAATGCCTCATCGTAGAGCTTCTCGGTCACGATCACATGCGCGAGCGCCGTGACGATCGCGACATTGGTGCCGGGCCGCAACGCCAGATGATGACTGGCGCGGTAGTGCGGTCCTTCGACCATCTCGGTGCGGCGCGGATCGACGACGATGAGCTTCGCGCCTTGGCGCAGCCGCTTCTTCAGCCGGCTGGCGAAGACGGGATGGCCCGAATGCGGGTTGGCCCCGATCACTAGTGCTACGTCGCAATGCTCGACCGAATCGAAGTCCTGGGTGCCGGCCGAGGTGCCGTAGGTCTGGCCGAGCCCATAGCCGGTGGGCGAATGGCAGACCCGCGCACAGGTGTCGGTGTTGTTGTTGAGGAAGACCGTGCGGGTGAGCTTCTGCACCAGGTAGGTCTCTTCGTTGGTGCAGCGCGACGAGGTGATCACGCCTACCGACTGGCGGCCATACTTGGCCTGGATGGCCTTCATTCGGTCGGCGGCGAAGGCCATAGCTTCGTCCCAGCTAACCTCGCGCCAGGGATCCGAGATGTTCTCGCGAATCATCGGCTTCAGGATGCGGTCCTGGTGGGATGCATAGCCGTAGGCGAAGCGACCCTTGACGCAGCTGTGGCCGCGGTTCGCCTTGCCGTGCTTGTAGGGCACCATCCGCACGAGCTCGTCGCCGCGCATCTCGGCCTTGAACTGGCAGCCGACACCGCAATAGGCGCAGGTCGTGACCACGGAATGCTCGGGCGTGCCGATCTCGAGGATCGACTTCTCGGTCAGCGTCGCCGTGGGGCAGGCCTGCACGCAGGCGCCGCAACTCACGCAGTCCGAGGACAGGAAATCGTCGCCAACGCCGCCCGCATGAACCCGGCTGTCGAAGCCGCGGCCCGAGATCGTCAGCGCGAAGGTGCCCTGCACCTCCTCGCAGGCCCGCACGCAGCGCGAGCAGACGATGCACTTCGACGGGTCGTAGCTGAAGTAGGGGTTCGAATCGTCCTTCGGCAGGTACTGCGGATTGGCCGCGCCCGATGTGTCGCGCGCGCGGAAGTGCGTCTCATTCGCCTCATAGCGCACGTCACGCAGGCCCACCGCGCCCGCCATGTCCTGCAGCTCGCAGTCGCCGTTGGCCCCGCAGGTCAGGCAGTCGAGCGGATGGTCGGAGATATAGAGCTCCATCACCCCCTTGCGCAGCTTCTTTAGCTGTGAGGTCTGGGTACGGACGCTGATCCCCGGCGCCACGGGCGTTGTGCAGGAGGCCGGCGTGCCGTTGCGACCCTCGATCTCGACCATGCACAGGCGGCAGGAGCCGAAAGCCTCGAGACTGTCGGTCGCGCAGAGCTTCGGCACTGTGATCCCGATCTCGGCAGCCGCGCGCATGATCGATGTGCCCGCGGGAACCGTGACCTCGAAGCCGTCGATCTCCAGCGTCACCATGACCTCGGACCGGCTGGCACGGGTTCCCATGTCGCGGTCGTCTTCGGGAATGATGAAGTCCTTCATTCGGCTGCCTCCTTGTGGGTGGCCGTAAAATCGTCCGGGAAATGGGTGAGCGCCGACATGACCGGGTAGGGCGTGAACCCGCCGAGCGCGCAGAGCGAGCCCGCCTTCATCGTCTCGCAGAGATCCGTCAGCAAGCCGATGGCGGCGACGTCGCCGCGGGCGATCCGATCGATCGTCTCGACCCCGCGTACCGCGCCGATTCGGCAGGGCGTGCATTTGCCGCAGGATTCGATCGCGCAGAATTCCATGGCGAAGCGAGCCATGTGCCGCATGTCCACCGCGTCGTCGACGATTGTGAGACCGGCGTGCCCGATCAGCCCGCCCTTGGCCGCGAATTCCTCGTAGCCAAACGGTGTGTCGAAGAGGCCCGGCGGGAACCAGGCGCCGAGCGGGCCGCCCACCTGTACCGCCTTTACCGGCCGGCCGGTGGCCGTGCCGCCCGCGATGCCCTCGACGATCTCGCCCAAAGTGAGGCCGAATGCGGTCTCGAAGAGACCGCCGAACCTCGCGTTCCCCGCGATCTGCAACGCCATGGTTCCGTGCGAGCGTCCGATGCCGAAATCGCGGTAAAAGTCCGCACCGCGATCCATGATCACCGGCACCGACGCGAGCGAGATGACGTTGTTCACCACCGTCGGCCGGCCGAGGAAGCCCTCAAGCGCCGGCAGCGGCGGCTTGGCACGCACGATGCCCCGCTTGCCCTCGAGCGAGTTCAGAAGGCTCGTCTCTTCGCCGCAGACATAGGCGCCGGCCCCGACGCGCAGCTCCATGTCGAAGGCGCGGTCCGATCCAAGGACCGACGGCCCCAGAACCCCGGCCGCGCGCGCGACCTCGATCGCGGCGCGCATCTGCGAGATCGCGTCCGGATACTCCGAACGGGTGTACACATAGCCGCGCGTCGCCCCAACCGCGATGCCGGCGATCGCCATGCCTTCGATCAGGGTGAAGGGATCGCCCTCCATCAGCATCCGATCGGCGAAGGTGGCGCTGTCCCCCTCGTCGGCATTGCAGACGATGTATTTCTGCGGCGCAGGGGCGTCGTGGACCGTCTTCCACTTGATGCCGGTGGGAAAGCCCGCTCCGCCACGGCCGCGCAATCCCGACTGAGTGATCTCCGCCACGATCTCTGCGCCGGTCATGCCGAGCGCGCGCTTCAACCCGCGCAGACCGTGATGGAGCTCGTAATCGTCGAGGCTGAGCGGGTCGATCACCCCGCAGCGCGCGAAGGTGAGCCGCGTCTGGCGCACCATCCAGGGCAGCTCTTCGGTGATACCGAGCGCCTTGGGGTGCACATGCAGATCATCGAACAGGGCTGCAACGTCCGCCGGCGTCATCGGCCCGAAGGCGAACCGCCCGTCGTCCGTGGCGACCTCAACGAGAGGTTCGAGCCAGATCATGCCGCGTGAGCCGTTGCGCACGAGCACGATCTCGACGCCGCGCCGGGCGGCCTCGTCGCGAACCGCATCCGCCACCGCATCCGAGCCGAGGGCGCGGGCGGCGGCGTCGATGGGAACATAGATCTTCATGCCCTTGCTCCGCCGATCAGCGCGTCGAGACCTGCCTCGTCGACTCGGCCCACGAGCCTCCCGTCAATCATCGCCGCCGGTCCGCAAGCGCAGAGCCCGAGGCAGAACACCGGCTCCAGAGTTATCTTACCGTCCGCCGTGGTTCCGTGCCAGTCGATCCCCAGCCGATCCATGGCGCGGTTCGCGATCCCCTCCGCGCCCACCGCCTGACACGCCTCGGCGCGGCAGATCTTCAGCACGTGCCGCCCGGCAGGCGCGTCGCGGAAGTCGTGGTAGAAGGTCAGCACCCCATGGATCTCGGCTCGCGACAGCGACAGCGCGTCGGAGATCAGCGGAACGGCCTCGGCGGGAACATGGCCGAACGCCTCCTGCATGTCGTGAAGGATCGGAAGCAAGGCGCCTTCGGCATTCAGGTGCCGCTCAATGATCTCCGACAGCGTCTCCCGCGTCCCGGCATCCGGTGCTCGCTGCGTGTCCATGGCTTGCCTCCCCCCGTCATTCTTCGTGATGCGCGGCTCTCGCGCCAGTAATATAGGTGTTTTTGCGGCCGGATCGATTCCGAAGACGACCGCGGATCCGTTCGGACCCGCGGCCGCATCTCATGGTCAGAACAGCGCTGCCGTCTTGACCAGCGTGAACCACGCGCCCCAGAGAACGGGAATGCCCACCGCTGCCCAGGCCAGCGCCGCTTGCAGGTCGAACCTGCCCCGGTCGATTCCGTAGGAGCCGTACTCGAGCTTCGCTTCCGCGTTGGTGGTGCGCGCCTGCAGGGCCGCGACCTCCTCGGGCTTCATGAACCACTTCTGGTCCAGAGGCTTCACCAGCGCGTTGGCGATCAACCCGACCACCAGCATGCCGCAGAGCACGTAGATGGTGAAGCTGTAGGCATCCGCGCCCTGGTAGCCCTGCGCCATCCGGTACTCGCGGATGTAGTTCACGACCACCGGACCCAGGATGCCCGCCGTCGCCCAGGCGGTCAGCAGCCGACCATGGATCGCGCCGACGAACTGGGTGCCGAAGATGTCGGCCAGATAGGCCGGGATGGTCGCGAAGCCGCCGCCATACATCGACAGGATGATGCAGA
>CAYLHK010000063.1:0-18926 GCA_964383295.1 uncultured Rhodovulum sp.
TCTCCGCCGACAACATCCGCGACACCTTCAAGGTGATGCTGCAGATGGCGGTGGTTCTGACCTTCGGCGCCAAATGCCCGGTGGTGAAGATCGGCCGCATGGCAGGTCAGTTCGCCAAGCCGCGCTCGGCCCCGTTTGAAACGGTGGACGGGCGCGAGCTGCCGTCCTACCGCGGGGACATCATCAACGGGTTCGACGCGACCGAGACCGAGCGGGTGCCCGATCCCGACCGGATGCTGCAGGCGTACCTGCAGGCGGCGGCGACGCTGAACCTTCTGCGCGCCTTCAGCCAGGGCGGCTTCGCCGACATCGGACGGGTCCATGCCTGGACGCTCGACTTCACCAGCGGCCAGCCGGGCTACGAGAAGTACCACGCGCTGGCCAACCGGATCTCGGATTCGCTCGACTTCATGACCGCCGCGGGCGTGGGCTCGGACAACACCGACGCGCTGCACCGGGTCGATTTCTACACCAGCCACGAGGCGCTGCTGCTCGAATACGAGGAGGCGCTGGCCCGCATCGATTCGACGACCGGGCTGCCGGTGGCCGGCTCGGGGCACATGCTGTGGATCGGCGACCGCACCCGCCAGCCGGACGGTGCGCATGTCACCTTCTGCCGGGGCGTGCAGAACCCGATCGGGCTGAAATGCGGGCCGTCGATCACCGAGACCGACCTGCTGAAGCTGATCGACACGCTCAACCCGAGGAACGAGGCCGGGCGGCTGACGCTGATCGCGCGCTTCGGCGCCGGCCAGGTCGGCGAGCACCTGCCGCGGTTGATCCGGGCGGTGGAGCGCGAGGGACGCCGCGTGGTCTGGTCGTGCGATCCGATGCACGGCAACACGATCAAGTCGCCCTCGGGCTACAAGACGCGGCCCTTCGAGCGGGTGCTGCGCGAGGTGCGCGAGTTCTTCGCGATCCATGCCGCCGAGGGCACGATCCCGGGCGGCGTGCATTTCGAGATGACCGGGCGCGACGTGACGGAATGCACCGGCGGCCTGCGAGCGGTCACGGACGAGGATCTCAGCGACCGCTACCACACGGCCTGCGACCCGCGGCTGAATGCCAGCCAGTCGCTGGAGCTCGCCTTCCTCGTCGCCGAGATGCTGCATCAGCGCCTCGTTGCGCAGCGCGCGGCGGTGTGACAGCCGGGGATTGCACATCTGCAATCCCCGCTATCCGACTGACATAGATCGGATTCGTATTCGCTAGAGTCTGCGGGGGCATCTGCCCCCGCCATCGTTTCCGGAGGGGCGCATGGATCGGTCGGTGCTGGTGCTCACGGCGGCGGCGGGCGTGCCGGATGCGGCGGTCGAGGCCGCGCAGCTGCGGCTGGCGCAACCGTCCGCACCGCAGCGGATTGCGGGGACAGCGGTCGAGATCGAATTCGCGGGCACGGACCCCACCATCACGCTGCCGGGGATCGACGCGAATGTCGTGCCGGCCGAGGGGCGTCGCAAGCGGCTGCTGATCGCCGATATGGATTCGACCATCATCGACGTCGAATGCATCGACGAGCTGGCGGATTTCGCCGGAGTGAAGCCGCAGGTGGCCGCAATCACCGAAGCCGCGATGCGCGGCGATCTGGATTTCGAGGCGGCACTCGACGCACGGGTGGCGCTGCTCGCCGGCCTGCCCGAGGAGGTGCTGCAGCGCTGCTACGACGAGCGGGTGCATCTGAACCCCGGCGCGCGGGTGATGGTGCGAACCATGGCGGCGCTCGGGGCAGACACCCGCCTCGTCTCGGGCGGCTTCACCTTCTTCTCCGCGCGGGTGGCGCAGGCGGCAGGATTTGCCAGCAACCAGGCGAATGTGCTGCTGGCAGAAGGCGGGCACCTGACCGGCCAGGTCGCGCGCCCTATCCTCGGGCGCGAGGCCAAGCGCGCGGCGCTGGAGGCGGCGGTGGCGGAGCTGGGCGCGACGCCGACCGATGCGCTGGCGATCGGCGACGGAGCGAACGATCTGGCCATGATCGGGCTCGCCGGGCTCGGCGTTGCTTATCGCGCCAAGCCGGCGGTGGCGGCGGCGGCCGACGCGCGGCTCGACCATTCCGACCTGACGGCCGTGCTCGCGCTCCAGGGCATCCCGGAGCGCGACTGGGTGCGGGACTAGCCCTCAGGCTAGCGGCGTGCGGATCCCGGTCGAGGGCGCCAGCACCTCCACCGACAGCATGCCGATGCCGGAGATGCTGGCGTCCATCCGGTCGCCGACGCTGAGGAACTCGCCGCGTGGCACCCCGACGCCGGCCGGCGTGCCGGTCAGCAGCACGTCGCCCGGGTCGAGCTGCATGATGCGCGAGGCGGTGGCGATCTGCTCGGCGACCGAGAAGATCATGTCCCCGGCGGTGTCGTCCTGCTTGATCGCGCCGTTCACCGACAGGCGCAGCTCCAGCACCGACGGGTCGGGGATGGCCGAGGCGGGCACCAGGCGGGGGCCGAGCGGGCAGCAGGCCTCCTGCGCCTTACCGGCCACCCAGTCGAGCTTGTAGAAGGTCTCGGGCGCGCGGTTGAGGTCGCGCGCGCAGGCGTCGATCGCGACCATGTAGCCGGCCACATGCTCCATCGCCCGCTCGACCGGGACGGCGCGGGCGGCCTTGCCGATGACGACCGCCAGCTCGATTTCCCAGTCCATCTTCTCGGTGTCGAGCGGCATGTGGACCGTGGCCCCCTCGCCCACCACCGCGTTGCGCGAGGGCTTGAAGAAGAAGAACAGGCGCTGGCCGTCCTTGCTCAGGTTCTCGACCCCCATCTCCTTGAGGTGGCGGTAGTAGTTGGCGCCGGCGCAGAGCACCTTGCCCGGATAGACGATCGGCGCAAGCCGCGGCCCGTCGGCAACCCTGTCGGCCGCATCGAGGTTCGGTGCCAGCCGGTCGAGCCGCGCGGAATGCGCCGGCCAGTCGGCGAAGAGGCCCGCGACATCGCGGACCTCGACCCCGTCACGGGCCAGGGTGGCCGTCAGGTCGAAAAGCCCCGCGGATGTCTCGATGCAGGCACGCGGCCCGGCGTCGGTCGCGAGTGTGGCCAATGCCCAGGCGGTACCGGGGCCGAAATCGTTGCGCATGAAAATCCTCCCAGAGTGCGGTGTCGTTCGTCCGCGCCCGGGATCGTGATAGGCGGCCGTTGCGCCCGGTCAACCGGGAATTCCCGGCGCCCTGCCCGGCCCTGGCGTGCGGCTCTACTTGCCGTCGATGACCCGGAACTTGGGCCCGCCCTCGCGCGGCTTGGACGGCGCGTTGGGATTGCCCTCGATCGCCACCAGCTTCGGCCCATCCGGCCCGGCGAAGCCCGCCGGTTCCTCGGCAAAGCCCGGGAGCGCCTGGCGCTGGTCGGCGGCCTGGCTGGGCTCGATCGGCGTTACCGCCACGTCGCGGATGGTGAAGGCGAGCGGCGCGGTGAAACGGTCGCCCTCGCCGGAGGTGCAGCCGAGCACGCGATTGACCTCGCCGAAATCGCTGCGCAGCGGCATCAGCAGCATGCTGGCCCGGTAGCCGCCGAGCCGCGAGCGCGCCTCGAGCTGCAGCTCGACCACGGCCGGCTCGCCCATCACCACGGCCAGCAGGCGCTCGAAGCGCAGGCGATCCACCTCGTCGATCAGCGAGCCGGGCTGCATGCCCCGAACCTCCATGCCCATCATCTCGCAGATCTTCATGCCGGCGAGGCGGATGCGCATGTTGTCGGGCGCCAGCCGCTCGATGATGAACATGTTCTCCAGCGCGCCCTCGAACTGGCGTGGATCGATCTCGGCGCGATAGGGCGCGATCCGACCGGCGCGCAGCCGTTCCCAGTAGGACTTCAGCGAGGAGAGCATGATGTCATTCATGTGAAACTTGACCAGAGCGGAGCGGCGGGCTTACTTCGGCCCGCGCCCCTGGCTGGACCGTGGTAAACGAAGTCTTCATACGCTAATCCAGCGACTTCTCAAAGTCGCGCATTTTGCGCCGCATTCCTTAATTTGCGGCGAATTGGCGAAAAAAGCGGCGGGAAGTCACCCTCTGCGTGCATGGGGCAGTTTATGGCACTTATGTCGATGACAGGTTTCGCGGATCGGGCCGGGACTCTCGGGACCGTGACATGGGCCTGGGAGGCGCGCAGCGTCAATGGCCGCGGGCTCGACCTGCGCATCCGGCTGGCCGAGGGCTGCGAGACGCTGGAGGCACCGCTGCGCGCGGCCGTCGGCAAGGCGCTCGCCCGCGGGTCGGTCACCATCGGCCTGCGTATCGCCGGGAGCGCGTCCATCGGCGCGCTGCGGCTGAACACGGCCGCGCTCGCAGGGGCGATCGAGGCGCTGCGGACGGTCCGGGTGGCCGCCGAGGCCGGCGGGCTGGTGCTGGCCCCGATCTCTGCGGGTGAGATCGCCGGACTGCGCGGCGTGCTGGAGACCGACGGCGCGGCGGCTGGCGTGCCGACCGAGGTGCTTCAGGCCATGGCGGGCGATATCGCCCCCCTGCTGGCGGCGCTGGTCGCCGCGCGCGGTGCGGAAGGCACCGCTCTCTCGGATGTCCTGTCGGGCCAGATCGACCGCATCGCCGACCTGACCGCGGCGGCGCGCGCCAGTGCCGAGGCCCGGCAGGCGCGCAGCGGCGCCCTGCTGCGTGCGCGCGTCGAGGCGCTGCTGGCGGCGACCGGGACCGCGATCGACGAGGGCCGCCTGGCCCAGGAGCTGGCGCAGATCGCGGTGAAGGTGGACCTGAGCGAGGAGCTCGACCGGCTGGACGGGCATGTGGCCACGGCGCGCCGGCTGATCGCCGGCGGCGAGGGGCCCGTCGGACGCAAGCTGGACTTCCTGACACAGGAATTCAACCGTGAGGCGAACACGCTCTGCTCCAAGGCACAGGCGTCCGACCTGACGGCGATCGGGTTGGAGTTGAAGGTGGTGATCGATCAGATGCGCGAGCAGGTTCAGAATGTGGAATAGCCGATGACCGCCCCGACCCGCCGCGGCCTGCTGATCATCCTGTCCTCGCCATCGGGGGCCGGCAAGTCGACACTGTCCCGCCGTCTGCTGGAAAGCGACCCGGACGTGCGCTTCTCGGTCTCGGCCACCACCCGGCCCCCGCGGCCCGGCGAGCAGGAGGGGCGCGACTATTACTTCAAGAGTCGCCGAGAGTTCTCTGAAATGGTTGCTTCCGGCGCGATGCTGGAACACGCCGAGGTCTTCGGGAACCTCTATGGCACCCCGCTCGCACCGGTCGAGGCGACGATCGCGCAGGGCCGCGACGTCCTCTTCGACGTGGACTGGCAAGGCGGCCAGCAGATCCGCAACTCGTCCCTGCGCGATGCGGTCGTGTCGGTCTTCATCCTGCCGCCGTCCATCGCCGAGCTGGAGTCGCGGCTGCGGATGCGCGGCCAGGACAGTGCCGAGGTTGTCGCCGGGCGCATGGCGCAGGCCCGCGACGAGATCAGCCACTGGGCGGAATACGATTATGTGCTGATAAACGAAAACCTGCAGCACTGCGAGGCAGAGCTGCAGGCGATCATCCGCGCTGAAAGGCTCCGGCGCGACCGGCGGCCGGAGCTGATGAGTTTCGTGACGCGGCTGAACCGCGAATTTGACGCACGCCGCGGGTGAGGCGCCGGCCTACGGCGCGAACCGGGGCGAGAGGATGTATGCCGTGATCTGCATCCGCTCCTCCTCGGTGTAGATGTCCTTCCAGGCCGGCATGGCGCGGAAGCCGTCGCTCGTCCGGCGATAGACGAAATCGGGCTCGTAGCGCGCGGGGCGCAGCTTCGGCGCCTTGCCCGGATAGGCATTGGCGCCATGGCAGTGGGTGCACTGCTCGGCCCAGATCGTGCCGCCGGCCGCGATGTTTTCGCTGTCGGTGAGGAACTCTTCGGTGAAGGGGATGGGCGGCACGCTGCGCTCCTGCGCGGCGGCGGCGAGCGGCGGAAGGGAAAGGGCTGCGGCGACGAGCACCGCGGCGGCCGTTTTCATGGACGTCTCCAGCATTTTACGCTTCATCACGCGGACCATGTACGAGGGGGCCGGCCCGAAGGCCGGCCCCTGACGGGATCAGTTCGCGGGCACGACCTTGTAGATCGTGTCGAGCGAGCCGACCGGACCGGTGGTGAGGGAGGTCAGCGCATAGACCTCGCCCGCCGCATCCTGGCCGAAGGCGAGGATGTAGGGCGCGCCGCCGTCCTCGAAGCCCTCGATCACGGCATGATCGAAGCTCCACGACCCGTCATCGCCCTCGGAGCCGATGAAGATCTGGCCGTCACGCGCACCGAAGGACTTGGACCAGTCGCCGAAGATGTACTTGCCGTCCCAGTCCGCATTCTCGCCGCGGTAGACATAGCCGCCCGTGATCGAGATGCCCTGGCACTCCTGCGGACGCGCCGTGCAGTTGTCGTAGAACATGATCGGCGCGACGAACCCGCTGGTGTCGCAGTCGGTGGGATGGTTGTCGGGCTCCAGATAGTTGAAGCACTGGTCCGCTTCCATCGCCCGCCAGCCGTAGTTGCCGCCGGCCTCGATGATGTTGACCTCTTCGATCGAGTTCTGCTGCACGTCGGCGCAGAAGAGCGCGTTGTCGCCACCCTTGTCGAACGAGCAGCGCCAGGGGTTGCGCAGGCCGTAGGCCCAGATCCGCGGATCCGCATCCTCGTCGTCGAGGAAGGGATTGCCCTCGGCGGCCTCGCCCGTCTCGGGATCGACGCGAAGGATCTTGCCGAGCGGCGTGGACAGATCCTGGCCGTTGCCGGTCCGCGGGTTGTGGCCAATGCCCCAGTCGTTGGCATAGCCGCCGTCACCGGTCGAGATGTACAGCATGCCGTCCGGACCGAAACCGAGCCAGTGGCCGTTGTGATTGAACTGCGGCCAGTCGATCTGCGAGAGGATGCGGCCGGAAAGCGGGTCGGCCGCGTTGGGATCGTCGGCGGATACGGTGTATTCCGCGACGGTGTTGGTGTGATCCCACCAGAACTGCTTGTCGAGGTTGCCCTGCGGGTTCAGATGGCCGCTGTAGGCAACGTAGAACTTGCCGTTGTTGGCGAAATCCGGGTGGAAGGCGAGGCCGAGCAGGCCGCGCTCGTCGAAGTCGGGATGACGGTCGACGATCAGGTTGCGGAGGTCGAGAAACGGCGTGCCGTGAAGCTGCCCGTCCTCGATGATGCGAACCCGGCCCCACTGTTCGATCACGAACAGGCGGTCATCGCCCTCGGGCTGAACCATGGCAAGCGGCGCATTCAGGCCGGTCACAAAGGGCTCGAGCGCCACCTTCGTCTGCGCGAGCGCAGGTGCTGCCGTCGCGATCAGCGCCGCACTGGCAAGAAGCTTGAAAGCCATTGTTTTCATTTACTTTCCTCCCTCGATTTATCTTCGGGATGGAATCGGCCCGCTACGCGGTGCCCCCCAACCCCGGCCTTAGGCAGGCGGACCTTACGAAGCTTGCAGACGTCTGTCTACAATACGAACATAGAAATCGCACAAACGGGTAAGAACCGAACATGCCAATACAACTGCCCGCCCCAGGCAGGATCGCCCTGCCGGTCAGGCAGGCTTGTCAGGCAGGCTGGCGGACGGGCTCGAAAAGCGCCAGCGCCGCGCCGGTATCGGTGAAGCTCGCGCTCATCCGAAGGCCGGTTTCGACCAGCGCCTGCCGCAGCATGGCGAATTGCACGCAATCGGCGCGCAGCTCGTGCAGCGGGCCGCCGTCGGTCACATGCGCCCAGAGATCGACCGGAGGGGCGGTGCGGCGGCCCTCCACGGCGAAGCGGACGGCATCCTCTGCCACCGAGACCCGCACGAGCCCGCCCATGGGAAGGCTCTTCTCGAGGCAGAGGATCGCGAGATAGATGGCCCGCGCCCGGGGGCGCGGCATGTCGAGCCCGCGGGTCTCCCAGGCGACGCTGAAGCGGCCCGAGAACATCGCGTCGGTCGCCTGGACCGCTTCGCCGAAGGACTGGCGGCTCAGGGGATCGGCAGGGCCGAAGGCGAGGCGGAAATAGCGCAGCTTGGCCAGCGCGGTCTCGAGGCTTTCGGAGATCAGCCCGATCTCGGCCGAATCCTCGCCGCCGGGCGCCGACATCTGCAAGAGTTCCAGCCCGTTGCGGATGGCGCCAAGCGGGCTTATCAGGTCATGGCACAGTCGGGCGCCGACAAGGGCGCTCAGATCGGGGCCGTCGGAACCCGGCACGCTCACGCGGGCCGGCAGGGCGAAAGGGTTGCGATGGACAGCTTCCTCGAGCCGGGCGATCTCGTGCGCCACCCAGACCAGCCGGACTGGGGCCTCGGCCAGGTGCAGTCCGTCATCGGCCGGCGCATCACGGTGAATTTCGAGCACACAGGAAAGGTGGTCATTGATGCCTCCCGCATCCTCCTCATCCCCGACCACGGACGGGATGGGGAAACAGGTTAACAATTTGCACGAATACGTTAAAGGACTGTAAATGCGAGGGGATGCCGCATGTCCGACCCAGTGACCCAGATCGACCTCGGACGCTACCGGGTGAAGCTCGCCGAAAGCGAGGAGGAGCGCGCCGCCGCCCAGCGGCTGCGATATCGCGTCTTCGTTGAGGAAATGGGCGCCGTGGCCACCGCCGAACAGCGGGCGCTGCGGCGGGAATGGGACGCGTTCGACCCGTATTTCGATCACCTGCTCCTGATCGACGGCGGAGGCGAGATCGCCGATCCGCTCGACCGTGTGGTCGGCGTCTACCGGCTGATGCAGGACAGCGCCGCGGCCGAAGGCATCGGCTTCTACGGGGCGTCGGAATACGACCTCGGCCCGATCATCGCCTCGGGGCGGGCGTCGGTGGAGCTTGGGCGGTCCTGCGTCGCGGCCGGGCACCGGGGCGGTCCGGGGATGCACCTTTTGTGGAACGGCCTGGCTGAATACGTCCTCGAGCGCGAGATCGAGGTGCTGTTCGGGGTCGCGAGCTTTCACGGCACTGATCCCGCGCCGCTGGCCGAGCCGCTGGCCTATCTGCATCACCACCACCTGGCGCCGGCGGATCTGCGGGTACGGGCGCACGAGGCGCATTACGTCGACATGAACCGCATGCCGGCCGAGGCGGTAGACCCCACCCGGGCGCTGAAGGCGATCCCGCCGCTGATCAAGGCCTACCTCCGGCTCGGCGGCTGGGTCGGCGAAGGCGCCTGGATCGACAGCGAGTTCAACACGATCGACGTCTGCGTTGTGATGGACACCACGCGCATGACCGAGCGCTACCGGCAGTTCTACACCCGCGGCCGGAGCCGGATCGGGTGAGTTCCCCTGCCCTGCCGAAGCTGAGCCTCGGCGAGCGGCTGCGGCTCGGATGGCGCGCCGTTCTGGCCCTGCTGCTCCTGGCCGGCTTCTTCGCGGCCTTCCTGCTGGTGCGGGTGGTGTCGGCGCGTGCGGGCGCGCGCGTCGTGCAGGGTTGGGCGGCAACCGCGCTGCCGGTGCTGGGGCTCGCCTATGTCGCGCACGGGCGGCCAATGGCGGCGCCCGGGGCCTTCGTCGCCAACCACACCAGCTGGATCGACATCGTGGCACTTCAGCGGGCGGCAGCGCCCTTTCTGGTGTCGAAGGCCGAGGTGCGCGACTGGCCCGGGATCGGGCTGATCGGCCGCGCGATCGGCACGATGTTCGTCGACCGGCGCACGGCAGCGGCGAAACGGCAGGAGGCTGAACTGCTTGGCCGGCTGGCGCGGGGCGACCGGATGGCGTTGTTCCCCGAGGGAACCTCGACCGACGGGCGCAGCATGCTGCCGTTCAAGTCCTCGCTCTTCGGCGTCTTCTTCGCCCCGGCGCTTGACGGCAGGGTCGCAGTGCAGCCGGTGACCATCCGCTACCACCCACGCCCCGGCCTGCCGGCCGACTTCTACGCCTGGTGGGGCGAGATGGATTTCGCGCCGCACCTGGTCTCGGTCCTGGCGCGCTCGGCGGGCGGCCGGGTCGAGTTGACCTTTCACCCGCCGGTAAGCGTGGCCGATGCTGCGGGCCGCAAGGCCCTGGCGGCAGCGGCGGAGGCGGCAGTGCGCCGCGGGTTCGCCGAATAGGCATGGAGACGGCCTTTGCCGCCGTAAGGCGCGCGCGTCTGCGCGCAGCGGACCGCTCCCCAGACTAGCAAACCTATGCGATACCAGTGGGTTGCGCCCCAATTTGGGGCGCGCTCCGCTATTCGGCCGGCAGGGCGGCGCCCGGGGCAGGCTCAGGCGCCGGATCGGGGCGTGAGATCAGCGTGTAGAACATCGGCACCACGAAGAGGGTGAAGACCGTGCCCACGATCAGCCCGGTGAAGATGACGAGGCCCATGGCATTGCGCGCCGCCGCCCCCGCGCCGGAGGCGATGATCAGCGGCACCACGGCGAGAGCCATGGCGGCGGTGGTCATCAGGATCGGCCGCAGGCGGACCTTGGCGCCCGCGACGATCGCCTCGCGCCGCGTCAGGCCCTGCTCGTCGCGCTGCTGGTTGGCGAACTCCACCATCAGGATGCCGTGTTTGGTGATCAGGCCGATGAGCGTAATCAACCCCACCTGGCTGTAGATGTTCAGCGTCCCCAGCCCGAGGTTGAGCGGCAGCACAGCTCCGAAGATCGACAGCGGCACCGACATCAGGATGATGAACGGATCGCGGAAGCTTTCGAACTGCGCCGCAAGGACCAGATAGATCACCAGAATGGCAAGCGCGAAGGCGATGGCGATGGTGTTGCCCTGCGCGATCTCGAGCCGGGACTGGCCGGAATACTCGATGAAGAAGCCCTCGGGCAGCGTCTCGGCCATGATTCGCTGGATCTCGGCGAGGCCGTCGCCAGTCGAGACACCGGGCAGCGGCAGCGCGGAGATCGTGGCCGAGTTCAGCTGGTTAAACTGTTCGATCGCCGCCGGCGCGGCGCCGGTGCGGATATCGACCACCGAGGAGAGCGGCACCATCTCGCCAGTTGCCGCGCGTACGAAATAGGTGCCGAGCATCTCGGGATTGTTGCGCCACTCATCCGGCACCTGGGTGATGATGTCGTAGCTGTTCGATTCGCGATCAAACTGGCCGATCGCGTTACCGCCGACCAAGAGGCCCAGCGTCGTGCCGATCTCGCTGACCGAGACGTTGAGCGCCGCAGCGCGGTCGCGGTCGATCGTCACGGTCACATGCGGTGTGTCGAAGGCCAGCGAATTCTGCACAATGATGAACCGGCCGCTCGCCTGCGCCGCCTCGCGCACCTCCTCGGCCACTTCGAACACGCGGGCGGGGTCGTGGATGGACTGGATGACGACCGAGATCGGCAGGCCGCCGCCGGATCCCGGCAGCGTCGGCGGCGCGAAGACGAAGCCCTGGACGCCGGGCACCTGGTCGAGCCGGCCCTGGATGTCCTGCTGGATCGCCGCCTGGCCGCGCTCGCGGGCGCCCCAGTCGGCCAGCGTCCAGATGTAGATAGCCATGTTCGCCTGGCCGCCGAAGCCCGAGATGGAGAACTCCGTGCGCACCTCCTCGATGTCCGCGGTACGATCGGAGATCTCGTCGGTATAGCGCGACATGTAGTCGTGGGTCGCATAGCTCGGCGCCTGCAGGATGGCGAACAGACCGCCCTGGTCCTCGTCCGGCGCCAGCTCGGTCGTGGTGTTCATCATCATGAAGCCGGTGACGCCGAGCAGCGCGACCACCATCAGCATGGTCACCGGCCGGTAGTCGAGCGAGCTCGACAGCCGGCGCTCGTACCAGTTCGCCAGACGATCTGAGGATCCATCGACAAATCTCTGGAATCTCGACACATTCCCGTGCTTGAGCAGTCGCGCCGACATCATGGGCGTGATGGTCAGCGCGACGACGCCCGAGATGATGACCGCGCCCGCGAGGGCGAAGGCGAACTCGCGGAAGAGCGCGCCGGTCAACCCGCCGGTGAAGCCGAGCGGCGCCAGCACCGCGGCGAGCGTCAGGGTCATGGCGACCACCGGGCCGGTGATCTCCTTCATGCCGACGATTGCCGCGTCCATGGGCGGCAGCCCATCCTCGATGTGGCGGTGGATGTTCTCCACCACAACGATCGCGTCGTCGACGACGAGGCCGATGGCGAGCACCATGGCAAGCAGCGTCAACAGGTTCAGCGAATAGCCGAGCGCAAGCAGGATGCCGCAGACACCGATCAGCGACAGCGGGATGGTGACGATCGGCATCAGCACCGATCGGAACGAGCCGAGGAAAAGCAGGATGACGACCACCACGATGGCGACCGCCTCGGCGATGGTCTTGAACACCTCCGAGATCGAGGCCGAAATCGTCTCGGTCGAATCGTACACGAGCTGGATCGACATGCCCGAGGGCAGCGTCGCGTTGATCTGCGGCAGCGCCGCGACCACGGCATCAGCCGTGTCGAGCGGGTTCGCCGCCGGGGTCGGGAAGACGCCGATGAAGGTGCCGGGCAGGCCGTTGAACTTCACGATGGCATCCGGCTCGGCCGAGGCGAGCTCCACCCGCGCCACGTCGCGCAGGCGCACGACGTCGGCGCCCTCGGCGCGCAACGGCAGCGTCCCGAAGGCCTCGGGCGTCTGCAGAGTCGATTCGAGCGTGATGTTGTAGGCAACCAGCTCGTTCTCGGTCTTCCCGGGCGCCGAAAGGAAGTTCGAGGCACGGATCGCCTGCGCCACCTCGCTCGCCGTGACGCCGCGCGCCGCAAGCTGCAACGGGTCGATCCAGACCCGCATGGCGTAGTTGGCCGCGCCGAAGATCTGGATCTCGGCCACACCGTCGATCGTGGACATTCGCGGACGCACCACGCGCTCGAGGTACTCAGTGAGCTGCTCGGGCGTCATGTTGGGGTTCTGTACCGCCAGGTACATCAGCGCGAACTGCTGGCCGGTGCCCTTGACGATCACCGGGTCCTCGGCCTCGGAGGGCAGCTGACTGCGCACCTGCTGGACCTTGGCGAGCACCTCGGTCAGCGCCACGTCGGGATCGGCGCCGAGCTGCATCTGCACACTGACCACGCTCGCCGACTGCCGGCTCGTGGAGGTGACGAAGTCGATGTTCTCGGTCGTCGCAACCGCACGCGCGATCGGGGCGGTGATGAAGCCCTGGATCAGCTCGGGCGCCGCGCCGGGATAGATCGTGGTGACGGTGACGACCGTCTCCTCGACCTCGGGGTACTGGCGCACCGGCAGGCTGAAGATGCCCTGGAAGCCCAGCAGCAGGATGAAGGCCGCGAGCACCGTCGACAGGACGGGGCGGCGGATGAAGATCTCGGAGAAATGCATCGCGGACCTCAGGGAAGCATTGGCGCCGCGTCGGCGACGCCGGCGGCGGTCTCATCGGCGATGGCCACCCGCGCGCCGCCGGACAGACGGTTCTGGCCCACGCTGACCACGCGGTCGCCGGCCTCGACGCCGCTGGTGATCTCGATCATCCCCTGGCTGCGCCGGCCGGCCTGGACGAAGACCTGCTCGACGGTCAGGACCTCGTCCTCGCCCTCCCCGTTGCTGCGCACGACGAAGACCGAATCGCCGTAGAGGTTCGAGGTGACCGCCGTCTGCGGCAGCACGATGACGCCCTCCTCGACCGGCAGCTCGATCCGTACCCTCATGAACTGGCCGGGGTAGATCGCGCCGTGGGAGTTATCGACCTCGGCGCGCAGGGTGGCCAGCCGGGTCGAAGGGTCGATGCGCGGGTCGAAACCGATGACCGTGCCGGCAAACTCGGCACTGTCGATCTCGGAGGAGACCCCGACCCGCGTGCCGATGCTGGCCAGGCGCAGCTGCTGCTCCGGGATGGAGAAATCGACCAGCATCGTGTCGAGATCCTGCAGCGTGGCATAGACGGTGCCCGCCATCAGGTACTGGCCGACGTCCACGCGCGGGATGCCGATCACGCCGTCGAAGGGTGCGACGCGAAGCTTCTGCTCGACGATCGCGGTATATCGGGCGACCTGAGTGCGGGCATTGGTCGCCTCGACCTGGGCGGTATCGAGATTTGCGGTCGCCACAACGCCGCGCTCGCGCAGGGTGTTGATCCGCTGAAGCTCGGTCTGCGACAGCTCCAGCGCCGCCTGGGCGGCGGCAAGGTCAGCCTGCTCGACCACATCGTCCAGCTGCAGCAACGGATGTCCCGCCTCGACGCGCTCGTTGGCGGTGAAGAGCACCTCGGTGACCAGTCCCGGGACCTCGACGGCGAGCTCGACCCCGTGCACGGCGCGGGCGCTGCCGATCGTCTCGATGTTCGGGCGCCAGGTGATCGGCTCCGCCGCCACCACCGATACCATGACCGGCGGAGGCTGCATTCCCGCGAAGAACTGCGCGATCATCTGGTTGCGGAACATGTTGAAGCCCACGACCCCGCCGACGATCACGCCGAGCAATACGATCGCGATGAACAGCCGCTTTATCATCCCCCGACACTCCAATTCGCGGCGCGGCCGATCCCGATCCGGTCGGGACGCGCGATTCACCCTTCACATCCGGCTACAGCAACTGTACCGTCTGGACGGTAAAGTCAATGCTGCGGTGCCAAATTGGAATCCAGACGGCACAAACCGGTCGATACGCGCAGCCGCATTCTCGCGGCGGCGGAAAAGGTGAGCTGTGAGGCAGGGCCCGCCCACCTGTCGCTCGAAGCCGTCGCCGCCGAGGCTGGGGTTTCGAAGGGAGGCCTTTTATACCATTTCCCGTCCAAGCACGAGCTACTTCGTGCGATGGTCCAGGAGCATGTCGACCACATGCGCGCCCGCATTGACGAGATCGCGCCCGGCGCGCGCGAGGCCGGCGACGGAGCGCGCGCGCTCCGGGCCTATGTGCAGGCCAACCGCGAGAAACTCGCGACCATGCGCCCCTCGGCCGGGCTGTTCGCCTTCATCGCCTCGGAGCCCGAGCTGATCGCACCCGCGGAGGAGCTGCGCGACGAGATCAGCGCGCTGGCTGATGCCTGCGCCGATCCCGCGCGCGCGGCGATCGTCGTGCTGGCCTGCAAGGGCATCACCTTCGAGACGATACTCGACACCGGTGGCCGGGCGATCCCCGACGATGTCTTCACCGCTCTCGCCGACATGGCCGGCTCGCTCTGAACCGCCCCGTCAGGGCAGGATGAAGTGCAGCGCCCGGAACCGTGCACGCAGCGCCGCCACCTCGCCTGCGAGCGCCGCGGGGTCGTCCGCCTCCAGCGCCGCGGCGATCAGCCCCGCCAGCTCATCCGCGTCCGACGGGGTGACGCCCCAGCGCACGATCTCGGGCGTGCCGATGCGCAGCCCGTTCAGATCACCCGCGACGGCCGGAAGCGGCAGGCCGATCCCGCAGGCCAGAAAGCCCGCGCTCGCGAGCCGGCGCGCCGTCCGCTGCCCCCCGCCCCAGCGCGCCGCCTCGAGCGCGAACTGGTGCGAGGCGGTGAAATCGCGTGCGCGCGCGAAGACCGGAACGTCGCGCGCGTCGAGCCCCGCCGCCAACGCCTGGGCCGTCGCGACCATCGTGGCCGCGTAGTCGGCGCCGAAGGCCTGCCAATCGAGCATCGTGATCGCCAGCGCCGCCACGCGGCCGGCATCGAAATTCGCCGTCATCCCCGGATAGGCGATCGCCTCCAGCCGCTCGGCGATCCCCGCCTCGCGAGTGACGATCAGCCCGCCTGCCGGCCCGCCAAGGCTCTTGTAGGTGCTCATCGTCATCAGATGCGCACCCTCGTCGAGCGGGTTCGGCCACTGGCCGCCGGCGATCATGCCGCACTGGTGCGCGGCGTCGAATAGCAGCGTCGCGCCCACCTCGTCGGCAATGGCGCGGATCTCGCGCACCGGATGCGGGAAGAGGTTCAGGCTGCCGCCGATGGTGATCAGCTTCGGCCGCACCTGCCGGGTCAGCGAGCGCAGGGCGTCGAGATCGACGGTATAGCCGTCCGCATCGACGGGCGCGTCGTGGGTCACGAGACCGTAGAGCCCCGCGCAGCCGGCGGAATGATGGGTGACATGCCCGCCGACCGCCGGCGGCGGCGCGATGATCGCATCCCCCGGCCGGGTCAGCGCCATGAAGCCATAAAGGTTGGCCATGGCACCGGAGGCGACGCGCAGCTCGACATGCGAGGCTGAGAAGACCTCGGCGCAGAGCTCGGCCGCGATCACCTCGATCTCCTCGATCGCCTCGAGCCCGGTCTCGTACTTGTCGCCCGGATAGCCGAGCGAGGGCCGCGTGCCGAGGCCCGCCGCCAGCAGCCTTTCGGCGCGCGGGTTCATCACGTTGGTGGCGGGATTGAGATTGAAGCTGCGTCCCTCGTGGATGTCACGGCTCTCGGCGGCCAGCGCCTCGATGCGCGCGGCGGTCGCGGCGGCGTCGCGCGCAGTGCCGGCGCGCAGCAGATCGTCGACGCGGGACCGGCTTGCGGCCGGGAGCCAGGAACGGGGCGCGAGCTGGGTCATGTGGATCTCCTGATGCCTCGACCCACCTTTGCCCAGGATCGGCGCCTGCGCAAATGCCCTTTGCGCAGGCTGCTGGCGGAGGTTTCGATCAGGTTAACGCGATCGAAATCATCTTTTTAGATCAAGGTCTTGCCGATCTGTCCGAGTTCGGACAGATCGGATTCAGAAGCGGTCGGCCCTGAACGGCGCCGGATCGACATAGGGCGCCTCGCCGTCGATCATCTCGGCCATCAGCCTGCCGCTGGCGGGGCCGAGGGTCAGCCCCTGATGGCCATGGCCGAAGTTGAACCACAGGCCCTTGTGCCGCGGCGCCGGCCCGATCACCGGCAGCATGTCGGCGGTACAAGGCCGGCTGCCGAGCCACGGCACCGGATCGACACGCGGGCCGAGCGGGAAGAGCCGCCGGGCGATCGCCTCGGCACGGCCGAGCTGCACCGGGGTCGCGGGCGCGTTCTGGTGGGCAAGCTCCGCGCCCGTGGTCAGCCGGATCCCCGCCCGCATCGGCGCGAGCACGTATCCGGTCTCCAGATCCGAAACCCAGTTGTTGAGCGGGCGCTCCGGGTCATGGGCGTAGTGCATGTGGTAGCCGCGCTTGACGAAGAGCGGCAAGCGATAGCCCAGATCGCGGCTGACCGCCCCCGACCAGGGCCCCGTCGCCAGCACCACCTGCGGCGCCTGCGCCGATCGGCCGTCTATCTTCAGCTGCCAGCCGGTGGCCGTCGGCGCCAGCCCGGCGACCTCGCCGCGGGCGATCGTGCCGCCGGCCGCCTCGAAGGCGCGCGCATAGGCCTGCACCAGCCCCGCGGGGTCGCGCACGGTCCAGGGCTCGCGCCAGTGGACCGCGCCGGCGAGCCGCTCGATCAGATGCGGCTCGCGCCGCGCCAGCTCGGCCCCGTCGATCAGCGTGCTCGCCACCCCGTACTCGCCGGCGACCCTCTCCGCCTCGGCCGCCGCCGCCGCCAGCCGCGCCGGACTGCGATAGGTCTCGAGCCAGCCGTCGCGCCGGATCAGATCCTCTGCGCCTGCTAGCTCGATGAACGGTCCGTGCTCCACAAGGCAATGAGCGATCAGCGAGGCATAAGCCACGCTGATCCGCCGGTGCCGCGCGGGCGCTGAATTCCACCAGTATCGCGCCAGCGCCGGTGCGTTCGCAGGCAGCGCCCCCGTGTGATAGCTGATATCGACCCCGCGGCGCAGCATGGCCCGCGCCAGTTGCCCGACCTGCCGCGGAAACGCGTAGGGCACCACCGCCTCGCGCTGGATGATGCCCGCATTGCCGAACGAGGTCCCATCCCCCGGCGCGCCGCGATCGACCAGCACGACTTCGTGCCCGCGCTGGCGCAAGTGCAGCGCGGTGGAGACGCCGACCATTCCGGCGCCGACGACGAGAATCTCGGACAATTGCGTCAGCCCAGGTTGCGCGGCACGTAGCGGTCGCGATGCAGGAACGCACCCTCGCCCGGCGTGCCGACATAGTTGCGGTCCTCGACGATCACCTTGCCGCGCAGAAGCACGGTCCGCGGCAGGCCCTTCACCCGGTGCCCCTCGTAGGAGGAATAGTCCATGGCGTTGTGCATCTCGGACTGGGTGATCGTCATCTCGGCCTCGGGATCCCAGATCACGATGTCGGCGTCAGAGCCGACGGCGATGGTGCCCTTCTTCGGGAACATGCCAAAGACCTGCGCGGGCCGGGTGGCGACGAGGTCGACGAACTGGGTCAGCGAGATGCGCCCCGCGTTCACGCCCTGATAGACCATCGTCAGCCGCTCCTCGACCCCGGGCGCGCCGTTGGGGATCTTGCGGAAGTCGTCGCGGCCACGGACCTTGTGATCCTTGAAGCTCCAGGAACAATGGTCCGAGGATACCGTCTCCAGCACCCGGTTGGCGAGTGCGTCCCAGAGGATCTCCTGATCCTCGACGCTGCGCGCCGGCGGGGTGAAGACGAACTTCGCGCCCTCGAAATCGGGGCGGTCGAGATCCTCCTTGGTCAGGTAGAGATACTGCGTGCAGGTCTCGGCAATCGCATCCACGCCGCGGCGCTTGGCGCGCATAAGCTCGTCGAGCGCCTCGCCGCAGGTCAGGTGCACGATGTAGATCGAGGTGCCGACGATCTCGGCCAGCGCGATGGCGCGCGCGGTCGCCTCGGCCTCGATGCGGGGCGGGCGCGAGAGCGCGTGGTAGTAGGGCTCGGTCTTTCCCTCGGCGACGAACTTGTCGCGCAGGTAGTCGGCCGCGTCGCCGTTCTCGGCATGGACCATCACGAGCGCGCCATGCGTCTTGGCCCGGTCCAGCGCCTTCAGGAGCGTGATGTCGTCCACCATCATCGCGCCGCGGTAGGCCATGAAGATCTTGAACGAGGTGATGCCCCGCTCGGGCAGAGATGCCAGCTCATCGAAGATCGCGTCGTTCATGTCCGCGATGATCATGTGATAGCCGTAGTCGATCGCCGCCTTGCCCTCGGCCTTGGCGTCCCAGCCGGCGATCGCCTCGGCGAGGCTCTCGCCATGCGCCTGGGCGCAGAAGTCGACGATCGTGGTCGTGCCGCCGCAGGCGGCCCCGATCGTGCCGGTGCGGAAATCGTCCGTCGACGGCTGGCCCGCATCGCCCGCGTCGATATGGGTGTGCAC
>CAYLHK010000064.1:0-15750 GCA_964383295.1 uncultured Rhodovulum sp.
GAGGCGGGCTCGTCGGCCGAGCGGCTCTTGGGGCTGGCCGCGGTCTACTGGCGGCAGGGGGTCTTTCGCGTCGATCTCTTCTGATCCGCGGCGCGCCTCACGGGGCGCGAAAGTGCTTCGAGAGCTTCAGGCCCTGCCCCTGGTAGTTCGAGCCGAGGTCGCGGCCGTAGAGGATCTCGGGGCGCTCGGCCATGTGCTCGTAGACGAGCCGACCGACCACCTGGCCGTGGTCGAGCGCGAACGGCGCCTCGTGGCAGCGCACCTCCAGGACCCCGCGCGCGCCGCGCCCGCCCGCTGCGGCGTGGCCGAAGCCCGGGTCGAAGAAGCCGGCGTAGTGGACGCGGAACTCGCCGACCATGGCGAGATAGGGCGCCATCTCGGCGGCGTAGTCCGGGGGCACATGCACCGATTCGCGGCTGACGAGGATGTAGAAGGCTCCGGGGTCGAGGATGATGCCGCCGCGGCTGGCGGTGACGGGCTCCCAGAACTCGGCAGGATCGTAGTGGCTGATGCGGTCGAGGTCGATCAGCCCGGTATGGGGCTTGGCACGGTAGCCGACGAGGCCGCCGTCGCGAGGGGCGAGATCGACGGAGAAGGCGAGCCCGTTCGCGATGTGGGCGGTGCCGTCGACAAGCCGCTCGGCGGCGTCGAGCCGGGCCAGCGCCGCGTCGTCGAGCCGGGCCTCGCCGCGGCGGAAGCGGATCTGGTTCAGCCGCATGCCGGGGCGCACCAGAACCGAGAACGACCGGGGCGAGATCTCCGCGTAGAGCGGACCGGTGTAGCCGGCCTCGATCCGGTCGAACTCGGTGCCGCGATCGGTGATCAGGCGGGTGAAGAGATCGAGCCGCCCGGTGGAGCTCTTGGCATTGGCCACGGCCGAGACGTCACCTGGCAGGGCGAGGCCTTCGACGAGCGGCACCAGATAGACGCAGCCCTTCTCCAGCACCGCCCCGCCGGTCAGGTCGATGCGGTGCATCTCGAATTCGCTCAGACGGGTGGCGAGCGGCGCGGATCCCGGCAGGAAGGAGGCGCGCAGGCGGTAGGCCTCGGTGCCGAGGCGCAGGTCGAGGCTGGCGGGCTGGATCTGGCCGGGGACGAGCGGTGCGGCAAGCGTGATCTCGCCCGCGGCCAGCATCGCGGCTATGCCTTGTGAGGGGATGACGCCCGGTCGTGCGGCGAGGGGGCCGGTCGGGCCGGAAGGTTGGGCTGGCACGTCGTCCCCGTGTCTGACCTTGCAATGCCGCCCGACTATCGGCATTTGCGCCGCCCCGACAAGGGCGGAGATCGGCGCCGCGCAAGATTCGCAACGTTGAGAATCCGCGCAAGATATTGACGGAAAAGAATTTTGTGCGCGGCGTTCATGGATTGGCAACCTCTGTTGAGGATTGCCCGTCCGCCCCACAATCCCTGGTGCGTCGAAAGCGGCACGGCCCGCCGTTCCGCAACATGAAGGGTAAGGAATCGCGCGAGGGCGCCCGGATCATGCCGGCTTGAAGCCGAAGAGGCCGGCGTCGGGATCCGTCCGTCCGGCAAGCTCGGTGGCGATCAGTTCGGCGGCGATGCGCGAGAAGGTGATGCCGTTGCCGCCATAGCCCTGCACCGCGTGGATGCGCGGACGGCGGGGCAGGCGGCCGATGCGGGGCAGACCGGTAGTGGTGGCGCCGAAGGCGCCGGCCCAGGCGAACTCGGGGGTTGGGTCGATGCCGGGCAGGAGGCGGGCGAGCTTTTCGGCGATGCGGGACGTCTTGTCCGGGATCAGAGCGTCGCGGGTTTCCTCGTCGGTGAACTCCTCATCCTCGCCGCCGCAGATCACGCGGCCGTCGGCGGTGGCCCGCAGGTAGAGATAGGGGTCGGAGGCCTCCCAGATCAGCGCCTGCTGCGGCCAGAGGCGGCGCGGCTGGGGCCGGGTTGCCATCGCCCAGGTGGAGATGACCTGGTGGCCGCCCGCGGGCACCATGTCGAGGAGCTCGTAGCCGGTGGCGAGCACAAGGTGCGCGGCGGTGATCACCGGGCCGCCGGCGGTGGCCACCTCGACCGCATCGGCCGATTGGCGGATGGCCGTGGCCTCGACCGGGGCGTAGAAGCGCGCGCCGCGCCGGCGGGCAGCCAGGAGAAGCCCGGCGGTCAGCCGGCGCGGGTCGAGCGCCAAGTTGTCCTGGGTGAGGATCGCGCCCTCGCGCTCGATCCCGAAGGCCTCGCGCAAGGCGCCGGCGGTCAGGTAGCTCGCATGCAGACCCGCCGCGCGGCGGGCCTCGGCCTCGGCCCTGAGCGCGCCGCCGGTCAGCCGGTTGCCGGCGAGGTAGAGCGTCGGGCGCGTGGCGAGATCGCAGCGCAGACCGAGCTCGGCAATGCGGCCGTGCAGGTTCAGAACGGCGAGCCGCGACCGGCGCCAGGCGGCGATGGCCGCCGGGGCGCCGATCGTGCCGGAGAGCACCGAGAGGGGTTCGTCGATCTCGAACTGGACGAGCGCGGTGGTCGCCGGGGTGGATCCGAGCAGCGGGCCGCGGCGGTCGATCGCCACCACCGCGTGGCCGTCGGCCGTGAGCGCCTCGGCGACCATGGCCCCCGAGATGCCCATGCCGATGATCAGGACCTCGGTGCGGAGGTCGCGGCGCAGCGGCGCGGTCGGCACCCGCGGGGCGCGGTAGGCGGTCCAGACCGGCTGGCCGCCGCGCAGGTCGAGCTGGCGGCTCAACGCGCCCACCTCCGCCAAGCGGCGCGCGCGGCGCGAGGGCGCGCGCACGGAAAGGGAGCGAGATCGGACGATGGAGCGGGACGGTGCCGCGCCTTCATTTCCATCGTGGGGCCGGCTGTCTGGTCAGGCTGGCGAAGCTCAATCTCGGAATTCCCCCGCGGCGGACATCTTCGGGCAATTCGCCTTGCTGATGGAGTGTGGAGCGATTTTCCGCGCCGTCCAATCACACGAGTTCCGTTTGACCTTTTCGCGGATTACCGAGCGACGGGAATGCCCGACGCCCCTCGGCTTTCGCGCTCACGCGCTCTAGCCGACGAACCCGCGCAGCGCAGTGCTTCGCAAGAGCGGGTTCCGAAGGCGGGCCGATGCGGGTGAAGCAGTCACCCGGCCAGGCTGGCGGCCACCGTGCCAATCGTAGTCACCCCGCTCTAGGTGGCGATCAAGCCAGTCGAGGATCTGCCTGAACTTCCTCCTGTCGTCGGCGGGCGGCAGCAACGTCCTAACCCGCAGCGGGAGGGCACGGGTGGTGTGAGGCGAGGGTCGTGGGCGGAGGGTGATGCGCAGGGCGCCCCGCCGGCGCGGCCGACCTATATGGAATCGTTATACGTCTGCGCGATTTCCGTATTTGCGCCGGTCGCCACGCCTCCATAGGCTCCGGCCAGATCTCGGGAGGAGACAAGAATGAGAAACTCGTTTTATACGCCTGTTGGCGTATGCGCTACCGTCGTTGCCGCGCTCTGTGCCGGCCCCGCGGCTTTTGCCCAGACCACCCTCGCGGAGCTCGAGGCGGCTGCCCTGGCCGAAGGGCAGCTGATGATCTATACGTCGAACCACGACGTCGACATGCAGGCCAAGGTTGCCGCATTCGAGGCGCGCTATCCCGGCATCCGCGTAGAGTACATCCGCCAGCCGTCGAGCCAGATCTTCACCCGGTTCATCAGCGAGCGTGAGGCGGGCGTTACCCTCGCTGACCTGCTCGCCACGGGCTCCTCGGCGCTCTACCAGACCGATCCCGACCTGTTCCAGCCGCTGACCGCGGATACGCTTCCGATCCTCGGCGAGCAGGAGATGCTCATCGATCCGCTCAACGATCGCTATCAGATCTACGTCAATGACGTTCAGATGGTCACCTACTCGACCGCTGCGGTCAGCGACGAGGATCTCGCGGCCCATCTCGCGAGCTGGGGTGACCTGTCCGACCCGTTCTGGAAGGACAACATCGCGCTCGTCGATCCGCGCAACTCGAACAACCAGATGTCCTTCCTGCTCTACATGCAGGAAATCTACGGGGACGAATGGTTCACGGACTTCATGGCCAATAACCCCGAGCTGGTCGGGACCGCCTCGGCGGCGTCGCAGCAGGTCGCGGCTGGCGCCTTCAACCTGCTCGTTCCCACCATCCCGGCGCAGTCCGCCGCGATCCGCGATCAGGGTGCGCCCGTCGCCCTCTATCCCCCGGCCGGCCTGAACCACGTGACCGCTTCGGGCGCGGCGATTCCGGTTCGTGCGCCGAACCCGAACGCCGGGCTTCTCTTCCTGAACTGGATGCTCTCGGAGGAAGCGCAGACCCTCAGCTGCGCGCATGGTGGCCTGCCCAACATCGCGCTCGACGTGGCCGAATGCCCGAAGGCCCTGCCCGAGGAGTTCAGTCTTGCGCGGGACGTCATCCCTGCCGAAGAGGCGGCGCATGTCCTCGGTCTGATCGGCCTTCAGCAGTAGTCAGGCGTGGCCGGACCCGAGCAGGGTCCGGCCATCCGCAACCGGATATGGTGACGGGAATGAGCGCGCCGAGGGCCTCTGCCGTGCGGATCGAGATTGTCGATCTGCTCAAGACCTATCGCCGCGAAGGCGGGGCCGGGATCACGCCGGTCAACCGGATCAACCTGTCGGTCGCGCCGGACGAGCTCGTCGTCCTGCTCGGGCCGTCGGGATGCGGCAAGACCACGCTCCTGCGCTGCGTCGCCGGTCTCGAGCGGCCCGACGAGGGCGAGATCATCATCAACGGGCGAACGGTCTTCTCGTCGCGCAAGGGGATCTACCTGCCGGCGGAGAAGCGCGAGATTGCCTTCGTCTTCCAGTCCTATGCGCTCTGGCCGCACATGACCGTCGGCGAGAACGTCGCCTATCCGCTCCTGTCGCGGAAAGTCGCGAGGGCCGAGATCGGGCCGCGCGTCGCCAAGGTTCTCGAGATGGTCGGGGTTGGCGGCCTCGAGCGGCAGTATCCGAGCCAGATCAGCGGTGGCCAGCAGCAGCGCGTGGCGCTGGCCCGCGCGCTCGTCTCCGACAGCTCGGTGGTGCTCTTCGACGAGCCGCTGTCGAACGTCGATGCGCAGGTGCGCGCCCAGCTTCGCTACGAGCTGCAGGCGATGCAGCGCCGGCTCGGCTTCTCCGGGCTTTACGTGACCCATGACCAGGCCGAGGCGATGGAGCTCGGGCACCGGGTCGCCGTGCTCGATTCCGGCGTCATGTCGGCGCTGGGGCCGCCCGAGCAGATCTATGACGCCCCTCCCAACGAGTATGTCGCCCGCTTCGTCGGCACCGCGAACATCTGGCCCGGCACGGTGTCGGAGGCCGACGACCGGACGCTCCGGGTCGCCACCGGGGCGACCGCATTGGATGTCGAGCGCCAGTCCGCCGGGTACCGCGGTGCCGGGAGGGGCGAGGGCGTGTCCGTCGTCGCCCGCCCCGAGCATCTGACCATCGCCCCCGGGCCGGCGCCGGTCGGCGCCGGCAACGTGCTCTCCGGCAGGCTGGAGGCGCGGCTCTTCTCCGGTGCCCATACCGAATACGTGGTACGCATCGACGACGACCGCATGGCGATCGTCTGGATGCAGGATACCGGCGGCCTCGGGGCACTCGCTATCGGCGATGTGGTGCATGTGATCGCGCCGGCTGCGCGGCTGCGCCTCATTCCGGGCGCGGCGACCGGCAAATGAGCGACATGCTCTCGCCGCCGCAGCAGTCGAGAGGCATCAGCCTCTACACGCTGGTCACCGTCCTCTGCGCCGTCGGCATCGTCGCCCTGCTTGCCTTTCCGCTCGGCCGCATGACCTGGAACCTGCTGTTCGGCGCAAGCGGCGGCGGACTGGCCGAGGCGGCTTCGGTCTTTTCGCGGCCCTGGTTCTGGCCGGTGCTGTTCAACACGATCGTCATCGTCGGCGTCAGCACGGTCTTTGCGCTGATGATCGGCGCGACCCTCGCCTGGGTCAACGTCCGCACCGATGCCGGCATCGGCTTCGCGGGCACCCTGATGCCGATCATCCCGCTGCTCATCCCCAATGTCGCCATGGCGATCGGCTGGGTCTTCATCGCGGCGCCCCGCGTGGGCTTCCTCAACGGGATGCTGGCCCATCTGCCCGACTGGATGAGCTTCCAGGTCAATATCTACACCTGGTCGGGGCTGATCTTCGTCTACACGATCAACGCGGTCCCCTATGTCTACCTGATCGTGGCGGCGGCCCTGCGCAATCTCGATCCGGCCCTGGAGGAGGCGGCGCGGGTCAACGGCGCCGGGCTACTGCGCACCCTGCGCAGCGTCTCGATCCCGGCGATCCGGCCGGCGCTGATCTCCTCGGCCCTACTCGTGACGATCACGAGCCTCGGCCTCTATTCGGTTCCCGGCGTGATCGCGACGACGGCGCGGGTCGACGTGATGACCACGCGCATCGTCTTCCTGCTCAACCGCGAACTCCCGCCGCGATTCGCCGAAGCGCAAGCGCTCGGCATGGTGATGCTGCTGATCGTGGCTGCCCTCTGGTTCGTCGAGACCCGTGCCCGCCGCTCGGGCAGGTTTGCGATGATGGGCGGCCGGGCCTCGAGCAACTCGAAGATCGAGATGGGGCGCTGGAAGTGGCCGGCGCGGGGACTGACGCTGCTGTATCTCGCCTCGACGTCGATCTTCCCGGTGCTCGCGCTCATGATCGTCTCGCTGCAGAGCTACTGGTCGCCCAGGGTTGATGTCTCGGCCTTCAACCTCAACAATTTCCATCAGGCGCTTTACCTCAATCGAATGGCCGGGACCGCGCTCGTCAACAGCGTCTACCTGTCGTCGGTCGGGGCCCTGATTGCCATGGCCATCGCCGTGATCGTCGCGATCTATGCAGTAAACCGCAATAGCATGATCAGCACGGTGGTGGACGGGGCGGTGAAGTCCTCGGCGGCGATCCCCAACCTGATCCTCGCGGTGGGCTTTCTGGTCGCCTTCAGCGGCGCGCCGTTCTTCCTGTCGGGCACCACGCTGATCCTGCTGCTGGCCTTCATCGTGATGTACATGCCGCCGGGATCCATAGCCGCGACCTCGGCCGTCAACCAGGTCGGCAAGGACCTGCGCGAGGCCTCCTACATGAGCGGCGCTGGCGAGGGCCGAACGGTGCGCAGGATTATCGTGCCGCTCGCCTTCCCGGGGTTCGTGGCCGGCGCCGCCATCGTCTTCGTCCACATGATGGGGGACCTCTCGGCGGCGGCACTTCTCGCGGGGCCGAGCAATCCGGTCGTCGGCTTCGCCATCATGTCGATCTGGGAAGCCGGGACCTTCGGCACGCTCGCCGCCTTCTCCACCGTTCTGTGCGTCATCAACATCTGCGTCGTCGCGGTGATGTTCGGCCTCGGCCGCGTCATTCGGCGCCGCTGATCCCCACCCGTATCCGTTGCCAGCGAGGAGCCTCACATGACCATCATCCGCCGCAGCTTCACCCGTCCGTCCCCCGACGCTGTCGAGGCCGTGGGCAAGTACTCGCCCGCGACCATCCACGAGGCGCAGGGCCGGCTCGGTGCGCTCGACAGCAACATCAAACCGGTCAAGCCCGACGTGCACGTCTTCGGCCCGGCGATCACCGCGCAGTGCCATATCGGCGACAACCTGATGATCTTCGAGGCGATCAACTGTGCGCAGCCGGGTGACATCCTGGTGCTCTCGGCCGGAAACAACCCGCAGCAGGGCGGCTTTGGGGACGTGCTGGCCGCGGCTTGCATGGGGCGGGGGATCAAGGCGCTGGTGATCGACGCCGGGGTCCGGGACGCTCGCGGTCTGCGCAAGTCCGGCTTTCCGGTCTTCTCGCTGGGTCTGAGCATCAAGGGCACCTCGAAGGAGACGCTTGGCTCGGTCAATCAGCCGGTCGTGGTCGGTGGCGAGTTGATCACCCCGGGCGACATCATCGTCGCGGACGATGACGGGGTGGTGGTGGTCCGCAAGGATCCGATCGAGCTCGCCGCCGCCTGCCAGCGCCGGGAGGATGCCGAGGCCGCCATGATCGAATCCCACATGCGGGGCGTGCTCACCTTCGACGAGCGCTATGCCGGGATCCGCGCCAAGGGTGCGACCTACATCGACTGAGGCGATCAGACGATTTTCCCAGCGGAATGCATGCGCTATGTCTGTGCACGATCCTCACGACATGGTTGGTGGCATGCTGAACCTCAGGAGATTGAAGTATTTCGCGGCGGTGGCGCAGCATGGTTCCATGGCTGCCGCCGCCCGGACGCTCAATGTCGCGCAGCCGGCCCTGAGCCATCATGTTTCCGAGCTCGAGCGGATGACGGGCTTTCGTCTGTTCGAGCGGCTGCCGCGCGGGGTGAAGCTCACCGAAGGCGGCCACCTCTTGCTCGATCACGCGCAGATCATCCTCGAGCAGGTTGCCGAGGCCGAGCGGGCCATCAGAGCGCATCTCAAGCCCGATGCCGCCCGCGCGACCCTGCGCCTCGGGCTGCTGCCGTCCTGGTCGATCGCCTACGGCGCCGAGATCCGGCGGGCGATCAAGGGCAGCTATCCGGATCTGTCGACGCTGGTGATCGACCTGCGCCATGACGAGGCCGTCCGCATGGTCGCCAACGAGGAGGTCGATCTGGCTATCATGCTGCAGCCGGGCAGCGACCCAGAGCTTGCCGAGCCGCTGGCGCGCGAGCCGCTCTATGTCATCAGCGCGACCCCGCTGCCACAGGCGGTCACCTTGGCCCGTCTCGCGACCCTTACGCTGATCCTGACCACGCGCCGGCATCCCGACCGGCAGGCGCTGGAAAGGGTGATGCGCAAGAACGGGATGAAGATGGACGTGGCGCTGGAGGTGGACGGCCAGAAGACGCTGATCAAGGCCGTGGCGCAGGGGCTCGGCACCGCGGTGGTGGGTGCAAGTGCCGCGAAGAACGAAACGGCGTCGGGCGTGCTGCATGCGGCTCCGATCATCGAGCCTGGAATCACCCGCTCGATCTATCTCGCCAAGGCCACCGGCACGTCGCTCGGCCTGGCCCTAACCGTTCACAAGCTGATCGGCTCCATCGCCCTGAGGGGCGCCGTGGCCGCCAGATAGACCCCTACCGGAGACACTCGATCATGCTGCGCAAACCCAACAGACTTCGCGAGAAACTCGCTGCCGGCAAGTGCGTGACCGGCACTGCCATCTACTCTTACTCGCCCAATATCGTCGAGGCGGCCGGCTTCAGCGGCATCGACTTCGTGCGAATCGATTCCGAGCACGCATGGCGGCGCGACGAATCGATGGAGCACATGATCCGGGCGGCGCTGGTGGCCGGGGTGACGCCGATCATTCGCATCGACCGGGATGATCCCTACCTGCCGCGCAAGGCCTTCGAGATCGGCGCCGGCGGCATCCTGATCCCGAACGTCACCACCACCGAGGATGCGCGCCGCGTGGTCCGGGCCGCTCGCTTCCCGCCGATCGGGGAGCGAGGGCTCGGCGGGCTCTGCATTTCGGGCGAATGGGGCCGGCGCGAGACCCGCGAATGGGTCGAATGGAGCAACGCGCAGCCGATGATCGGCATCATGATCGAGCATGTCGACGCCATCGCCAATCTCGACGCGATCATGGCGGTCGAGGGGATCGACTTTGCGCTCTTCGGACCCGGCGACTTCGGTGTCTCGCTGCAGAGCTGGGACCCCGACCATATCCGCGGCGAGACTCGCGATGCGCTCGCTGCCACTACCCGCGCCGCCCGTGCTGCCGGCAAGCACGTCATGTACGGCGTCGGCATGGAGGATGCCACGGTTCAGGAGCATATCGCGCTCGGGGTCAACATGCTCGAGTTCTCGCATGACGTCGTGCTCGTGCGCGCCGCGCTCGAGGGCAAGGTCAGGCGCTTCGGCGAGGTCGACGCAGCGGCCGTCGCCTAGGCTCGGCGGCGATCGGCACATCTGCGCGGCGGGAAGGTCGCTGCCTCAAGCCCCGGCGAGGGATCAAATCGTGTTCCGGGCGGCGCATTGTCGCCCGGGTACGCTGGCCGGCGAAGGGTCCGCCTTTTCCGCTATCGATTTGATTTCACTGCGGAAAGCTGTTCAGCTTTCCGCTTAGTGATTGAAAACTGGGGAATTTGGTCGGGCTAGCGAGATTCGAACTCACGACCTTTCGACCCCCAGTCGAACGCGCTACCAGACTGCGCTATAGCCCGACACGAGGCGCTTTATAACTGCGGCCCGAGCGAGGGCAAGGACAAAGCGCAGGCGGCGGACTACCGCTTTGGCTCGGCGACCATGACCTCGCGCAGCGCCTGCAGTTCGGCGACGAGTGCGCGCAGGGCGGCCTTGGGGTCCGTGGCTCCACCCGACGCAGGCGCGGGTGCCGGCGCTCGAGGTTTGGGGATGCTGGCGGTGACGTCGGCGCCGGTGCTGGTGCCGGGCTCGGCTCCGAAGAGGTCGGGCTGCGGCTGGGGCTCGGCCCTGGGCTCGGGCGCCGGCGCAACGGGCCGCGGCTTCGGCGCGGCTGAGGTGCGTTCCGTCTTGCGGACCGCGGCCTTGCGCGGCGTGGTCGCCGGCGTCGGCACGATCGCCGCGTCCTCGTCGGCACCCGACGCGCTGCCGAGGCCGATCACATGGCGCACGCCCCGCTCGCGCAGGATCTTCTGCACGCCCTTGATGGTCATGCCGTCATCGTAAAGCAGGCCGCGGATGCCGCGCAGCAGGCTGACGTCCTCGGGGCGGTAATAACGCCGCCCACCGCCGCGCTTCACCGGCTTGATCTGGGTGAAACGCGATTCCCAGAAGCGCAGGACGTGCGGCGGCACGTCCAGGGCATCGGCAACCTCGCTGATCGTGCGAAACGCCTCGGGTGACTTGTCCATTGGCCGGCAGCCCCCGTGCTAGCGCTTGTTACCGGCGTCCACGCGTTCCTTCATGATGTGCGAGGGTCGGAAGGTCAGCACCCGGCGCGGTTCGATCGGAACCTCCTCACCGGTCTTGGGATTGCGGCCGACGCGTGCGGATTTCGAACGGACGCTGAAGGTGCCGAAGGAGGAGATCTTCACCGTCTCACCCTGCGCCAGCGCGTCCGACATGTGGTTCAGCACCGATTCGACCAGTTCGGCCGATTCGTTGCGCGACAGGCCGACTGCACGAAAGACGGCTTCGCTCAGCTCCATGCGAGTCAGGGTCTTCTCACTCACGTCCGTCCCCCCTGGTCCGTTTCATTCTCAAGAGCTTACGGGCAATGGAGAAAGCGAGTCAACAACAGCGGCCTGCCCGGGCGCCTACCAGCGCATCACCGCCGCGCCCCAGGAGAGGCCGCCGCCGATCGCCTCGACCAGCACCACGTCGCCCCGGCGCAGGCGCCCGTCTGCCGCGGCGACCGACATTGCCAGCGGGATCGAGGCCGCGGAGGTGTTGCCGTGGTCCTGTACGGTCACGACGACGCGCTCCATCGGGATGCCGAGTTTCTGTGCCGTCATCGACATGATGCGCAGATTCGCCTGATGCGGCACCAGCCAGTCGATGTCGGCGGTGGTCAGGCCTGCGGCCTCCAGCGCGCGGCTGCCGGTCTGGGCGAGCTTGACCACCGCGTGCTTGAACACCTCCTGCCCGGCCATGCGCACCACGCCGGCGGTGCCGGTGGTCGAGGGGCCGCCGTCGACATAGAGCAGGTCGGTGTAGCGGCCGTCGGAATTGAGGTCGGTGGCGAGGATGCCGCGGTCCGCGGCGGTGCCTGCGCCCTCCGCCGCCTCGAGGATCAGCGCCCCCGCCCCATCGCCGAACAGCACGCAGGTCCCGCGGTCGGTAAAATCGAGGATGCGCGAGAAGGTCTCCGCCCCGATCACCATAACGCGCCGCGCCGCGCCGATGCGGATCATCGCATCGGCCTGGGTGAGCGCGAAGACGAAGCCAGCGCAGACGGCCTGGATGTCGAAGGCAAAGCCGCCGGTCATGCCGATCGCGGTCTGCACCTTCACCGCCGTAGCCGGGAAGGTCTGGTCCGGGGTGGCGGTGGCCAGCACCACCGCGTCGATATCCGCGCCGGTGAGCCCCGAGCGCGCCAGCGCGTCGCGGGCGGCGGCGATCGCTAGATCCGAGGTGGTCTCGCCTTCGGCGGCGAAATGGCGCCGCTCGATCCCGGTGCGGCTGCGGATCCATTCGTCCGACGTGTCGAGGGTCTGCTCGAACTCGGCGTTCTCGACGACGCGGGCCGGCAGGTAGTGGCCGCAGCCGCGCGCCACGGCGCGGATCCGGCTCATGTCGCCGTCCCTTCCTGAAGCGTGCCGGCCTTGCGCCCGACGCGGCCGAACTCGCCGACGCCGCTGGCAACCCTCGCCGCCAGCCGCTGGGCGAAGCCCTTTTCGGCCAGGGTGAAGCCAAGACCGATCGCCGCGCCGATGGCGGTGGCATCGGCCGAGCCGTGGCTCTTGATCACCGTGCCGTTCAGGCCGAGGAACACCCCGCCGTTGGACCGGCGCGGATCGATGCGCATCTGCAGCCGCCGCAGGGAGGTCAGTGCAAACAGCGCTCCGATGCGCGAGAGCGGTGAATAGGCGAAGGCCTCGCGCAGCGCGCCGCGAATCAGGCTGGCGGTTCCCTCGGCGGTCTTCAGCGCCACGTTGCCGGTGAAGCCGTCGGTGACGATCACGTCCACGCGCGCCGAGGGCAGGTCGCTGCCCTCCACATAGCCGATGTATTCGAACTCGCCGATCGCGGCGGCGGCGGCCACCAGTTCGGCGGCCTCGTGCAGCTCGGGGCGGCCCTTGTGCTCCTCGGTGCCCACGTTCAGCAGGCCGACGCGCGGGCGCTCGACGCCGAGCGCGTTGCGCGCATAGGACGAGCCCATCAGCGCAAAGCGCAGAAGATCCTCGGCGTCGGCGCGGATGTCGGCGCCCGCGTCGAGCATCACGTTGTATCCGGCCCGGTTCAGTGACGGGAACAGCACTGCGATCGCCGGGCGGTCCACGCCCGGCGCCTTGCGCAGCGAGAGCATGGCCAGCGCCATCAGCGCACCGGTGTTGCCGCAGGAGATGGCGACGGACGATTCGCCCGACTTCACCGTCTCGAGCGCATTCCACATGCTGGAGCCCTCGGCGCGGCGGAGTGCGCGCGAGGGCTTCTCGTCCATGGCGATAACGCCCTCGGCATGGCGGACATCGGTATGGCGGGCCAGCGGGCTGCCCGGCTTGATCCCGCGCTTGAGCGCGGCGCCGTCGCCGTGAACGATGAAGCGCAGGCGCGGGTTGCGCTTCATCGCCTTACCCATGCCGCGCAGCACATCTGCCACGCCACGATCGCCCCCCATCGCGTCGATGGAGATGATGACGTCACCGCCGCCGCCCGGGGCGGCGTGCAGATCAGCTCCGGTCCGGTCGGTGGCGATTGTCATGCCGGACCAACCCCGCGCAGGCTGGGAAGGTCAGGCGGCTTCGTCGTCCAGGTCGACCGTCTCGACCTGCGCGACGACCTCACGGCCGTCGTAGTGGCCGCAGGCCCCGCAGACGTGATGCGGACGGCGCAGCTCGCCGCAGTTCGAACATTCGTTGGGATTCTCGGCCACCAGCGCATCATGGGAACGGCGCATGCCGCGTTTCGCGCGGGTGACCTTGCTCTTCGGAACAGCCATGTCTCGACCTCGGTCTCCTTCGGGCCTCGGCCCGGCTCATCCTGCTGTCAGCCCCGGGGGCGTAGCAGAGGCAGCAGCGCATGTCACGCCCGCCCCTGTACCGGGGTCAAAACTGAAGCGCGGAAAATAGCGATTGCGCATGCGGACGCAAGCCCTGTTCGGCGGAATCTCATGAACCGTTACCAAGCTTGTTGCGCAGCGCCGCCAGCGCGGCGAAGGGGCGAATGACCTCGTCGTCGTCGGACGGCTCGGAAGAGGGCAGTTCCGCCCCGGCCGCACGCGGATAGGCGGGCAGGGCGAGCGCCAGCGCCTCGGTCGCGATCAGGCCGAGATCGATCCGCTCGGTCAGCGGCTCGATCTCGTCGTCGTCCTCGGCATCGAGGCGGATCTCGGTCGCAGCCGGTGCCGACATGGGCAGGAAGCGCCGGTGAACGGGCTGGTCGATGCGGGTGGTCACGGGATCGAGCGTCACCACGCAGGGCTGCACGACCGTGGCGCCCAGTGTTGCCTGCAGCTCCCAGCCGCGCGGCTCCAGAGGTACGAGGCGCCCGCGGAAGCGCATTTTGCGCAGGCCGCTCGCCCCCATCAGCCGGGCGAGCGCCGCCGCCTGGGCGGGCGTGGGCGCAATGTCGAAGTCGGAGGCACCGCGCAGGGCACCTAGCTCGACCACATGCGAGAACTCGGGGGTGTCGGGGAGTGTGGAAGGGGTATCGGCCATCATTGGTCCTTCGGTCCCGGCATCAACGGCTTCGGGTCCCAAGTTCCTTGAACTTAGACCATGCGCGGGGTAGGGGAGCAAGCGGAAAGGGAAAGGCCGTGAGTACGATGCGCCTGAGATCATTGCGTCTCGCGGGGCCAGCCCTCGCCGCCGGCCTTGCGATCCTCGCTGGCTGTTCTCCGACTGTGCAGGTGCACGGCTATGTGCCCGCGCAGACCGACATCGCGCAGGTACGCCCCGGAGTCGATACGATGGAAAGCGTGGTCGAGAAGCTCGGCCGGCCGTCGTCCAGCGGGCTTCTGCGTGATTCGTCCTGGTACTACGTGCAGACGACCATCGAGAATTTCACCTACAACCCGCCGCGGGTGGTCGACCGCACCATCCTGGCGGTCGAGTTCACCCCCAACGGGGTGGTGCGCGAGGTCGCTCGCTACGGCCTCGAGGACGGGCGTATCGTGGCGCTGACGCCGCGCACCACCGACACGGCCGGGCGGACCATGAGTGTGCTGGAACAGCTGTTCGGCAACATCACCAACCTCGACGCAGCGGCGATCGCCGGCGGCCAGTAGCGCCGCCGGCCGGGTTTGCGGCGCGCGCGCTCAGTCGGCCGCCGGCTCGAACTTCAGCGATACGCCGTTCATGCAGTAGCGCAGGCCCGTCGGCTGCGGCCCGTCGGGAAAGACATGGCCGAGATGGGCGTCGCAGCGGGCGCAGAGCACTTCGGTGCGGCGCATCAACAGCGACCTGTCGTCGTGCTCCTCGACCGCTTCGGCGCTGACCGGCGCCCAGAAGCTCGGCCAGCCGCTGCCGCTGTCGTACTTGGTCGCCGCGTCGAACAGTGGCGCACCGCAGCCGACGCAGACGAAGGTGCCGGGGGCCTTGGGGAAGTTGTCGCCGGTGAACGGACGCTCGGTCCCGCCCTGGCGCGTCACGTGGTAGGCCTGGTCGGACAGTTCGGCCCGCCACTCGGCATCGGTCTTGGTGATCTTGTCGGTCATCGTTGATCCCTCCATCGCGCAGGGTTGCGCGGGCATCACTCTGCCGCCAGTTTGAGGTCGAAGGCGGCGGCCAGCAGCGTGCGGGTATAGTCGGTGCGCGGGGCCTCGAAGATCTCCCGGCTGTCGCCCGCCTCCACCACGTCGCCGTTCTGCATGACCAGCACCTTGTGGGAGAGCGCGCGCACCACCCGCAGGTCGTGGCTGACGAAGATATAGGTAAGCCCGTACCTGGCTTGAAGCCCCCGCAGCAGCGCGCAGATCTGCACCTGCACCGTCATGTCGAGGGCCGAGGTCGGCTCGTCGAGCACCACGAGCTTCGGCTGCAGGATCATCGCGCGGGCAATGGCGATGCGCTGGCGCTGGCCGCCGGAGAACTCGTGCGGGTAGCGATGCAAGGCGTCAGCGCGCAACCCCACCCGCTCGGTCAACGCGGCGATGCGCGCATGTCGCTGTTCCGCGTCCAGATCGGGCTTGAGCGCGAGCAGCCCTTCTTCCAGCAGCTCGGCCACTCGCATGCGCGGG
>CAYLHK010000064.1:15760-18856 GCA_964383295.1 uncultured Rhodovulum sp.
CCGCCGGAGAACTCGTGCGGGTAGCGGTCGGCCATGGCCGGATCGAGGCCCACCTCCGTCAGTATCGCGGCGACGCGGGCGTCGGCATCGGCCGGATTGCCGTGCACGGTCAGCCCCTCAGCGACGATCTGGCCCACGGTCATCCGGGGGGAGAGCGAGCCGTAGGGGTCCTGGAAGACCATCTGCATGTCGCGCCGGCGCCGGCGCAGCTCGCGGTTCCGCCAGCCCTGCACGTCGCGGCCCATGAACACGATCCGGCCCTCGGATCGGATCAGCCGCATGACGGCCAGCGCGAGCGTCGTCTTGCCCGAGCCGCTCTCGCCGACGACGCCGAGCGTTTCGCCGGCGCGGATGCTGACATCGGCGTGGTTGACCGCCTTGATATGGCCGACCACGCGGCGCAAGAGGCCGGCTCGGATCGGGAACCAGACCCGCAGCGCCTCGGTCTCGACCACAACCGGCGCGTCCTCGGGGACCGGATCGGGCCGGCCCGAGGGCTCGGCGGCGAGCAGCATCCTTGTATAGGGGTGCTGCGGGTTGGCGAAGATCTCGGCCGTGGGCCCCGTCTCGACGATCTCGCCGTCCTTCATCACCGCCACCCGGTCGGCGATGCGCCGCACGATCCCGAGGTTGTGGGTGATGAACAGCATCCCCATCCCCTCGGCGCGCTGGATCGAGGCGAGCAGTTCGAGGATCTGCGCCTGGATGGTCACGTCGAGCGCCGTCGTCGGCTCGTCGGCGATCAGCACGTCGGGGCGGTTGGCGAGCGCCATCGCGATCATCACCCGCTGGCGCTGGCCGCCGGAGAGCTGGTGCGGATAGGCGCCGAGCCGCGCCTGGGGATCGCGGATGCCGACCTGGGTCAGGAGCTCGAGGATCCGCGCCCGCGCCTTGTCGCCGGTCATCCCCTGGTGCAGCGCCAGACTCTCGCCGATCTGCTTCTCGATCGTGTGGAGCGGGTTGAGCGAGGTCATCGGCTCCTGGAAGATGAAGCTGATGTCGTTGCCGCGCACCCGGCGCAGCAGCCGCTCGCCGGCACGGGTCAGCTCCTCGCCGCGAAAGCGCACGGAGCCGGTGACTTCGGCGTTCTCCGGCAGCAGCCGCACGGTCGAGAGCGCGGTCACCGACTTGCCCGAGCCGCTCTCGCCGACGATGGCCAGCGTCTCACCGGCGTGAAGGTCGAAGCTGACCCCGCGCACGGCATGGGTGGCCTTGCCGCCCTGGTGGAAGGTGACCTTCAGGTCGCGGACCGCGAGCAGGGGGAGGGCTGTCTCGCTCATGCCATGGCCTTACGGGCGGCGAGGGCGCGCGCCCAGGCCTCACGGTCCAGCCGCCAGCACATGGTCGCCGCCGGCGTGCCGGTCAGCGCCAGGTCGGCATCATGGTCGTGGACGGCGCCCAGCCGGCCGGTCGCGGTCTGCGAGCGGATGTTGGTCGGGGCGATGTGGAACCAGACCGTATCGAACCGCGCGAAGGCATGGCCGAGCATCAGCCGCTTGACCTCGAAGTTCGTCCCGCCGCCCCAGAAGGCACGGTCGAGGAAGGTGAAGCCGATGGCGATCTCGCCGGGGCGGTCCGGCGCCTCGTAGAAGCGAGAGCAGCCGATCACCCGGCCCGTGCCGGTCTCGCGTATCGCCAGCGTACCGCCGGCTGCGAGCAGAAATTCGAAGTAGGGATCGAACACCGCGCGCTGCCAGCGGTCGCGCGCCGGATGGCCGGCCCATGTCCGGGGATCGCTTGCGGCTGCGTGCAGGGCGTCGCGATCGGCGGTCACCAGCGGCCGCAGGCAGACCCGCGGGCCGTCGAGCCTCGGCTGCATGTCGAACGCGGGCGTCACCGGAAGGTCTTTCGCGGGTCGAACGCATCGCGGATGCCCTCGAAAATGAAGACGAGGAGCGAGAGCATGATCGCGAAGGTGCAGAAGGCGGTGATCCCGAGCCAGGGCCGCGTGACATTGTTCTTGCCCTGCAACGCCAGCTCGCCCAGCGAGGGATAGGACGGCGGCAGCCCGAGGCCGAGGAAGTCGAGCGCCGCCAGCCCGCCGATCGCGCCGGTGATGATGAAGGGCATCATGGTCAGCGTCGCCACCATGGCGTTCGGCAGCAGGTGGCGGAACATGATCGTCCAGTCGCCGACGCCGAGTGCCCGCGCGGCGCGGACGTATTCGAAGTTGCGCGCCCGCAGGAATTCCGCCCGCACCACCCCGATCAGCGCAGTCCATGAGAACAATGCGATCAGCAATGTCAGCAGCCAGAAATTCATCACGAAGATCGCTGACAGGATGATGATGATGTAGAGCGAGGGGATGTTCTGCCAGATCTCGACGATGCGCTGGAAGAACAGGTCCACCCAGCCGCCGAAATAGCCCTGGGCGGCGCCGGCGATGATCCCGATCACCGAGGAGATCGCGGCGACGACCATCGCGAACAGCACCGAGATGCGGAATCCGTAGATCACGCGCGCCAGCACGTCGCGGGTCTGGTCGTCGGTGCCCAGCCAGTTGCGGGCGTCGGGTGGCGAGGGCGCGCGCAGGACGTGATAGTTGATCGTGTTGAACGAATAGGGGATCGGCGGCCAGAGCATCCAGCCGCGCTCGATCGGCTGGCCGTCCACCATGCCTGAGGCTGCTTCCTCAAAGATGCCCTCGGGATCGTCGAGGCAGGCCTCCAGCCCGCCGGTGCGGATCAGGCAGCGCACCTCGGGCGAGTGGTATTCGGCCTGGGCCCGGAACTCGCCGCCGAAATCCGCCTCGGAATAGAAGCTGACGACCGGCATCCGCCATTCGCCGCGGTAGGACACGAGCAGCGGCCGGTCGTTGGCGACGAATTCGGCGAAGAGCGCGACGGTGAAGATCACCAGAAAGATCCACAGCGACCAGAAGGCGCGGCGGTTGGCGCGGAAATTCTGCAGCCGGCGGCGGTTCAGGGCCGAGAGGCGCATCCGGTCAGGCCTCCCGCTTCTCGAAGTCGATACGCGGATCGACCCAGACATAGGTGAGATCGGAGATGATGCCGATCAGCAGCCCCATCAGGCCGAAGACGTAGAGCGTGCCGAACACCACCGGATAGTCGCGCTGGATCGCCGCCTCGTAGCCGA
>CAYLHK010000065.1:0-18557 GCA_964383295.1 uncultured Rhodovulum sp.
CTCGGGGTCTACACCTCCAAGACCTTCGCGCTGATCGAGACCGGCGAGGACCTGACCCGAGGCGACGAGCCCTCGCCGACGCGCTCCTCGGTCCTGACCCGGCTCAGCCACAGCCACATCCGCATCGGCACCTTCCAGCGCCTCGCCGCGCGGAGCGAGCATGATGCCATGCGACGCCTCGTCGACCACGCCATCCGCCACATCTGGCCCGCTGCGGCCGATGCCGCCGACCCGGTCGCCGGGCTCTATGACGCGATCACCGGCGCCGTGGCCCAGCTCGGCGCCGAATGGTTCGCGGCGGGGTTCGTGCACGGCGTGCTCAACACCGACAACATCAACATCACCGGCGAGAGCTTCGACTACGGTCCCTGGCGCTTCCTCGACCGCTTCGACCCGGCCTTCACGGCGGCCTATTTCGACCATACCGGGCTCTACGCCTTCGCCCGCCAGCCCGAGGCGCTGAACTGGAACCTCGCGCGCCTGGGCGAATGCCTGCTGCCCATCAGCTCGCGGGAGGCGATCGAGCCGGCCTTTGACAGCTTCGCCGAGCGCTTCCAGACCCATCTCGCCCGCCAGACCCTCGCTCGCCTCGGCCTGCTGCCGGACGAGCCGGCGCTGGCGCTGATGCACGCCTTCTGGGGCGCGATGCAGGAGACATCGCCGCCGTTCCAGCAGGTCTTCTTCGATCTCCTCGGCGGCGGCCTGCCCGAACGGCTGCGCGCCAGCCCGATCCGCGCGACCTATCAGACCGCGGCCTGGGCCGAGGTGATCGAGGGGCTGCGTGCCCTGCCCCGCGCCCCCGGCCTCGACGCCGCCCTCGCCCATCCGGTTGCCGCCGACGAGGGCCCGGAGACCATGGTGATCGATGAGGTCGAGGCGATCTGGGATGCGATCGACAAGGCCGACGACTGGACCCCGCTGCACGAGAAGATCGCCCGCATCCGCCGCATGGGCGCCTTTAACGCCGCCCTCGGCCTGATGCGCGGGCCGAACGGGCGGCCGGGGCATGTGCCCATCGAAGGTGCCGCTTGAGCCTTTGCTAACCCCTTTACCCTAACCGGGACGGGGACAGGCAGGGAGCGGCCCGCGATGATGGTGAGGGTCTTCTACGACGGCGACTGCCCGTTCTGCGCGGGCTATGTGCGCATGACCCGCCTGCGCCAGGCGGCGGGGCCGGTGGAGCTGGTGGACCTGCGCACCGACGCCGAGGCACGCGCCCGGTGGACAGCGGCCGGCCTCGATCCCGACCGCGGCATCATCGTGGAGACAGAGGGCCGCACGTTCTTCGGCGCAGACGCCATGGCCGCGATCTCCGCGATGAGCTCGCCCGTGGGCGCGCTCAACCGGCTGACGGCCGGCATCCTCGCCCGGCCGCGCCTCGCCACGCTGCTCTATCCGCTGCTGCGCGCCGGGCGCAGCCTGACGCTCACCCTGCTCGACCGTCCGTCCCTGAAGGCGGGAGATGCAAGCGAGGCCGCGCTCTTCGAGATATTCGCGCGGTTCCTCGGGCTGATGACGGTCATGCACGTCTTCATCTACTATTTCCGCTACACGCCGCTCCAGGCCCAGGCCACCAGCCTGCCGCTGTTGCTGGCGGGATTGTGGCTGATCCTCTCGCCGCGATCGAAGCGCGCCTTCATCGCCGCCGTCGCCCTGCTCAGTCTCGACGGCTGGCTGCACGCGCCGATCTACTCAAACCATACGATCCTGAAGAACTTCCTGATGCTGGCCTTCATCACCGCCGGCCTCTGGCACTGGCTGCGAGGATCGCGCTGGGAGGTGTTCTTCCGCGACGTGCGCCCCGTCGCGCGGACCATACTGCTGGTCATGTACGCCTTCGGGATCTTCCACAAGATCAACGCCGACTTCCTCGATCCGGCGGTCAGCTGCGCCGTGGTGCTCTGGCGGATGATGCCGGCGCCGCTGGTCTGGATCGACACCCCGGCGATGCACCAGCTCGCGATATGGGGCACTTTCGCCACCGAGGGGGTCATCATGCTCCTGTTGATCCTGCCGCGCTGGCGGCATTTCGGGATCGTGCTGGGGATCGGGTTCCACGCGCTGCTCGCGCTCAGCGGCTATGCGATGTACCCGGTGTTCTCGACGCTGGCGATCGCCCTGCACACGCTGTTCGTCTCGCCGGCAGCGGCGTTGCAGATCACCGGCAGCGACATGTACCGGCGCATGGACGGCCGCATCCGCAGCCCGGTCGGCGCCTGCGTGCTGATCGCGGGCTTCGCGCTGATCGCGGTCATGGCCGCCCAGCGCGACCTGAATACCGTGGCGCTGATCTGGCTGATGCTGGTGCTCTGGCCGCTCGCGATACTCCTGCGCTACGGGCGCACGGATACGCCGGGCGAAGGCGGCCTCGCGTTCTTCTGGTCACGACTGCCGCTGCTGAACGCGGTCAGCCTGATCTTCTTCCTGAACTGCGCGGCGCCCTTCCTGGGGCTCAAGACCGCGCAGGCGATGAACATGTTCGCCAATCTGCGGCTCGAGGGCGGGGTCAGCAACCACCTCCTGCTGCGCGGGGCGCCGGGGCCATTTCCCTATCTCGCCGATGTCGTGACCGTCACCGCCGCCGAGGGCGCGCCCTATCTGGAGCAGATGTCCCGGCGCAAGGCGCAGGGCATGGTCTATTACCACTTTCTCTCGGAGCTGGAGGCCAATCCAGACGCCCGCGTCACCTATTTCCGCAACGGCGTCGCCCACGCCGAGCGCAGCGGGGCCGAGGTCCTCGCCGAGGATGGCGCAATGCTGCATCCGGTCTGGGCGCGCAAGTTCTTCCACTTCCGACAGGTACAACTGGACCGGCCAACCCCGTGCGAGTGAGGGAGGAACACGAGGGCCTCTCCAACATTATACACAACTATCAATGGCATGATATGCGTTGCGCTGCATAACACCCGGCCCCGCTTGCCACGCCTCCCGACCGATCCTAGAGTCCCCGGGCGCTCCGGGGAGATCGCCCATGAACATCAAGCTCAACACGCCCGAGACGGCCCGTGCCAGGCCCGCCGCCTTCGTCTGGGAGGATCCCTTCCTGCTCGACGACCAGCTCGGCGACGAGGAGCGGATGATCCGTGACGCCGCCCGGGATTACTGCGCCGATGCCCTGCTGCCGCGGGTGATCGAGGCCAACCGCAGCGAGATCTTCGACCGCGCGATCATGACCGAGATGGGCGCGCTCGGCCTGCTGGGGGCGACCATCCCCGAGGAATTCGGCGGTGCCGGCGTCAACTACGTCTCCTACGGCCTGATCGCCCGCGAGGTCGAGCGGGTCGACAGCGGCTATCGCTCGGCCATGTCGGTGCAGTCCTCGCTGGTGATGCACCCGATCTATGCCTACGGCAGCGACGAACAGCGGGCGAAGTACCTGCCCAAGCTCGCCTCCGGCGAGTGGATCGGCTGCTTCGGCCTGACCGAGCCCGACGCCGGCTCGGATCCCGGCGGCATGACCACCCGCGCCAAGACGGTGGGCGGCGGCTACTCGCTCTCCGGCGCCAAGACGTGGATCACCAACGCGCCGATCGCCGACGTCTTCGTCGTCTGGGCCAAGTCGGACGCGCATGACGGCAAGATCCGCGGCTTCGTGCTGGATCGCGGCACGGAGGGCCTGGTCGCACCGAAGATCGAGGGCAAGTTCAGCCTGCGTGCCTCGGCCACCGGCATGATCCAGATGGACGAGGTCTTCGTGCCCGAGGACGCGCTGCTGCCCCATGCCGAGGGCCTCGCCGGTCCCTTCGGCTGCCTGAACCGCGCGCGCTTCGGCATTGCCTGGGGCGCGATGGGCGCGGCTGAAGCCTGCTGGCATGCCGCGCGCGCCTACACGCTCGACCGCCACCAGTTCGGCCGGCCCCTGGCGCAGACGCAGCTGATCCAGAAGAAGCTCGCCGACATGCAGACCGAGATCGGGCTCGGGCTGCAGGGCGCGCTGCGCCTGGGCCGGCTCTTCGACGAGGGGCGGGCACCGGCCGAGCTCATCAGCCTGATGAAGCGCAACAACTGCGGCAAGGCGCTGGAGATCGCCCGGGTGGCGCGGGACATGCACGGCGGCAACGGGATCGCGGACGAATACGGCGTGATCCGTCATGTGATGAACCTCGAGGCGGTCAACACCTACGAGGGCACCCATGACGTTCACGCCCTGATCCTCGGCCGGGCGCAGACGGGGTTGCAGGCGTTCTTCTAGACGCGCCCCTTCTAGGCCGACAGCACCAGCATCACGATCCCGCCGGCGACCATGAGGATGCCGAGCATCTCCCGCCCGCTCGGGCGCTCGCCGAAGGCGAAGCGGGCGGTGAGCATGGAGAACAAAAGCTCGATCTGACCGACCGCCTTGACCTCGGCCGCCGAGGTCAGGGTGAAGGCGGCGAACCAGCCAAGCGAGGCGAGCATGCCGACGAGCCCTACCAGTGCCGCCACCCGCCAGGCACGCACGACCGTCATGATGGCTCCGGGCGTGCGCAGGCGCATCCAGAGCGTCATGGCCAGAGTCTGCGAGACGGTGACGAAGGCCAGCGTCACCGCGGCGCGGGTGAGGAAGTCCGCATCCCCCTCGAGCCCCAGCGACGCGGCGCGGTAGCAGACGCTCGACAGGGCGAATCCGAGGCCGCAGGCGATGCCGGTGACGGCCGCCGCGCGGTCAAAGCCGCCCCCCGCGAGTGCGCCGCGGGCGGAGAGCAGGATCACGCCGGCGACGCTGACGAGGATGCCGAGCATCGGCCAGAGACCCAGCCAGTCCCCGAGCAGCACGGCGCCGAGGATCGCCGCCTGGATAGTCTCGGTGCGCGCGAAGGCGTTGCCGACGGCGAAGTTGCGGAAGGAGAAGAGCCGCAGAAGCAGCATCTGCGCGGCGATCTGGGTGGCCGCGCCGCAGAGCGCCCAGAGAACGAAGGCGCCGTTCATGCCGGGCATTCCGCCGGGCGTCAGCCGCACCAGCACGATGGCGAGCATCACCGCCCAGGGCGCGGCGAAGAGGAAGCGGGCGTAGGTGGCGCCGATGACCTCGAGCCGGCCGGTCAGCGCCTTCTGCAGCGCCGAGCGGACGTTCTGCATGAAGGCGGCGCCGATGGCGAGAGCGACCCAGGTCTCCATGCTCAGACCCGGGCGCGTTCATTGTGCTCAACGTTGAGCAAGACGACAAGACACTGATTCAAAAAGAGAATCACTCTGAGCATTAACCTGATGGCAACCGGGCGGAAAGGCCCGCGGGATGGGGCTTTCTGGCACCCGCGCGCGGTCAGGACAAGCGGCGTTGCGGCGGATCCCGCAGCGCGGGGCAAGCACGCCCGCCGCAATCGGCCAAAGCTGGCGCATCGCCGGGACGACCTCCGGCGCCGTAGCGACGGCGCGGATATTCGTGTAGAATAAAGGCGTCTCCGCACTCTCCGGCCTATTGCGACCGGATGGCGGGGAGCCGTCTGGCATACCCGGCCTCTGCGACACCGCTTCTCCCAGCGAGATGCGCGTCTGTGCCGTGGACCGGCATCACATGGAGAAGGCAATGAAGCAGGCGCGTTTCGGCGGCTTCGCGGCTGCCTGTCTTGTCGCGCTCGGGCTCGCGGCCTGCGATTCCGAGACCTCCGACCCCCGCGCCGGGGCGGGCCGCATCGTGGCGGGACTCGAGGGCCTGCCGCCGGGCCCGACCCGCGAGGCGATCGCCGCCGTCACCCTGAACGTCCTGTGCAGCATCGCGCGCCTCGGCGCCGGCGAGGCGGAAGGGCCGGGCGAGAGCGCGGCGCTGAGCCTCGTGGCCGCCCAGCCGGACGACATCCGGGCGCGACTGGCGGGCTATCGCGACATTCTGGCGGCGATCCCCGCGAGCAAGCGGGCCGCGCTGCTCGGCAACCTCGCCGGGCTCGATCCGGCCGGCTGCGCGAGCGCGCCGGCCTGGGACCGGCTGCGCACGGGCGTGCTCGCCAACAGCCAGCCGATCCCGCATCTGCGCTTCAACTTCTGCTCGAACGGGTTCACCTATCCTGATGGCGAGCCGGGTGGGCGGGCGATCACCGTCGGCTCGCTGCTGACCGCGATCCACCAGGACCCCGACGGGGTAAACCCGAATACCCATGAGCTGGCCTCGCTGGCGACGCCGTCGTTTACCGGGATCGAGCTCGGCGGCGGCGTCCTGGCCCGCGATCCGGCGCTGGCCGCGACCGGCAGTGCGGGCGAGGGCATCACGCCCTATGGGGCCGATACCGGCATCGACTGCTCGGGCAACCCGAACATCTGCAATGCCTCGCTCGGCCAGCTGTGCACGGGCGGCACCTGCCTGTCCTTCCCGGTGGTGAAGAAGGACGCCACCATGGTGGTGCGCGGCTACAATCTCTGGGACATCACCGACGCGCGCCTGGTCTTCGAGCCGCTGTTTCCCGGCCAGGGCAGCGAGTCGACCGCCGTCATCCGCGATTTCGACGCCAACGAGCCGTCGGACCAGGTCGCGGCCTGCACCCTGCCCTCGGCTCCGCAGAGCGCCAGCTTCAACCGCGCGCATTTCCGGGTGCCGGCCAACGAGGGCCATTTCTACCGGCTGCGGCTGTTCAATCACAACGGCACCTTCCTGACCCAGGGCGACGGCCCTGCCGACGACCCGCCGCGGGTGATCCACACCTGCTTCCCGGCCTCGCCGGTGCCCGACAACGTGCCGCCGGGGACGGTGCGCGACTGCACGCCGCCGCTCGAGACCTGCGTAGAGGACGGGGTGCCCTGCGCGGCCAGCTGGAGCACCGCGCCCCGAAAGCTCGACGACTGCCGGCACCTGCCCGGCCAGCCCGCCCCCTGCGGCGAGACGCCGGAATGGTACGAGGCCGAGCTGCTCAGCCCGCGGGTGATCGGGACGAAGGTGATGGACGATGCGATCGTTTTCGTCGAAGGCTCGACCACGCCGATCTTCACGCTGAGCGGCACGCTGCACGCGCTGGAGACGATCGACGAGACCGGTTTCCAGAACACCTTCGGCAGCGACGAGCCGCTGGTGGCGATCGTGGGGGCGGATCTGTCCTCGCCCACGGTTCCCGACACGGCGAGTGCGGCGAATGTCTACGAGGGCGGGGACTATGACGCGGGCGATCGCGACATTCTCGACCGGCTGATGCTGCAGGCCGACCTGCCCGCGGATGGCACGGTGACGATGATGGCGCTGCTGGCCGAGGACGACGGTTTTCTCGGCGCCTTCGTCGCCGGCGTGGTCGCCATCGGCGCTGCCACCGCGATCATCATCGCCAGCGGCGGCGCGGGGCTGATCGCGGCGCTGGGGGGCGCGGCGGGCGTCGCGACGATCTGGGGCTTCATCGTGACTGGCGAGATCGCGCCGGACGACAGGATCGGCGTCGAGTCGTTCCAGGCGGGGATGCTCGACGTCTCGCAGCGGATCGGCGCGACCCATGCACCGGATTTCCTCGTGACCCCGCCGGTGGCGCTCGGGGTGCTGCCTCGGGTGCCGGCGGCCCCGCGCGAGGATGCCCGCGCAGGGTTCCTGATCCATCCGTTTGCCGAGTTCTCCTCGCATGACCAGCCGCTACCGGACTGCAACCCGGGCACTTGTGGCAGCGGCGAGCAGTGCCTCGTCAACGTCTGCGTGCCCACCGGCTTCGTCGATCCGATCGCCAGCACCGGGTTCCGCGAGCGCCGGGAATATACCGGCGCCGACGGTCATTACGCCGTGGACCTGCAATGGGAGGTGGCGCCGAAGCAATAGGCGGCGGCGCTACCTCACATCACCGCGCCGACCTGCCAGGGCACGAACTCGTTGTCGCCGAGGCCGAGCTTCTCGCTCTTGGTCTTCTCGCCCGAGGCGACGCGCAGGATATGGTCGAGGATCTCCTGCCCCTTGGCCTGCAGGGTGACGCCCTGGCTCACGATGTCGCCGCAGTTGATGTCCATGTCGTCGGGCATCTGTGCATAGAGCCGGTCGTTGGTGGCGACCTTGATCGTCGGCGCGGGCTTGGAGCCGAAGGCCGAGCCGCGGCCGGTGGTGAAGACCACCACCTGCGCCCCGCCGGCGATCTGCCCCGTCGTGGCGACCGGGTCGTAGCCCGGCGTGTCCATGAAGACGAAGCCCGGCGTCGTCACCTGTTCGGCGTACTGCACGACGTCGGTCAGCGGGGTGGAGCCCGCCTTGGCGGCGGCGCCGAGCGACTTCTCGAGGATGGTGGTCAGCCCGCCCGCCTTGTTGCCGGGCGAGGGGTTGTTGTCCATCGAGCCGCCGTTGATCGCGGTGTAGTTCTCCCACCAGCGGATGCGCTCGATCAGCTTCGCCGCGACCTCGTCGCTGACCGCGCGGCGCAGGAGGAGCTGTTCGGCGCCGTAGATCTCGGGCGTCTCGGCGAGGATCGCGGTGCCGCCCAGGCCGACCAGCAGGTCCGAGGCGATGCCGAGCGCGGGGTTGGCGGTGATGCCCGAGAACCCGTCCGAGCCGCCGCATTCGAGCGCGACCTTCAGCTCGGAGGCCGGGATCGGCTCGCGGGTGACGCGGTTCACCTCGGGCAGGAGCGCGTGGATCTGCTCGACGATCTTCGCGACGGTCTTCGTCGTGCCGCCCGTCTCCTGGATGGTGAGCCCGTGGAACCGCTCCGAGCCCGCGTTGCCGAAGCGCGCCTTCATCCGCGCGATCTGCATCACCTCGCAGCCGAGGCCGACGAAGACCGCGGCGCCGACATTGGCGTGGGTGGCGTGGCCCCAGAGCACGCGCTGGAGATTGTCGAAGCCCGGGCCCTCGGAGGCCATGCCGCAGCCGGTGCCGTGGGCGAAGGCGACCACTCCATCGACATTGGGATAGTCGGCGAGGATGCCGGAGTTCATCACCTGCTCGGCGGCGCGGCGGATGACCGTGGCCGAGCAGTTCACCGTGGCGCAGACGGCGATCATGTTGCGCGTGCCCGCCTGTCCGCCCGGGCGGCGGTAGCCCATGAAGGTGGCGGGCGCCACCTGCGGGATCGCCGCCCGCGCAGCGGCGAGATCGGCGCCGACCTGGTAGTCCTGATCGTGGGCGCCGAATTCGCAGTTCTGGGTGTGGACGTGTTCACCCGCCGCGATGGGGCGGGTGGCATAGCCGATGATCTGGCCGAACTTGGTGATGGCGCCGCCCTGCCCGATGTCCTCGCGGGCGATCTTGTGGCCGGGCATCACCGGGGCCTCCAGCGCGGCGCCGAGCCCAAGCGGGCGGCTGCCCTGCGGGGCGCGTGCGGTCAGGATCGCCACGTTGTCGGAGGGGCTGAGGATGAGGGGGCTGGCTTGCTCGGTCATGGCGGGCCTTCGGTTCGGGCGGATGCGCCCAGGAGATCAGGGAGCGAGACGCGCGACGGCGGCACGCGCGCCCTCGGCCTCGAGCTGTTGGTAGGCGCTCAGCAGCGCCGCGCGGAAATCGGGCGCCTCGGCGAGCGGACGGGGGAAGATTTCGGCGACCGAAAGCAGACCCGCGACCCGGCCCTCGGCATCCGGCGCCGCTTCGGTGATGGCCCGCAGCCGGGCGGCCAGCGGATCGCGCACGTCGATCGGCGCGCCCTTCTCGTCCACGCCGCCGACATAGCGCATCCAGCCGGCCACGGCGAGGGTCAGGCCAGGACTGTCCCGGCCGGCCGCGCGGTTGGCCTCGATCGTGCCGAGGATGCGCTGCGGCAGCTTCTGGCTGCCGTCCATGGCGATCTGCCAAGTGCGGTGGCGGATGGCGGGATTGGCATAGCGCGCCAGCAGGGCATCGGCATAAGCGGCGAGATCGACGCCCGGGGGCGGCGCCAGCACCGGGATGATCTCGCCCGTCCAGATGCGGGAGATCAGATCCGCGAAGGGCGCGTTCGCCACCGTCTCGGCGATGGTCTCGTGCCCGGCGAGATAGCCGAGATAGGCGAGCGTCGAATGGGTGCCGTTCAGCATCCTGAGCTTCATCAGCTCGAAGGGCGTGACGTCGGTCACCATCTGCGCGCCTACGGCCGCGAGATCGGGGCGCGCGCCGCCGACGAAATCATCCTCGATCACCCATTGCCGGAAGGGCTCGTGCAGCACCGGCGAGGCGTCCTGCACGCCGGTCTCGGCCGCCATCCGCTCGATGTCCTCAGGCCGGGTGGCCGGCACGATGCGATCGACCATGGTGGAGGGGAAGCGCCCCTCTCCGGCAATCCAGGCGGCGAGGCCGGGATCGAGGCTTTCCGCGAATTCCAGCACCAGGCCGCGGACCAGCCTTCCGTTCTCGGGCAGGTTGTCGCAGGTCAGCACGGTGAAGGGCGCATGACCCGCCGCCCGCCGCATCGCCAGCGCCCGCACGAGAAAGCCGATGGCCGAGCGCGGCGCGTCGGGGCTGGCAAGGTCCGCCACGATGTCGGGATGATCGCGGTTCAGCCGACCGGTGGCGGGCTCGTGGCAATAGCCCTTCTCCGTCACCGTCAGGCTGACGATGCGCACCAGCGGGTCGGCCATTGCCGCGAGCACCGCCGCTGGATCGTCGCGGGCGACAAGGACATCCTGGACGACGTCGATCACCCGCGCCGTCTCGCCGTCGGGACCGAGTTCGACAGCCATATACGCGAAATCCTGCGGCGCCAGCGCATCGCGCTGGTCGGGCCGAACGAGACTGACGCCGATTATGCCCCAATCGCCCCCGGAGCGTTCCATCGCCTCGGCGACATAGATCGCCCCATGGGCGCGGAAGAACGCCCCGAGCCCGAGGTGGACGATGCCGATACCCGGTCGCGGACCGGCGGGACGGGTCAGGCGCGTGGTCACGGCCGGCTGGCCGTCGAAGCGGACTTCAGGCTCGTCATGCGGTTCTCCCCCCGCCAGCGGCGCCCCCTTGGGGTTCTGGTGCAGGCCGATCCGGTTTGCGGCTGGCGGCCACGGGAGTCAAGCGAGGGCGCTTGCGCCCTTGGCAGGACGGGGCCGTTGCGGCTAGCTGGCGCCACCACCGCCGGGAGAGCGCCATGCCGAAGACCGTCCTCATGCTGAACGGGCCGAACCTGAACCTGCTCGGCCTGCGCCAGCCCGAGATCTACGGCTCGGAGACACTGGCCGATGTCGAGGAAGCCTGCCAGGCCGCGGCCGCGGCGGCGGGGCTGGCGCTGACCTGCCGGCAGAGCAACCACGAGGGGCAGCTCGTCGACTGGATCCACGAGGCGCGCGGCGAGGCCCATGCCGTGGTGATCAATCCCGGCGCCTACAGCCATACCTCGGTGGCGATCCTCGATGCGCTGAACGCCTTCGAGGGGGTGGTGATCGAGGTGCATATCTCGAACATCCACCGGCGCGAGGCGTTCCGGCACCATTCCTATGTCTCGCACCGCGCTGACGGCATCATCGTCGGCTGCGGGACCGAGGGCTATCTGCTGGCGCTGCGGCGGGTGGCGACGCTGCTCGGGGCGCGGTGAGACCGCAGGTGCCGTGACCTAGGGCGCCTGGTGCTCAGCCGTCCCCGCGCGCCGCGAGATGGTTGGCAAGGCGCAGCGCCAGCTGGACGATCGTGTAGGTCGGGTTGGCATGGCCGGGCGAGGCGAAGACGCTGGAGCCGGCAAGGTAGAGATTGTCGATCCCGTGCACCCGGCAGTCGGCATCGACCACGCCGTGGCGGTGGCTTGCGGCCATCCGCGTGGTGCACATGTGGTGCTTGCCCGCCACCTCGTCCGCATCGAGCCCCGGCAGGACGACGCGATCCGCGGCGAGCCAGTCGCTGAGCCGCAGGCGGCCGCGGCCGGTCTCGGCGAGGTGGCGGCCGAACTCGAGCGCGGCGGTGCGCATCGTGTGGATGTCGAGCTCGGTCAGCCGCCAGTCCAGCCGCACACGGGCGAGGCCGAGCGGGTCGCGGCTGTCGGCCAGCATCACCCGGCTGTCGGCGTTCAGGGCCTGCTCCTGGGCGATGCGGATGCCCGCAGAGGCGACGAGCGGGACGTCCTCGGCGGTCACGGCCCGGCGCGGCGGTCGGGCCTCCTCGCGCATGAACTCGAGCAGGCGCAGCGCGAAGGGCGTATCGGCGAGGCCCGTCCGCGCGGCCGAGGCGGGCATGGTGGGGGGCCAGTGCCCGGGTTCGAGGCGCAGCCCGAAGTTCAGGATGCCGGTCTCGACCGCGAAGAGCTCGGTGGGGGCGTAGAATTCCATCTCCGGCAGCGGCTCGCCCGGCAGCATCACCGCGCCGAGGACGAAATGCGGGTGCTCGCAGAAGTTGCGCCCCACCAGGTCGTGGCGGTTTCCGATCCCCTCCGGCATCTGGTCGCGGAAGTTCAGCAGCAGCCGGGCATTCTCGATACCGCCGGTGGCGAGGCAGTAGTGCCGCGCGGCGACGGCAAAGCCGCGATCGCTCGGATCGAGGCTGCGGAAGATCGCGGCGCTGATGCTGCCATGGGCCGGGTCGAGGCGCAGGTCGACCAGATTGGCGTTGAGGCCGAGCAGGATGTTCGGCGCCGCGTCGATCTCGGGTCCGTACTTGGTTGCGAACTGGGTGGGCGGGCTGAAGCGGAACTGGATGCGGCGGAAGACGTCGCCCCCGTGCGGCATCGGCAGGTCCGGAACCGCGCTTGCCGGCAGCAGGTCGAGGATATCGTCGGTCTCGGCGCGATAGCGGTCGAGGTGAAGCCGCCCGATCGGCCAGCCGCTCCAGGGATTGTGCGCCCATTCGTCGAAATCGTAGGTATCGAGCGCGCGGCACCAGCCGCCCCAGTGGTTGGAACTGCCACCGAAATAGCGCAGCCGCGCCGCGTCGAGGTCGAAATAGTCGAGCCCGACATTCTCGCCCGCGTATATCGCCTGGGAGTCCTCGGAATACTCCCGGCCGCCCGCCTCCATCAGCGCCACCCGTGCGCCGGTCGCGGCAAGGCGGCGGGCCAGCGTGATGCCGGCCGGGCCGGCGCCGATCACGCAGACGTCGAAGGTCCCGTCGAAGGCGGCGCGTCCCGCGCCCGCGGTGTCAATCTGCATCGAACCCGAGGACGGCGGCGTCCCGTTCGGTCAGCACCCAGCCGTCAACGATGCGAAGGCCATCGCCGGCAGCCGCGGGCCGGGCGCTCAGCCGTGGCGCCGGGAGCACCACCGCCGCGGTCACTAGCATGATCTGGCGGCGCGAGAGGCGCACGGCATCGTCCATGGTCTTTCCTCCGTGGCGCGGAGGCGCCGCGCTAGCCGGGATAGTAGTGAAAATGCCCGAAGTCAGCCGGGGTTGCACGCCCTGACGTGTCGAAGGCCACCATGCCGACGAAGGCGCCGGTGAACGAGCCGTGCTCGCCGCGCCCGGCCTCGTCCGAGATGAGGCTCGCGTCCAGTTCGGGGCCGACCTGCTGCCAGGCGCCGCCGGCCCGCCAGAAGAACTGCTGGCGCGCGCCGTCCACCTCGACGGCCAGCTCCACCGGCCCTTCGGGCAGCGGGATCGGCCGCTCCAGCGGGAAGGTCAGCCGGGCATCGGGCCAGTCGCCCGGGCAGCTCATCATCGTCAGCACGCGGCCAAGGGTGGCATCGTAGGTGACGGCGAGGAAGTGGAACTTGTGGCGGTTGTAGTAGGTCGTCAGCCCCGCCGCCTGCTGGTAGGTGTCGGGGTCGAAGGCCAGCCGCGTCTCCGCCCGGTAGGCGAAATGCTCCTGCCGGCGGGCGACGAGCGCCTGTTCGAACCAGCTGCCGATGGATTCGCGCGCGTGCAGGCGCAGCGCCTCGCCGGTCAGGGTGAAGATGCGCTCGGGGTATGGGGTGCGCAGCCACTGGAACTCGGCCGGCAGGGCCGAGCCGTCGAAACGGCGCTCGACCGGCTGCGGCGGCTCCGGCTCGGGCGCGCCGTCGGGAGCCTCGATCTCGACCGCCGGCACGAAGCCGCCGTGCTTCAGCCGCAGCCAGCCGTCCTCGCCCCAGACGCATTCCTGCAGGCCCGTCTCGCGGCCCAGCGGACAGCGCCGGATGCCCGGCAGCGGGCGGCCGAGGAGATGGGTGTGGTAAGTGCGCCCGTCGGGCGTTTCGACGACCTGCCCGTGGCCGACGCGCTGCAGCGGCGCATCGGGCGCGTCCTTGGACGTCATCAGGAAGATGTCGGGGTGCAGCTCATAGGGCCCGTGCAGGTTCCGCGCGCGCGCCATGGTCACCGCATGACCATAGCCCGTGCCCCCCTCGGCCGTGGTCAGGTAGTACCAGCCCTCGCGGCGGAAGATATGCGGCCCCTCGACCAACCCGTGCGGCGAGCCGGGGAAGATGTTGCGGATGGGCCCGGTCAGCTTGCGGGCGACCGGGTCGTATTCCTGCGAGAGGATGCCGTCGAAGGCCGGGTGCTTGGGCTTGCCGCCGATGCTGTCGGTCGTGTGCTTCCACTGCTGGTTCAGGAACCACTTGCGCCCGTCCTCGTCGTGGAAGAGCGAGGGGTCGAAGCCCGAGGAGTTCATGTAGACCGGATCCGACCAGGGGCCGGTGATCGCGGGCGCGGTCACCAGATAGTTGTGCGCGTCCTTGAAGTTGCCGTCGATCCGCTTGACGTCGGTGTAGATCAGCCAGAACAGCCCGTCGGCGTAGCTGAGGCAGGGCGCCCATATCCCGCAGCTGTCGGGATTGCCGCGCATGTCGAGCTGGGCCGCGCGCTCGAGCGGGCGCTTGACCAGTCGCCAGTTCACCAGGTCGCGCGAGTGGTGGATCTGCACGCCGGGGTACCACTCGAAGGTCGAGGTGGCGATGTAGTAGTCGTGACCGACCCGCACGATGGACGGGTCGGGATTGAAGCCCGGCAGGATCGGGTTGCGGATCATCGCGCGGCAGCGCCTTCCGTCTGTTCGGCCGACTGCGCCCAGATGTTGATCGCCTCTTCCTGGGCGTAGGTGTCGATCTCGGCCAGTTCCTCGGCAGTGAAGTCGAGATTGTCGATGGCGCGCACGCAATCCTCGACCTGGGAGGGCTTCGATGCTCCGATCAGCGCGGTGGTGATACCGCCGCCTCGCAGCACCCAGGCGATGGCCATCTGTGCCAGGGTCTGGCCACGGCGCTCGGCGATGGCGTTGAGCGCGCGGATGTTCTCGATCGCGCGATCGTTGATGAAGCCGGCGCGCAGCGACTTGCCCTGGGTGGCACGGCTGCCCTCGGGGATGCCCTTGAGGTATTTGCTGGTCAGCATGCCCTGCGCCAGCGGCGTGAAGGCGATGGATCCGATGCCCAGCTCCTTCAGCGTGTCCTTCAGCCCGTCGCGTTCCACCCAGCGGTTGATCATGTTGTAGCTCGGCTGGTGGATCACGCAGGGCGTGCCCAGATCCTTCAGGATCGCCGCCGCCGCGCGGGTGCGATCGGAGTTGTAGGACGATATGCCCACGTAGAGCGCGCGGCCCGAGCGCACGATCTGGTCGAGCGCGCCCATCGTCTCCTCAAGCGGGGTCTCGGGATCGAAGCGGTGGGAGTAGAAGATGTCGACATAGTCGAGCCCCATCCGCTTCAGCGAGGCGTCGCAGGAGGCGATCAGGTACTTGCGGCTGCCCCACTCGCCATAGGGGCCGGGGTGCATGTTGTAGCCTGCCTTGGACGAGATGATCAGCTCGTCGCGGTATCCACGGAAATCGGTGGCGAGGATCTGGCCGAAGGCTTCCTCGGCCGATCCCGCCGGCGGGCCGTAGTTGTTGGCGAGGTCGAAATGCGTGATGCCGTTGTCGAAGGCCGTGCGGCAGATCTCGCGCTTCAGCCGATGCGGCGTGTCCTCGCCGAAGTTGTGCCAGAGGCCAAGCGAGATTGCCGGCAGCTTCAACCCGCTCGCCCCGCAGCGGCGGTAGGTCATGCGCTCGTAGCGGGACGGGTCGGGCGTGTAGCTCATCTCGGGCTCCTTCAGGCGAGCAGGGCGCGCGCCTCGTCGGGTCCGAGAGGCGCGGGGCGGGTGCAGGTTGTCGTGAGTTCGACAAAGGCCCCGCTCTCGCCGGATTGCAAGATCGCCGTCATGACTTCCAGCGCATGCAGCGTGCGATCGAGCGAGCAGCGCGCGTCGCGGCCCTCCATGATCGCGGCCGCCATGTCGGCCAGGCCCGCCGTGCGGTAGTTGGCGAAATCGCCGTTCGGGCGATGGTCATTCGGCACCCCGAACGGATGGTCCCAGGCGACGACCTCCTCGATCTTGCCGTCGCGGCCGGCGATCTCGACCGTGCCGCCGAACCAGTTCGGATCGGGCACGAAGAGCGAGCCCTCGGTGCCGTAGATCTCCATGTTGCGGTGGCGATGCGCCCAGACGTCCCAGCTGGCGGAGAGCGCCACGGTGGCGCCGTTCTCGAAGTCGAGCAGCGCGTGGATGTTGGTGGGCGTCCCGACTTGGATCGCCTCGCCCTTGCGCGGGCCCTCGGTCAGGATCGTGCGGGTCGGCGTGGCCGAGGTGGTCAGCGCCGCCACCCGCCGGACCGGGCCGATCAGGTTGATCAGGTTGGCAATGTAGTACGGGCCGACATCGAGCACCGGGCCGGCGCCGGGCTGGAAGAAGAAATCCGGGTTCGGGTGCCAGTGCTCCATGCCATGGCTCATCACATGCGCCGAGCCGGCGGTGACGCGGCCGATGCGGCCCTCGTCGATCAGCTGGCGGGCGAGCTGGTGCGCGCCGCCGAGGAAGGTGTCGGGGGCACAGCCGACCATGCGGCCGGCCGCCTCGGCCGCGGCCTTGAGCGCGAGGCCGTCGGCAGTGGTGAGCGCAAGCGGCTTTTCCGAATAGACGTGCTTGCCGGCCTCGAGCGCGACCAGCGAGACGCCGAAATGCGCGTCGGGGATGGTCAGGTTGATGATGACGTCGATGTCGCCGTTGGCCAGAAGCGCCTCGGGTGTCTGGGCGCGCACCCCGAACTCGGTGGCGCGGGCCTCGGCCATGGCGGGGTTGAGGTCGGCGCAGGCGCGGACCTCGAGGCCGCGGAAGACCGGGGCGAGCTTGAAATAGGCGGCCGAGATGTTGCCGCAGCCGATAATGCCGATGCCGAGCGTGTCGCTCATGTTCGTGTCTTTCCTCAGTAGGTCTTGGCGGCGTCGAGCGAGCGGCGGGCGAAGCGAGCGTCGTCGGCGGGGTTGTCGTGCTCCATGACGAAATGCTTCGCCGGCGTCCCGCGCAGCGCCTCCATCAGGGCGCGCCAGTCGACGGTGCCCTGGCCCACGTCGGCCCAGCCGTCCTCGTCCGCGTTCTCGCCGGCGGGGGCGATGTCCTTGACGTGGACGGCGGTGATGCGCGCGCCATGGCGGTCGATCCAGTCGAGGGGATCGACGCCGCCACGGATCACCCAGGCGATGTCGGCCTCCCATTCGAGATCCGGACCGCCCTCGAAGATCGCCTCCTGCGGCAGGGTGCCGTCGGGCAGTGCCTTGAATTCGAAGTCGTGGTTGTGCCAGCCGAAGCCGAGGCCCGCGTCGCGGTAGGGCTGCGACGCCTGCTGCAGGCGGCGGCCGAAGGCGACCCAGCCGGCGCGGTCGGCGGGGCGGTTTTCGGCGACCAGATAGGGGCAGTAGACCCGCTCGATCCCGACGGCGCGGGCGATCTCGAGCACGCGGGCGGGGTCGTTCTCGAGCATGTCGAGGCTGAAGTGGCCGGTCGGCATGGCCAGGCCGCTGCCCTTCAGGTTCGCGACCAGCTCGGCCACCTTGCCCGGATCGGCATAGAGCGCGCCATAGCCCTCGACGCCGGTGTAGCCGGCCTCGGCCAGCATCTTCAGCGTGTCGGCCAGGGGCGGGAAGTTGCGGGAGCTGTAGAGCTGATAGGAAAAGTCCGTCATGGCTTACTCCGGGACGAAGAGGGTCGGGGCCGGATTCGCAAGCGTGCGAATCCGATCAACTGATTGATTCAGATTGCATTTCCAGTTCGCGTTAACCTGGCGGAAACCTCCATTAACGCCGCGCCGCCCTCAGAGCCGCTGCTCGGAGGCGGTGTCGAAAAGCGAGGCCTTGCTCGGATCGAGGCTGATCGAAACCGGCTGACCCGGGCTCAAGCCGTGATCGGCGCTGACCCGCGCCGACAGCGGCAGCCCGGCCATGGTCAGCCAGACGAGGCTGTCCGAGCCCATCGGCTCGTCGAGATCGACCACCCCCGGCAGGCCCGGCGCGCCGGCCGGGTTAAGGGTGACATGCTCGGGCCGGATGCCGAGGATCACCTCGCGCCCGTCCTGCGCGGGGATCTCGCCGTCATAGCCGGCCAGCGGCACGCTGAGATCACCGATGCGAACCGCCGGCCCATCCGGCCCGCGGGCCATGGGTCCGCGCAGCATCGACATGGCCGGCGAGCCGAGGAACCCGGCCACGAAGAGGTTCGAGGGCTTGTTGTAGATCGTCTTGGGATCGGCGAGCTGCTGGATGATGCCGCCGCGCATGACCGCGATACGGTCGGCGAGCGTCAGCGCCTCGATCTGGTCATGGGTGACGTAGACCATGGTGTTGCCGAGGTTCTGGTGCAGGCGCTTCAGCTCGACGCGCAGCTCCGAGCGCAGCTTCGCGTCGAGGTTCGACAGCGGCTCGTCGAACAGGAACACGTCCACGTCGCGCACCAGCGCCCGGCCGATGGCGACGCGCTGGCGCTGGCCGCCGGACAGGGCCGCCGGCTTGCGGTCGAGCAGCGGCTGGATCTGCAGGATCTCGGCGGCGCGGGCGACGCGCTTGTCGATCTCGGCCCTGGGCAGGCG
>CAYLHK010000066.1:0-18522 GCA_964383295.1 uncultured Rhodovulum sp.
TCGCGCGCCTCGCGGTCCATCTTGTTGCAGAAGGTCAGGATCGGCAGGTCGCGCATCCGGCAGACCTCGAAGAGCTTGCGCGTCTGGCTCTCGACGCCCTTGGCCCCGTCGATCACCATCACCGCCGCATCGACGGCGGTCAGCGTCCGGTAGGTGTCCTCGGAGAAATCCGAGTGGCCCGGCGTGTCGACCAGGTTGAACCACCAGTCCCCATAGGGGAACGACATCGCCGAGGCCGAGACGGAAATCCCGCGCTCCTGCTCCAGCTTGATGAAGTCCGAGCGCGTCCGCCGCGCCTCGCCCTTGGCACGGACCTGGCCGGCCATCTGGATCGCCCCGCCATAGAGCAGGAACTTCTCCGTCAGCGTGGTCTTGCCGGCATCGGGATGGGCGATGATGGCAAAGGTACGCCGCCGGGCGATCTCCGGCGGCAGGGCAGGCTGGTTGGTGGCACGGTCGGACATGGGCGGCATATATTTGCTGCGGCGCGATCAGGGAAGGGCTGTCTCGCGGGGCATCGCCCATGCCAACGGGTAAACCATTTAATGATTATGATGTGTGAATGCTATTCTCGTGATGCCATTTTGTGCCTGAGCTAAGTCTCATCGTGGTTCTTTTGTTTAAATGTGTGATGTGGGGTGCTGAGATGCGTAGTGTCTCGATTTGCTTTTTGGGCGCGGTGGCGGTGGTTGCCGCGGGTTGTGCGCAGAGGCCGGATAAGATTGCCCCGGCCTATGTTTCCTCGATGCAGTATGAGCCTTATTCCTGTCAGGAAATTCGCGCCGAAACCGACCGGGTTGTCACGCGCCTGAACTCCCTCTCGGGTGTGCAGAACAAGCAGGCAACTACAGACGCTGTACTGACCGGCGCTGCTTTTGTCCTGTTCTGGCCGGCCGCAATCTTCGCCAGCGGAGTGAGCGGCAGCGACAATGAGGCAGAGATCGCCCAGCTGAAGGGACATCTTGAAGCTCTGCAGGCGACCTACCGCGCAAAGGGATGTGGTCGCGTCTGATGGCTCGGCACCCGCCGCGCGTGGGCGCCGCGGTGCGCCGCCCTTGCCGGCGCAGGGCCCGCTCCTAGGTTCACGGCACCAGAAACCCCATGGAGGGCCGATGATGGCCAAGTCCGCCAGCAAGACCTCAGATGCGAAGACCCGCCGCAAGGCGCCGCTCAAGACCCCGTCGGACCTGTCGAACGCGGCCCCGGGGATCGCCGGCGAGCTCAACGCCTGCCTTGCGGATACCTTCGCGCTCTATCTCAAGACGAAGAACTTCCACTGGCATGCCTCCGGCCCGCATTTCCGCGACTATCACCTGCTCTTCGACGAGCAGGCGGCGCAGATCCTCGCCTCCACCGACGACATGGCCGAGCGGGTGCGCAAGGTCGGCGGCACCACGCTGCGCTCCATCGGCCATATCTCCCGGCTCCAGCATCTCGCGGACAACGACGCCGATTTCGTGACGCCCGAGGACATGGTCGCCGAGCTGATGGACGACAACCGCCAGATGATCACCCGGCTGCGCGAGACCCATAATCTCTGCGACGAGGCCGGCGACGTGGCGACGGCCAGCCTGATCGAGAACTGGATCGACGAAGCCGAGCGCCGCGTCTGGTTCCTGTTCGAGACCTCGCGCCGCAGCTGAACCCGGCGCCCTCGGCGCGTGGTCAGCAAATGGCCATGGCGCTGCTCGCCTGCCCATTCGCATGGCATGCGCCCGCATGGCGGTTGCCGGCCGGGCGGTTCCGCTTGCCGGCCCGCCCGCGCCGCCCTTCCATCGCGCTATGCCCCAGCGATGATGGAGACCCCCCGTGCTGCGCCCCCGCATCCTTTCGACCGCCGCAATCCCGGCCCTTCTCGCCGGCCTCGCCTCGCCGGCGCTGGCCCAGGTGGACTGCGGACCGGCACCCGAGACGCCCGTCCATCACTACATCCCCGCCAATGCCGACACGGTCCATTGGGGCTATTTCAGCAAGGGGCTCGCGCCGACCGTCGTCGCCCATTCCGGTGATCTCGTGACGCTGGAGACCCTGACCCACCATTCCAACGACGATGCCGAGCGCATGGTCGCGGGCGATCCCGGTGCCGAGAGCGTCTTCCACTGGGAGGCCGGCGACAAGACGGTGAACCGCCGCGGTGCCGGCCCGGAGGATGCCTCCGTCATGGGCCGCGGCGCCGGCGAGGGCTTCGGCGTCCACATCCTGACCGGGCCGGTCTATGTCTGCGGGGCCGAGCCAGGCGACGTGCTCGAAGTGCGCATCCTCGACCTCGTGCCTCGCCCCTCGGGCAACCCCGACTATGCGGGCAAGACCTTCGGCTCCAACGCCGCCGCCTGGTGGGGCTTCCACTACAACGACCTGATCGAGGAGCCGAAGCCCCGCGAGGTCATCACCATCTACGAGATCGACGCGACCGGCGCCCGCGACTGGGCCCGCGCGGTCTATTCCTACCGCTGGACCCCGCAGACCGACCCCGACGGCGTCGTCCACGAGACGATCGACTACCCCGGCGTGCCGGTCGACCATGCGACGGTCGAGCACATCGAACCCGTCCTGCCCGGCGTGCGCATCCCTGTCCGCCCGCATTTCGGCACCATGGGCGTCGCGCCGCTGGAGGCCGATTTCGTCGATTCGATCCCGCCGGGCTACTTCGGCGGCAACATCGACAACTGGCGCATCGGCAAGGGGGGCACGATGTACTATCCCGTCGCGGTCGAGGGCGCGCTGCTCTCCGCCGGCGACCCCCACGCCGCCCAGGGCGACAGCGAACTGGCGGGCACGGCCATCGAGACCTCGCTGACCGGTCTCGTTCAGGTGATCCTGCACAAGGCGGACGACCTCGCCGGCACGCCGATCGAGGGGCTGGACTACCCGCTGCTCGAGACCGACACCGAATGGGTGGTGCACGGGTTCAGCTATGCGAACTACCTCGAGGAGCTGGGCGAGAACGCCCAGAGCGAGATCTTCAACCGCTCCTCGGTCGACGGCGCGCTGCGCGATGCCTTCCGCAAGATGCGCGCCTTCCTGATGACGACCCAGGGCCTCAGCGAGGACGAGGCGATCTCGCTGATGTCGGTCGCCGCCGATTTCGGCGTCACCCAGGTGGTGGACGGCAACTGGGGCGTGCACGGGATCATCGAGAAGGCGATCTTCCCTGCGGGCGAATAGGCCCGCGGCCGGGGCAGGGGCGTGCCGACACGCGGCGGGCCCCTGCCGGACTCATTACCCTGGATGTGGGGGAAACCGGCCGTTTCGCGGCGCCGGAGCGCAAGATCTGGCGACCATGCCGCTGCAATTGTTAACAGCGGTTGCCGACCGGTAAACGGCCCAGAGAAAATCAACTGAAATCAATCGCTTGTTCGGATTCCCGCGCGCGAGAATACCCCGAGAACGCAAAAAGCGCTCCCCCATGACGCGTTCCGGCATCTGCCGGTGCTTCACGGGCGGAGCGCTCTCGCTTCCGTCTCGGATGGGTCTGTCAGCGGCCGGCGTGGGCCGCATGGCGTGACCTGCCGGTCAGGGCGTCGTCAGAGCAGACCTTCGCGCTGCGCCTTCTTGCGCGCCAGCTTGCGCGCGCGGCGGACGGCCTCGGCCCGCTCCCGGGCCTTCTTGACGGACGGCTTCTCGAAATGCTGCCTCAGCTTCATCTCACGGAAGACGCCTTCGCGCTGCAGCTTCTTCTTGAGCGCGCGCAACGCCTGATCGACGTTGTTGTCACGAACCATTACCTGCAAGGAATTTCACCACCTTTCCGATGCCAGTGTTTCGTCATTCGCCAGAGGCGCGCTATATAGCCGCGAACGGCCGTCCTGTCCATCGCCAGCACGGAAGATAATGCAGACCCTCCCGGGAGTGCCCTCGATGCCGAAAACCGCCGAAAATGCCGTTCCGACCGAGGACGAACACCTCGCCGCCGCCCGCGCGGCGGTGCTCGCAGCCGCCCTGCCGCATGTCGCCCTCGACGGCTGGACGGACCGCACGCTGGCCTGGGCGGTCGAGGATTCGGGCGTCGATGCCGATCTCGCGCGCCTCGCCTTTCCCCGCGGCGGCGTCGATCTGGCGCTTGCCTTCCACAACGCCCGCGACGCCGATCTCGCCGCGGAGCTGGCCGGCACCGATCTCGGCGCCATGCGGTTCCGCGACCGCATCGCCCATGCGATCATGCGCCGTCTGGAACTCGTGGCCTCCGACCGCGAGGCCGTGCTGCGCGCCGTCTCGCTCTTCGCCTTGCCGACCCATGCGGCCGATGGCGCCCGCGCGCTCTGGCACACCGCCGACACGATCTGGACGGCGCTCGGCGACGACAGCACCGACTACAACTGGTACACCAAGCGCACGACCCTTTCTGCCGTCTACTCGGCCGCACTTCTCTACTGGCTGGGCGACGAGAGCCCGGATTTCGCCCGCACCCGCGAGTTCGTCGACCGCCGCATCGACAACGTCATGCAGATCGAGGGGATGAAGGCGCAGATCCGCAAGAACCCGATCGCCGCCGCCGTCCTCGCCGGCCCGAGGCGGCTCCTTGACCGCGTCCGGGCGCCCGGGAATACTGCGCCGTCCGACCTTCCGGGCTCGCTGCATCCCAAGAGCTGACGGCGCCGAGGTCCCCATCATCTGAAGGAGCCGGCCCATGGCGCTCGGCGAGCGGAGCGCGACCTGGTTTGACGGTCGCTGGCACGACGGCAACACCCCCATTCTCGGCGCGGCCGACCACGGCACCTGGCAGGGCACGCTGGTCTTCGACGGCGCCCGGCTCTTCGAGGGGGTGACGCCCGATCTCGACCGCCACTGCGCCCGGCTGCTCGCGTCCGCCGAGGCGATGGGCCTGGACGCGCCGATGGGCGCGGCAGAGATCGAGGCGCTGATCCGCGAGGGCATCCGCCGGCTCGGCACCGACCGCGCCCTCTACCTCCGCCCGATGATGTGGTCCCGCGAGGCCTCGCCCGCGCTCATCGACGCCGATCCCGCCTCGACCAGCATCGCGATCTGCCTCGAGGACCTGCCGATGCGCGCCCCCGGGCCGCTGACGCTGACCGTCTCGCCCTTCCGCCGGCCGAGCCCGGACAGCGCCATCTGCACCGCCAAGGCCGCCTGCCACTATCCCAACAACGCCCGTGTGATACGCGAAGCCCGCGCGCGCGGCTTTCACAACGCGCTCTCGCTCGACCAGGCGGGGCATGTGGCCGAGACCGCCTCGACCAACGTGTTCCTCGTGCGCGACGGCGTGGTGATGACCCCGGTCGCAAACGGCACCTTCCTGAACGGCATCACCCGCCAGCGGGTGATCGCGCTCCTGCGCGCCGACGGGGTCGAGGTGATCGAGGCGACGCTCGACGTCGCCGACTTCGCGGCCGCCGACGAGATCTTCCTGACCGGCAATGCGGCCAAGGTCGTGCCGGTCACCCGCTTCGAGGAGAGCGAGATCGGGGCAGGGCCGATGGCCGCCCGCGCGATGGACCTCTACCGCGACTTCGCGCACCAGGCCCGGCGCGCGGCATGATCCCCGAGCGGATGCGCGCCGTCGAGATCGCCGGTCCCGGCGGGCCTGACGTGCTGCGCCCGGTCGAGCGCCCCGTGCCCGAGCCCGGCCCCGGCGAGATCCTGATCCGCGTCGCGGCGGCCGGCGTCAACCGCCCCGACCTGCTCCAGCGCGCCGGCAGCTATGCCCCGCCGCCGGGCGCCTCCGACCTGCCGGGGCTCGAGGCTTCGGGCGTGGTGGCCGCGACCGGCCATGGCGTCACCGCCTGGTCGGTGGGTGATCGCGTCACGGCGCTGCTGCCCGGCGGCGGCTATGCCGAGTTTGCCGTGACCCATCAGGACCATGCCTTGCCGGTGCCCGAGGGCATGGACATGATCCGTGCCGCGGCGCTCTGCGAGACCTTCTTCACCGTCTGGACCAACGTCTTCGGCCGCGGGCGCCTTGCGGGCGGCGAGACCTTTCTCGTCCATGGCGGCAGTTCCGGCATCGGCACCACCGCGATCCAGCTCGCGGCCGCCCGCGGCGCGCGCGTCTTCGTCACCGCGGGCTCGGCGGCCAAATGCGCCGCCTGCGAAGAGCTCGGCGCCGAGCGGGCGATCAACTACCGCGAGGCCGATTTCGTCGCCGAGATCCGCCACGTGACCGGCGGCCGCGGCGTCGACGTAATCCTGGACATGGTCGGCGGCGACTACATCCCGCGCAACGTCCGCGCGCTGGCGCCCGAGGGCCGGCTGGTGATGATCGCCTTTCTCGGCGGTCCGCAGGCCGAGCTCAACTTCGCCAAGGTGATGACCCGGCGGCTGACCATCACCGGCTCGACCCTGCGCCCGCAATCCGTCGAGGCCAAGGCCCGCATCGCCGCCGACCTCCGCCGCGAGGTCTGGCCCCTGCTCGACGCCGGCCGCATCGCCCCGGTCATGGACGCGACCTTCCCGCTCGAGGACGCCGCCGCGGCGCACGCGCGGATGGAGACCTCCCAGCACGTCGGAAAGATCGTGCTGGAGGTGGGGTGATACGGGCCCGCCCAGCGGCCGACAACCGTGCCCCAAACCTTTCCTAATCCTTACTTGTCGCTAATGGCCCCATGATTTCAATGTGTTGAAAAATGCGCACATGTGCGCACCGCTGCGCGCGCACACCCCGGGACCCCTCCGGCCTCAGCCCGCCGCCACCGGCAGCGGTCCCGCCAGCCGGATCCCCTCGCGGCGGATCTCGGTCGCATGCGCCACCGCCTCGACCCCGGCCGCGCGGGCCAGCGCCCAGGCCGCCGCATAGCCCGGGTCCAGATCGGCGGCCAGCCGCATCCCCCGGCAGTCGCTGCGCTGGACCACATAGATCAGCACCGCCCGGTGCCCCGCCGCCACCATGGCGGCGAGTTCACCCAGATGCTTCGCCCCCCTTGCGGTGACCGAATCCGGGAACTCCGCCCAGTCTCCCTCGCGGCGCAGGTGGACGTTCTTCACCTCCACATAGGCGTCGGGCAGCCCCGGGCCGGTGGCGAGGAAATCCACCCGGCTCCGCGTCCCGTAGCGGACCTCGGCCCGGAAGGCCGAATATCCCGCCAGCGCCGGCACACCACCCGCAGCCAGGGCTTCGGCGACGATCTTGTTCGGCACGCCCGTGTCGATCCCCGCGACATGCCCGTCGCCGAGCTCGACCACCCGCCACCCGAACGGCAGCTTCCGCCCCGGCCCGTCGGTCGGTTCCAGCCAGACCGTCAGGCCCGGCATGTTCAGCCCCAGCATCGCGCCCGGATTGGGACAATGAACCGTCACCTCCCGCCCGTCTTCGAGCATGACGTCGGCGAGGAAACGTTTATACCGGCGTACGAGGGTGCCGCGGACGAGGGGGCGTGCGAATTCCATGGCCCGCACCCTGATCCAGACAGCCCGCGAGGACAAGCCGATGCCCGGACCCACTGCTGCCATGCTGACCATCGGGGACGAGATCCTCACCGGCCGCACGCGCGACGCGAACATGCCCCATCTTGCCGCAGCGCTGCTCGAGAAAGGCATCGCGCTGCGCGAGGCCCGGGTGGTGGCGGATGTCCATGAAGACATCGTGGCGGCCATCAACGCCCTGCGGTCGCGCTACACCCACGTCTTCACCTCGGGCGGCATCGGCCCGACCCACGACGACATCACCGCCGACGCCGTCGCAGCCGCCTTCGAGGTCGGGATCGACGTGCGCGAGGACGCCCGCGCCATCCTTGCCACCAACTACGCCAACCCCGAGGTGGAGCTGAACGCCGCTCGTCTGCGCATGGCGCGCATCCCCGATGGGGCGGCGCTGATCGACAACCCGGTCTCCAAGGCGCCCGGCTTCTCGCTCGGCAACGTCCATGTCATGGCCGGCGTGCCGACGATCTTCGCGGCCATGCTTGCAGGCCTGCTGCCGCGCCTGACCGGCGGGCCGCGGCTCCTGTCCGTCAGCCTGCGCGCCGGATTCCCCGAGGGCGATCTTGCGGGACCGCTCGGCGTCATCGCGGCGGCGCATCCGGACGTCTCGATCGGATCCTATCCCTTCAACGTCAGCGGCCGTTTCGGCGCCAACCTCGTCGCTCGCGGCACCGATCCCGTCGCGCTCGCGGCAGTCGAGCGGGCGCTGACGGAGATGGTCCTCACGCTCGAGGCAAAACGTCGGGTGGCCGGCTGAACGCGGCGGTTTGGAGGGTGAACGGGGCAGGTTCTGTGCTAGGTACGCAATCTGAATCGGCAACAATCGCGGACGTGGCGAAATCGGTAGACGCGGCAGACTTTAGACCTGGAGTGCCCGCGGGGAAATCCGCGGAGTAGAACCGCTCAAAGTCGGGGAAAGCTAACGGGCCGATCTATGGCCCCACGCCGATCCCGAGCCAAGCCCCCTCGCGGGGGAAGGTGTAGAGACTGGACGGGCGGCGCCTAAAGCCTCAGGGCCATGGCGAAGGGACAGTCCAGACCACGAACGCCGAAAGGCGGCGGCGAAAGCCGAAGTGGTACGAAAATCTGCTTCTCTCAGAGAGTACGGGTTCGAGTCCCGTCGTCCGCACCATTGCCTTCAGAATATAGATCCTACGCAACACCTGGCCCGCCGGTGCGCGTTTAACCGTATGAAAATACGCTATATCGCATTTCTGGCTTGTGATTCAGCGTAGGCACGATCTTCTCCCATGTGCGGCAAGCCCGTGGTGCAGGTGTGGTGTAGGGGAAAAAAACCTACGCTGACCGATGCAGAATGCCGACGTCCGACAGAGAGCCGGAAACGCGAGAAACGGGCTGATGGCGACGGGCTGCGACTCGTGCGCTTGCCGAAGGGTGCCTGCGTCCGGGAATGGGCATACCGCCCGGGGGCGCGTCCCGGACCAAGGGGCTGGGTCCCTTTCCGGACGTGAGCATATGGCCCGGCACGCTGGCGAGGGCCGCCGACAAGATGTCGGCCGGGTCGAGCGCGTCGACGATCTTCGCGTTGAACGTGGTGGGGGCGCCGCCCGATGCGCGCCCTGCAGGCGCGGGCGCGGGGGTAACAAGGCCGCCCGCGGCGTAGCCGCGCCTGGCGGCGCGATGCAACTTGTCGACCACCCCAGACGCCCAGGTTGCGGACCACGGAGGCCTACACGAGGTACTCGCCGAGATGCATGACGTCAGTGGGCTGGAACTTGCAGCCGGGGTCGATAGCCGAGCAAGCTGCGACCTCTGATGCCGTTGGCCCCTCCTTATCCAGAGTTATTATCCAAGGGACATCGACGAAGCGCGAGTCAGGGCGCCGCTCGCGCGTATCCCTGCATGGTCGCAGTGGAGCTCCCAGTCGCACTGCGGCCCGCACATCGCCAGGAGCGCAGTCGAAGAGTCGCCCGAATGCCCGTTGAAAGAGGTCACGTTGCGAAGTCCGCCCGCGCTCCGCGATTTGCGCGATCTGCACACCCGCTAGCACTGGATCACCCAGATCGGTGTGCACCAGCTCCAGGCGCATCCGCAGCAGATGGCGCCTCACGCCGCGGCGCTGCTCGAACATCCGGTAGAGGCTGGTACGTTAGATGTTGGTTGGCTCGGAGATGCGCTGGGTCGAGCCGTGCCGAGCCGATATTCATTGCAATGACGCGCTCGACCGGGTTCCCGCGCAACGAGTTCTGCAGCCACAGTCCTAATCCTCGGCGGCGTGAGCACCAACTGAGATGCAGCAGCTAGCGATTACTACACGAGTCGCCTTCAAGACCGCCGGCAGATTGGCTGTTGCAGCTTCTGGAAGGTTGCGGGCGAGTGAAGGGGGATAGTCCGCCAGGATGCGCTCCTTCGGACCCCGCAGCCGCTCGCTCGGCGACAGGCGCCACATCAGCCCCGGCAGAGCAGTCCGCGGGCGGATGGCTGTGAGCCAATCGCCGGCCAACTGCTCCTCGGCATAGCTGCGAGCATAGGTGCCGAAGGCGATCTTGCCCGGTGCAGGCCGGGAGGCGCTATCGGCCGAGCGCGACGCGATCCCTCAGCTGAGCGCGATCTGCAGGAAGAGGTGGCCGATGTCCTCCCGCCGCAGCAGGCTTGGGATCTTCACGGTCCTGCAGCCGGCGTCTTCTAGAGACCATAAAGTATCGGTCCGAGTGTCCAATGCATATCGCGTGCCGCGAATGCGGGACGCTGGTCCGGCTCGATCTCGACCTAGTGGACGGCTGAGTGATTCACACCAGGCTTCGACCCGCCAGCCCTGCTCCACTTCATCGGTGGAGACGACGACTGGACGCGCGGATGCCCCGTTTGTCGCAGAATTGACAGCCCCGCCGCCCTCGCTCTCCACGAAAGCACCATCAAGTCGGCCGGTCATGCCCCTGTTAGTCTATATCGTTGCGCCAGGGGCTCATTACATCCGCCCGGCGCCCTCTCAAGCGGCGCTTTGCGCTCTGTCCCAGTCATTTGCACGGCATCCCACCAAGGTTCCGCCCCGGGGAAATAGAGGATTTGATGATCTCCCGATCAAGAACGCGGGCTGCTGATGCGCGCCCGTCCGGTGCCGAGGCAGCGCGCCGCGCATGCACTTATCCTGGAGTAATTCCTCAATGGAAGTCACCCGCAGAGAGCTCTTGCAGACCAGCGCCATCGCGGCCGCTAGCGTCGCACTGGGCGCAACGGCCTTTGCCGATACGGCTCCGGACGACTTTGACATCACCGGTGCATTCGCGACCTTCATGGCCGACCTCGGCCAGTCCGCCGAGGACGGCGGGGGCGCTGTTACCTTCACCGGCCGGGATCCCATCTTGCGCAGCCATTTCCGCATCGGAACCGCGATGGCCGTGCCCGCCATGGGCGCCGCCGTGGCTGCGGCTGCCATCTGGAAGGAGCGGACGGGAGAGGGTCAGGACGTGGCGATCGACCTGCGGGAAGCGATCTACAACGTAAATCCGATCCTGACGCCCATCATGCGGTTCCGGCTTGAGGCGGGCTCGGTGCCGCAGGACGATCCGGTCGCACGCGGCTTCACCTTCACGCCGACCATTAACGGCAACCTCTATCAAGCGCCCGTGGGGCTCGGGAACCCGTTCTCGTTCCGGCCGTTCCGGACGAAGGACGGCCGCTTCGTGAACATCACCGGAGCCTGGCCCCACCTGAACACCCGCGCGCTGAAGCTTCTCGATTGCGCGCCGACGATCGAGGCTATCACCGAAGCGGTCGCAGAACGGAACGCGGAGGAGCTCGAGGCCGCGATGTTCGATGCGGGCGTGGTCGGCGTGATGCACCGCAGGACCGACGAATGGCTTGCTCACCCCGAGGGCGCGCACCTTGCGCAGACGCAGCTCGTCGAGATCCGCAGGATCGCCGATGCGCCGCGGCTCGAATGGGAGGCGGACCCCACGCAGCCCCTCTCCGGCATCAAGGCGATCGCGCTTACACACGTCATCGCAGGGTCGGTTTCAGCGCGGACGCTGTCCGAATACGGCGCCGAGGTCCTGCACATCATGAAGGACCAGTCCTTTGAGCATGAGGTGATCTGGACCGACGTCAACATCGGTATGCGCTCCGCCATACTGGATCTGCGCGCACCAGCCGACGCGCAGGCGCTTTCCGCGCTCCTTCCCGACGCGGATGTCGTGCTCGAAGGTTTCAGTGGGCGAGGCATCGAGCGTCTGGGATTCGGCGTGGACGACGTGGTGGCTCAGAGCCCGCGCGGCGTCGTCTATCTCACCATGCGCGGCTACAGCTGGGACGGCCCGTGGAAGGATGTCCGAACCTTCGACATGGAGGCGCTCGCGACGACCGGCTTCACTTATGCCGAAGGCTCGGGCGGACTGCCGAGTTTCGGCCCGACCTTCCCAGAGGACGGCGAGGAGACGAAGCCTGCTTTCCCGCCGACGCTGGTGATGAACGATTACATCGCAGGCTATCTCGGGGCGGCCGGGATCCTGGCAGCCCTGCGGCGGCGGGCGGATGAGGGCGGCAGCTACCACGTCCATGTCAATCTTGCGCGCGCGGCCATGTGGTATGCGAGCCTCGGAATCTTCCCGTCGACCGACTTCGTGCCAGGCGACGACAACCGCATGATCCCGCCCGAGACCGTGTCCTTTGACTCGCCATATGGCGAGGTGGTTCGGCTTGCCCCGCTCGCCAAGCTCTCGAAGACACCCGGCCGGTGGCAGGAGCCGCTGCTGACCGTACGCGGCAGTGACCTGCCGGTCTGGAAGGCACAGCTGTGATCCGAAGGCAGCTGGCGGTTGCCGCAGTATTGCTTGCGGCGCCCTTCGGGGCCGCCTCCCAGGGAACGGAATACGAGATACGGATGCCGGGCACGGTCGAGGCGGACCTGGCGCCTCCTCCGCCCGAGCCGGTGCAGGCGGGGCCGCTCTTTCCCGGCGCCGAAACGCCGTTGCACTCCGCCTTCGTCGCTTGGCGCGACGACCTCGACCGGCGCGCCAACATTCGCTTCGCGCTCAACTACCAGCAGCTCTACCAGTACGCCGACACCACGCTGCCGGGGGCGCAGTACGATACGGCGAATGGCGGCTGGGCGGCGCTTGAAGCGATCTGGACACCGCTGAACCGCGGCACCAAGACCGAGGGCAGACTGGTTGTCCGGCTCGGCTGGCGTGGTTCGATCGGCGACAACGCCGTCCCCGCAGCCTTCGGTGCCCTCGATCTCGGCACCTCCTGGTCGAACTACGAGTTCACCAGTTGGGATGGCGGCGTGAAGGTCGAGGACCTGTTCTGGGAGCAACGGCTGGGCTCGAACTTCAGCTTCCGCATCGGCAACACCATCCCGACAGCTGTCTACAACTTCTCGCGTTTCAAGGACGCGCGCACCTCCTTCACAGCAAGCCCCTTCGCCTTCCATGAAATGATCCCCTATCCAACCTTCGGCCTCGGCGCCTCGTTTCGCTGGACGCCGCTCGCGACTGATCGGGAGGTCTACGTGGTCGGCTTGGTCAACGACATGAACGGCGATCCGGCTGCGAACGGGCTCGACTGGAGCACGGTCGAGGAGGGCCAGTTTTTCTATGGAGTCGAGATCGGCAAGCGCTGGCGGCGAACGGGCGGCGAGTTCGATCACCTGCATCTTGGCGTCTTCTACGCAGATGACCGCAGCACTCGAAACGCCGACGTGATGCCCAACGAGGCGGGCTGGGGCTTCCGCCTTTACGGTGAGAAGCAGGTGAGCCGCTACGTCGGGTTCGGCGGATACACCTACAACACCGCGGAGGGCGGCGGCATCTCGACCACCTTCCAGCGACAGACGGGCACCCTGGGCCTCGCATATCTCGACCCGTTCGGCATCCAGGGCGAGGCGGCGGTGGGTGGGATGTGGACACAGCCCATCAAGGACATCTTCCCCGGTACCGGGCAGCGCGACCAGTACGGCGTCGAGACCTACTGGCGCATGCAGATCACGCCGAACCTCACGCTGACGCCAGGCGCCCAGGTCGTCTTCGACCCGTCGTTCAACCTCGGCGAGGACGTCGTCTTCATCCCGCATATCAAGTTCCGCGTGACCTTCTGATGCGTCGCGCGCACGAAGAAGGGCTACCGACATGACCGATCCGAAAAACCGCTCACTTGGCGATGGAGTCTCGCGCCGCGGCGTGCTGAGGGGTGTCGGCGCCGGAGCGCTCGGCGCAGGCTTCGGCGCGCTGTCCGGCGCCGGCGCGCAGACGGTCCCGGAAACGCTCGCTTGGGCCGAGACGGGCGTTCCGCCCTATCGGGGGGTGCGTATCCTGGAGAAGAGCGGGACGCTGGCGGGCCGCCTCGCCGGCCTCCTTTTCGCCGACCAGGGCGCCGAGGTCTATGTCGAGCGGTCCGAGCCATCCGAGCGATTCGACGACACCTATTTCGACCGCGGCAAGACCCAGCTGCCGGCCCGCGGGCTCGAAGATACCGCCTCGGCGGACGTGATCATCGTTGACGGCGAGGTCGCGGTGGATCGGGCGGCGCACCAGATCGTCCTGCGCATCACCGCCGCGCTGCCCGGCGACGAGGCGTACGGCTACCTTCCGCACGACTGCAGCGACGACCTGCTGAACGCGATCACCGCCTTTTACACCGACATGAGCATCACCGGCCCCATGCTCGGCCGGCCGGTGATCTACACGCCGCTGCCGCTCGCCTCGGTCTATGCGGGCGTCAACGGCGCGGTCGGCACCGGCGCGGCGCTGGTGGACCGCACGCGCACGGGCCTCGGCCGCGAGGTGACGGCGTCGCGTATCGCTGGCGGCCTGTCGGCGATCGGGGCGCTGTCTCTCACCGTGGGCGGCCTGCCCGATTTCCTCACGCCCATCCAGGTCGGCGGCCTGCCCCCCGGCCTCTCGCCGGCCGAGTTCGGGGAGATCGTCGCCAAGGCCAGCTCCGAGCCGCGCTGGCAGCTCTGGCTGGAGCAGCGCTTCGCGCCGCTGGCCGCGCCATATCGCACGCTGGATGGCGGATTCATCCTGCCGCTCGCGGGGGCGAACCGACGACTCACCCGGCAATGCCTCGAGGTCCTCGGCCTCTATGACGAGGCGCTGACCCTCGGCATGGTGGACGAGTCCGCCTTCGTGAACGCCGATGTCGCGAATGCCCGCAACAATCTCGCGGACAGCCTGGCGCTGCGCTTCGACCTTACGTCGGCGCTCGCCGACCGGCTGGAGCCGATCTTCGCCAGCCGGACGGCGGAGGAATGGCAGGTCTTCCTCGATGCCCATGGCATTCCCAATACGAAGGTGCTGAGCTGGCAAGAGTGGCTGCGTGACCCGCATGCGCGCCAGTCAGCGATCATCGCAGCCGTGCGCGGGACCGACGACATCCAGATCGGCCGCTCGTCCTGGGTGGAGAGCGCCCAGCCCTATGCCGATCTCGAGGTGCCGCGCCGGGCCGAGGCTCTGCCGCCGCGCACGACCCCGGTGCCCGCGCCCACGGGCCGACCGGTCTCGCAGCGGCCGCTCGAAGGGTTTTCGGTCGTGGACTTCGCCAATGTCGTAGCGGCTCCCAGCTGCGGCCGGATGCTGGCCGAGCTCGGCTGCAACGTCGTGAAAGTGCTCCAGCCGGACCCGTTCCACTCGCCGACGATCGTGGCCGCCTGGTCGGCCGAGATGTCCGCGGGCAAGCGCACGGTCATCCTCGACGCGAAGACGCCGGAGGGCCAGGGCGTCGCCCTGTCACTGATAAGCAAAGCCGATTTCGTGCTCGCAAACATCCTCGACCACCAGCTCGCACGCCTGCGGATCGACCCGGTGACGCTTTCGCGCATCAGCCCCTCAGCGATCCTCGTCCAGGTTACCGCGCTGCGCGGCGAGCGGCGGGGTCCGCGCAATGACGAGAAGGGATACGACCCCTCGCAGCAAGCGACCACCGGCGTCACCATGCGCTTTGGCGGAGCGGAGTCTCCCACCTATCACGGCGTCGCCTCCTGCGTGGACTATCTCTGTGGCTATCTCGGTGCCTGGGCGGCGGTATCGGCGCTCTACAAGCGCGAGGTGGGCGGCGAGGGCCGGGGCGACTGGTGCGCGACCTCGCTTGCCACGGCGGCAACGCTCACCCAGCTCCTGCTCCAGAAGGGCGAGCCGCCTGCGAGCGCCGTCGGCCAGTACGCCACCGGCATGACCGAGGGTGCGCGCGTCTACCAGCTGTCCGACGGCTGGATCTTCGCCGAGGCCGCGGCGGACATCTCCGCCGATCTCGCCGGCCTCACCCGGGATGAGGCGCTGGCCACGCTCGCGGAGCGGGGCGTTCTCGCAACGCCGGTTCAGTCGGCGCGCGCTATCGCCGACCGGCATCGCGACGCCCCCTCGCGCACAGTGGTCTTTGAGCGCACCGAGAAGGACGGGTGGTGGAGCGAGTGTTTCGCGCCGACCTGGATCGTCTATGACGACGCGCCCTTCCCGCGATCCTCGCCGGTCTCGCGTGTCGGCGCGGACGCCCCCGCGATCCTGGCTGAGCTGGGGTATGCCTCCGCCGAGATCCGGCGCTTGGTGGAGAAGGGCATCGTTGGCCGCTCGGAATGGGCAACGGGCTGAGACCCACGGCGCAGCGCGACCCTCCCCACTGTTCGCTGTACGTGCCTGCTTGACCGCACTGGGACCCGGTCTTGGTGCCCCCGAGCTGTTTGAGGAGGGGATGGGGGGCGCCGGACTTGGCGGAACGGCGCTTTCCCCTCTCTGGAGGTTTCGAGCTACTGAGAACAATCCGGCGCTCCCGCTTTCGCGCACGTCCCTTCTCGACCCATCGCAGTGCAGGTTGGGATCAAAGGTCACCCGACTGGCTCCGCCTTCCCAGCGGGCCGCTCCGCGCTTCCATCATCTCGTGTCGCCGCTCGAATATCGTGCCACGGGCATAGGCGCCATCTAATCCCCTAACCACGTGCACCAGAGCTGCCTCCGCCATCCTGCGCGGGAACTCGGTGCGGTCGTGTACCCACGTACTGAACGCCGCCGCAGCCCAGTCGTAGCGACCGGGCGTCGTCGGGCGCGTCGTGATGCCAAGTCTCTCCTGCCTTGAGCGCGGCAAGTGCCTCGGCGAGAAACTGCGCCCGGTCACGCTTCAGCCCGTCGAGATCGAGCGGCCCCTCGTACCAGACGGGGCAGTATCGCCGATCGCCGGTGTCGTCGCGCAGGAACTCCGGCTTGTTCGTCGTGCCGATCAGCTGGCATTGCCGTGGAGCCGAGGTCTGCTCGGCTTGGTAGGCGACGCGGCGCTCGTCGACTTGGCGAGGGATGAAGGCTTTAAGGTTCTCGTGATCGGCCTTCCGGGTGGCAACCCGCTTGCCCACCTCGACCGGCCATTTGCCCCGCAGCGCCATCATCGTCGGATCGCCACCATGCTTCTCGATGTCCAGTAGAGCGCTGAGGGACCATTCCGGCCGATCGGCGAGGATCTGCGGGACGGTGGGTTTGCCGACTTCCTAAGCGCCGCCGAGCACCAGCATGTTGTCGGCCTTACAGCCGGGCGGCATGACGCGCGCGACCAGGGCGACGAGGAAGTTTCGCCCGACGGCGCGCGTGTTGGCGCAGTCGGTCAAATTGAGATAGGCTGGCAACCAGGTCGCTATGCACGGCGTGCCGTCGTGCGGCGTCAGGGGCGCCAGATGTTCCTGGACGGCGTGAAATGTGTGCCCGTGGGCAGCGGGGCAATCGGCAGGATCCATGTCACGAACATTCTGACGCCCTGACTGCTCGGGTTAATCTCGGCGTCCGTGCCGAAGCCGTCGATTATCTCGGGCGCCCACGGCCGCAGCTGGCCGAGCGGATCAACGACGCAGTCGAGATGGGCGCCGTCGATGCACCTGTCATGCGCGTTGCCAAGGATCAGGCCGACGCCGGCCTTGTGCGGCGGCACGTGCGCCGGCGCCCGCGCGGGGCGCCCAATTGGCTCGCTGGTCGCTCGCGGCCAGCCAGTCGGTGTGGTTGAGGGAATAGGCGAGCTTGCCGGTCTTTCGGTGTCCAGTATGCGCGCCATGAACCCCAACGCGGCGCCGTGGCTAGAAAATGGAATGCGTGTGAAATGGACCAGTTTTGCGGAAACGCCTATAATCCCTGTCTCGCTATAGGCAATTTTCTCTTGTTTATGGAGGGTGCATTAATTTAAACTCTCATTATTAAACTTGACATGGTGCGCACAATTCCACCATATTATCTTGGCTATATTATACAGTAATTATGAGGCTTGTGGCCCGGCCGCCGCAAGCCGCGCCGCTTCACCACCCTCGCGCCAGCGCACGGTGCGGTAGCCTAGGGGGATGGGCTCGGTGAATCGGCCGGCACGGATCAGCCACCGCATATCCGTGCGGCTGACAGACAGGCGGGCCAGAAGTTGGGCTTATCGAGCAGGCGCATCGGAGGATGGGGCGCAGGAGGGCATTCGACTTCATCCCGATTTGGTACGGCATACAGTCTTCCTCGATTCGAGTACCTTGAGGCATAAATAGTACAGTGTTGGTTAAAGCCCCAATCATCTGCGAGGGGTACACTGAGGATGCAAATCATAAAAACGTATTTCACAAATAAAAAGTCCAATATCACTCGCCAGAAGTACGCTGCGGCTCATCATCGTATATGATCTATACTTCAGAACGGAATCCTGCATGGTGAAAAGTCGCGCAAGTGCATGGACTTCGTCGACGGGGGTGTCCGTCGTCCGCGCCATGCCGAGAAACAGCAACCCTGCGTTCTGCGCGAAGGCATCGATCGCGATTGGGGCCGACCTTTCAGCGCGGCGAAAGGGCTGTGTCGTCAAGCGCCGGGATCAAAACCGATGCCCCTCAGCGCCGGCGCTTAGGCTTGCCACCGGCGTTCGCTGCCGCCTTGCGCGCCTTGCCGGCTGCGATGCGCAGCTCCTCGGCGATTTCCTCTGCCTCGTCTGGGTCGAAGTCGAGCGGTAGCTCGATGCCGTTGGCTTCAACGTAGAGCCGCACCATGCCAAGCGTGGTCGGCCCGATCTGCAGGTTCGCCGCCACGTCGCTCTCGCGGTTGATGCTCATGTGTCCGCCTCCGGAAACTCCGCCTCGATCGGCCCTGGCCATTCTGGGAAGTCGCGCTCCCGGCGGCAAGGGGGACTTGCATTCCGTGGGGGCGATAGGTAACTCCGCTGCAGCGTGCCGACGTAGCTCAGTTGGTTAGAGCACCA
>CAYLHK010000067.1:0-18467 GCA_964383295.1 uncultured Rhodovulum sp.
TCCCCTGGCGCGGGTCGGCCACGTCATAGATCTCGACGCCGAAATCCTTCGCGTTCCGGCGCAGGGTCTCGACCTGGATGCGGCTTTCCTCGTTGTCGATGCCTGCGGCCCGGTTCACGTCCGTCGGCACGTTGTGGTCCGGCACGGCAATGGTCTTGCCCGGCGCGCGGACGCGGCGCCCCGTCATCCGCAGCCCCTCGAAGGCCTGCGGGCTCGTCACCTCATGTACGAGATGGCGATCGATATAGATGAGGCTGGTGCCGTCGGGTGCCTCGTGCACCAGATGGGCGTCCCAGATCTTGTCATAGAGGGTCTTGGGTGCGGACATGTGTTCCTCCCGCGAATGGCAACCGGCTGGCAGGCGGATGGGTTGGGGATCAGGCGCCGGTGGAAAGGCGGAGCCCACGCCCGAAGAAACGCCATGGAAGGCGCGCGTGGTCATCCATGTCCAGAAAGCGTCGCATGGCCGTCATCTAGCCGCGAATCGCCGCTGCGGCAAGCAGGTGCCGGGCGCCGCTCGCGCCGTCAGATCGCCGCTCCTCCGGACCAGAGCTCCGCGGCCGGGCGCACCCCGCCCGCCGGCTCCCCACGGCGGCTGAGGATCGCAGGGGTCAGCCGCCGCGCAGCCGCCGGATGGCCGGCCTCGATGGCCCCCATCCGCGCCAGGATCGCCGTGATCGCACATTCCGAGGCGCGCGTGGTGCCGTCCTCGATCTTCAGCGCCACGCCGAGCCCGGCTTCGGGCAGGATCGCCACGAACACGGCCTCCGCACCGGTCTTGACCGCGACCCGCCCGCCCATGGCCGCCATCAGCTCCGAACAGGCCCGCCCCTCGCCCGCGACCAGCAACGGATGCGCGAGCATCGCCGCCACCAGCCGCCGCGCCGCCGCCTCGCGCACGGCGCCGAGGCCGCGGGGATCGGCCATGCGCGCCATTGCCCGCGCGAGCCCCGTGAGCGTGGTCGCGAAGTTCGGCGCAGAGCAGCCGTCGGTGCCCCAGCCGGGGCTGTCGGCGCCGGTCATCTCCTCGAAGGCCGCCCGCACCGCGACCTGCACCGGATGGTCGATCGCCACATACTCCGGGTCCGCGCCAAGGTGCCGGGTCAGCGTCAGGAACCCGGCGTGCTTGCCGGAGCAGTTGTTGTAGATCGGGCCCGGCGTCTCGAAGCCCTCGCGCAGCCGCGCCCGCTCCAGCCGATCGTCCGGCACCTGCGGTCCGCAGCGGAAATCGCCCTCGCCGAGGCCCTGTTCCGCCAGCCAGTCCGCGACGCGGTGAACATGCATGGCAGCGCCCTGATGCGAGGCGCAGGCCAGCGCCAGCCGCTCGGCCGTAAGCCCGGGCGCGCCGCTTTCGACCAGCGGCAGGGCCTGGAGCATCTTGCACGACGAGCGCGGAAAGATCACCGCATCGGGATCGCCCCAGGCGGCCCGGACCGTGCCGGCGGCGTCGCAGACCACCGCATGGCCGCGATGGACGGATTCGACCAGGCCGCCGCGCGTCACCTCGACCATCACCACCGGATCGCCCAAACCACCCTCCAAGGCCACGCCTGCGCCTTCCGGCGTCACGCGTCAGTGAAAGTGTCACAGGGGACTGGAAAAGATACCCCCCGAACGGCTACACTAGCTCGCGCAACATGAAGAAAACAATCTTGACCCGCCGATCGTGTCTGTCAAAAGGCTTGCGCGAACGACGCGGCGGGCGGGAACGAGCAGGAGACGATAGCGGATGACTTGCAAGGCGCGGATCGCGGTCGGGGTTTGCCTGGCCCTGATGGTCGGCGGGCAGGCGGCTGCCCAGAGCGCCGAGCGCGTGGCCACGCACACGGCTTGGTCGGTCTTCGTCGCCAGCAGCCCGCGGGAATGCTACATCGTCGCCCCGCCGTCGGAGTCGGTCGCTCAGCGCGACGGCCAGCGGGTCAGCGTCAACCGCGGCGACATCCGCCTGTTCGTGACCTTCCGTCCCGGCGACGGCGTGGCGAACGAGGTCAGCTTCACCGGCGGCTATCCGCTGCGCGAGGGCAGCCCGGTGCGCATGGAGATCGGCTCGGATAGCTTCACGATGAGCCCCGGCCGCGGCGACGCGCAGGAATGGGCCTGGACGGACCCGTCCGAGGACGCCCGCGCCACGGCGGCGATGCGGCGTGGTGCCAATGCGCGGATCACGGCGAACTCCGCGCGCGGCAACACCACGATCGACACCTTCTCGCTGGCCGGCTTCACCGCCGCGATCACCGACGCCGAGGCGCGCTGCCGCTGATCGGCCCGGCACTGGCGATTTCGCGCAAAGCTGCTATCTAGGGCGGGTTCCAGCCGAAAGCCCAGCCCGTGTCCGCTCCTGCCCCGATCACGCCCGACGTCCTGACCGTCCCCCGCCGCCCGGCGGTGTCCGGGAACGCGCGCGTCAATCTCGTCGGACTGGGCCGTGCAGGCCTCCGCGACGCCCTGCTCGCCGCCGGCACACCCGAAGCACAGGCGGCCATGCGCACGCGCCAGCTCTGGCAGTGGATCTACCACCGCGGTGCGCGCGACTTCTCGGCCATGACCGACCTTGCCCGCGACTACCGCGCCCTGCTGACCGAAGCCTTCGAGATCGACCGCCCGGAGATCGTCACCCGTCAGGTCTCCGCGGACGGCACCCGCAAGTACCTGCTGCGCATCGAGGGCGGTCACGAGATCGAGACCGTCTACATCCCCGAGGCCGACCGCGGCACGCTCTGCATCTCGAGCCAGGTCGGCTGCACGCTCACCTGCTCGTTCTGCCACACCGGCACCCAGCGGCTGGTGCGCAACCTGACGCCGGCCGAGATCGTCGGCCAGATCATGGTGGCGCGCGACGACCTCGGCGACTGGTCGCGCAAGCCCGACGAAAAGCGCCTCATCTCCAACATCGTGCTGATGGGGATGGGCGAGCCGCTCTACAATTTCGAAGCCGTGCGCGATGCGATGAAGATCGCCATGGACGACGAGGGCATCGCGCTGTCGCGCCGCCGGATCACCCTCTCGACCTCGGGCGTGGTGCCCGAGATCGCGCGGGTGGGGGACGAGATCGGCTGCCTGCTCGCCATCTCCTTTCACGCCACGACCGACCCGGTGCGCGACGCGCTGGTCCCGATCAACCGCAAATGGAACATCGCCGCCCTGCTCGACGCCTGCCGCGCTTATCCGCGGCTGTCGAACTCCGAGCGGATCACTTTTGAGTACGTCATGCTGAAAGGCGTGAACGACAGCGACGCTGACGCGCGCCGGCTGGTGAAGCTGATCGCCGGCATCCCGGCCAAGATCAACCTCATCCCCTTCAACCCCTGGCCCGGCGCCCCCTACGAGCGCTCGGATCCCGACCGGATCGAGGCCTTCGGCCGGATCGTGAACCGCGCCGGCTACGCCTCGCCGGTCCGCACGCCGCGCGGCGAGGACATCATGGCGGCCTGCGGCCAGCTCAAGTCGGCCTCCGAGCGTGCCCGGCGCCTGCGGCCCGCTCCCGGAGCCGCGCCCGCCGCCTGACGGATCGGCGGAAGACCGCTCAATAAACGCTTCGCAAATCTGCCCGATTAGCGGTATATCAACCATATCGGACAGAGATTCCGACGTCCGGAAAGGGCGCGGGGTAGCAGCAAGAACGAGCAGGCAGATGATCGAGCACGACAGGTCGCCCGAGAGCGACAACGACCTCCTCCATTCGAGATCCCGCGATCAGGCGGCGGCGCTCTGGACGCGGCGCAGCGCACTGGCGCTGACGGCGGGCTTCCTCGCGGCCGGCGCCGCGCCCGGGCTGGCGTCGCCCTTCGTCCACCGGATCGCGCCTCGCGCGAACCACATCGTGGTCTCCAAGCGCAACCGCGCCATGGCGCTGATGAGCGGCGAGACCGAGCTCAAGCGCTACCGGATCGGCCTCGGCTTCACGCCCGACGGCCACAAGACCCGCTCCGGCGACGGCCGCACGCCCGAGGGGCGCTACTACGTCGATCGCCGCAATCCCCGCAGCGCCTACTATCTCAGCGTGGGGATCAGCTATCCCAACACCCAGGACGTCGCCCGCGCGCGCGCCATGGGCGTAAGCCCCGGCGGCGACATCTTCTTCCACGGCGGCCCGCGTTCGGAAACCGAACGTCGCGGCGGGCGCGACTGGACGGCCGGCTGCATCGCTGTGACCGACGAAGAGATCGAGGAAATCTGGACGCTGGTCCCGCTCGGGATCCCGGTCACGATCTTCGGCGCCTGATCTTCAGGCGCCGCGGCGATCGGCCTAACGGCCGATCAGCTGGACCCACCAGATCTTGCCGCCGGACTCCTGATACCAGCCGAGCCCAAGACCCTGGGCCGGAGGATCGAGGATGACCGCCCGCGTATCCGAGAAGTCGAGCCAGGACCGCAGCACGACAAGATCCGAATCGGAACCTTCCGACAGGTTCTCGCCGGCAATCTCGCCGCGGTAGCCGGCCCGGATCGCCCGCTCGCGCGGCGATGTCAGGTCGGAGCCGAAATGCCAGGCCCGCTGCTGCACCGACATGTCGCGCGCATGGGTCTCGGCCGCGGCGTTCAACTCTGCCGAGAGCCGCAGCGGCCCAGCACCGGCCTGCGCACGGGCGGCATTGACCGCGTCGAGGTGCCGCAGGCGGATCGTGTCGGCATCGCCCGGGCTGATCCCGCCCTGCGGCGCACCGCCCGAATCGCAGGCCGCGAGGAAAAGGGTCAGGCCCAGAGCGACGAGGTAGCGGACCATGGTAAAACCTGTAGTTGCGGAGCCTGTTCCGTACCTAGCGGGTTTCAGGCCCGCCTTCAAACGCATTCACCTTTGGGCCGTCTGGCGCCGACGGGGAACCATTCCATTGCAGCTGCATTGAAACGCAAGTAAATTAGTCTCGTGGCGACCATACCGGTGTACCGATGGACGACAGCATGCACGCACAACTCGACCGCCGGAGGCTCGGCCTCCTTGCCGGCTGGGCCCTGCTTTCTGCGGGCTTCGCCACCGGCGCGCGTGCAGCCGTGGAGGAAGATCTCCTTCGCGACTACGTGCCGGACGCACAGGACCGCGGTTACCTGCTGCGGCGAATCTCCGGACTAAAAATGCGCAATGCGCAGGATTATTTCGGCGACCTTTCCCGTTCGGCAATCCTGTCCGACACCAACGACCGCGTCCTCCACTTCTGGGGCGCGGACGGCTTCTACCGGGTCTACCCCACCTCGGTGCCCCTGACCGGGGATATGACGCGTCGCGGCCGGACGACCGTGACGCTGAAGCGGCCGGATCCCGACTGGCGACCGACCGAGAACATGCTGCGGCGTCACCCGGACCTGCCACGATATGTGGAGCCCGGACCGAACAACCCGCTCGGGGTGCGGGCACTCAACCTTGGGTTTCCGGGGGCCTATCGGATCCACGGAACCAACGATATCCGCAAGATCGGCCGCCAGTCGTCCAACGGCTGCATCGGGCTTTTCAACGAGCATATCATCGAGGTTTATGACCGCAGCCAGGTCGGAACCCCGGTGTTGCTAATTTGACAACAGGCATGCTTTACTCCCCCAACCGGATCTCGGCGATTGAAATGACGAGGGAAAGTTGGTTAGGCTTTCGACCATTAGCTTGTCCGATCGCAGGTCCGGGCGGGCTAGCAGCTTCGCAGACCCGCACTCTCTAAGGAGGATAACTATGAAGTACCTTGTGACCACCGCGGCGGCGCTCCTGCTGGCCGGCCAGGCCTTTGCCGGCGCGCTCGTGTTCGAAGCCCCGGAAGAGCCGATCGTGATCGCCGAGCCGGCCCCGGTCGGTGGCTCGAACGCCGCTTGGCTGATCCCCGTGATCGGTCTCGCCGCGATCGCCTACGCCATCGCCAACGACGACTCCTGATCGCTACGCGACAGCTCGTGCGGGTGGCGGCCACCGGTCGCCCATCCTGCGGAAGCGAAATTGAAGGCAGCGCCGCTTAGGCGCTGCCTTTTTCGTTGGAGCGGGGCAGAATCTGAAGGGCGCGCTGGGGCTCTTGCCGGACTCGCACTTTCGAATCCCTACGCCCAACAGCCTGACCGGCCGCAGCGCGAATTCGTCGCGAATTTGTCGATGGACATGGCCGCGGAGCGACCGTGGAATCAGCGTGTGCGGGGTCGGGCATCCCCGACCCGCGGCCTCAGCTCCGCCGGCCGGTGTAGGGCAGCACGATCTGCGTATCGAGATGCCCCTGCAGCGGCCCCAGCCACTGGATGCTGCGCCAGACGAATCCCGTGCGCAGGTCGGCGAAATAGAGGTTCTCGAACTCGCCGGTGGGCCCGGTGCAGTACTCTCTGATCTCGACGCCCTGGTGGCGCTGCTGGATGATGACGATCTCGCTCGCGCTTCCGAACTCGAACCGGCACTCGAAGGTCTCGATCCGGCCGCGCGGCGACCAGGCCGGGAATTCGTAGCTGCGGGTGATCCGCGACGGCCACTGGCCGGGCGGGATCGCACCCATCAGCGGATCGGGCTGGCTCGAGGTGAGCGACAGAAGGTCATAGCCGAGCCCGCGCGTCGCGGTGATCCGCGCCCCGCGCATGGTCACCGACTGCCGCAGGCTCGAGGCATAGGTGACATAGCCGCCGTTGTCGCTCGCTGCGAACATGAACGCGCCGCCCTCCTCGCCGACGAGGCGGATGCGGATCGTGGCCACGTCGGCCCGGTCGATGGCCGCGCGGGTGACGGGCTGGGCCTGCTGGGCCGGCGGCGCCTCAACGCCTCCGCGCAGCGGGTTCACCTCGTTGATCGCCGCATTCACGATCGGGTTCAGCCCCTCGTTCGAGCAGGCCGCGAGCAGCAGGAAAAGGGCGGGGAGCGCGCGCCTCATTGCCAGAAAGAACCCCAGTTCTGCTCGAGCCGCGTCCGGTCGAAGTCGCGGACGATCGGATAAAGCCGGTTGGAGATGTTGAGCATGGCACCGCCGTCACGCTGCACCGAGGTCAGCGAGATGGTGTTGGTGGCCCGCGTCTCGAAGGGCACGGTCCAGCGGAACGGGATTTGCAGGAAGATGCCCTTGTCGAAGCTGCCCTCGCCGAAGGCCTCTTCGGTCACGTCGGTCAGCGTGGCCCAGCCGCCGACCGTCCAGCCGTTCGGGAACCGCCGCGACACTTCCAGCGTCCCGCCCCAGTCGCCGGCGAGATAGCGGCCAGCACTGGCGATGACCTCGAAATTCTCGAAGCCGGTATCCCAGTAGAGCGACGCATGGCCGGTCGCCACGTCATAGTCGTAGTAGCTGAACCCCAAGCCCTCGTAGTCGCGCTGCGCCACGTAGTTCAGCTCGAGGCCGAGGCCCCAGCTCTGATCGACCGGCTTCCACAGGATCTCGCCGCTGACGCCCGCGAACATCCGCTCGAGATAGCCGGCCGAGGCACGCGCATATGTGTCCTCGTTCAGCTTAAACAGATAGTCCACAGTGGCCCGCTGCAGCTTCGGGTCATAGCCGGCATAATAGCGCGACATCTCGCTGCGCACCGGTGGCAGGTTCGTGTTGGACGGGCCGTCGTCGTCAGGCACGTTGATCAGGCCCTGCGCCACCCGGCCGCTGACCGAGAATCCCGGCGCAAAGGTGACCGTCGCCCCGCCCTCGACATAGAGGCTCAGCCGGATCTGCTCCTCGGGGTTCAGCAGGAACAGATACGGCGCCGGCGCGATGCTCCAGTCGATCTCCGGATAGGCGTCGCGCCGCCAGACATCGTCCGGCAGCGTCGGGGTCGCGCCCTGGATGCCAGCCGTGTCCCAGCTCCGCTGCCCGGCATCCGGCCGGTCGATCTGCGCCTCGAAGTCGCTGCGGTCGATCTCGACCGTCGTGGTGCGCAGGCCGCCGAGCATCGGCGTGATGCGGAACGTCTCCACCGAGGCCGGCATGCCCGCCGCCAGCACCCGCGCCGCCCGCCCGATCGCCCGCGGCTCCTGGTTGAAGCGCCGGTTGGTGACCGCGATCTCGACCGTCGAGCCAGTGACCGACATCTCCTCGAGCTGCAGCCCCTCGCCCTTCAGCGCCTCGGACAGCGCCTGAGCGAGCTGGTCGGTCGCGCTCGGATTGTTCGCCCAGCCCGTGCCTCGCGGCGCATTCGCGGCCCGCGCGTTCACCGGCAGCGGCCCCGTGCCCAGATCCTGCGGGGTGAGCGGGCGCATCGGATTGCCGCTGACCGCGACGTTGAACCCGAGCTCCGAGCCGTACATGTAATAGGCGCCCAGCGTCACGCCCTCGAACCAGCGGTATTCCGCGCCGAAGTTCAGCGACGAGCGCCGGTCGAAATCCGCCGCCGGGCTGCGGCGCTCGCGCTCGTACTGGTCGGGCGAGTACTCGACCTTCAGCGTGAACTTGTCCGTCGCCCGCCACTCCACGCCGCCGAAGAAGCCGATGTCCTCGCCGTGGAAGAACGCGTCCCAAGCCGGCTTGCCGCCCTCCCCGAAGTCGATGTCGCGCTCGCACATCGACGAGCTGACCTCGCAGAACGGGTTCTTGGCCATGCCGTCGCCGGCGAGCCGCCCCCAGCCTAGGCCGCCGGTGATGGTGAAGTCCTCGAACACGGTCTTCGACGCGACAAGGAACTCGCTCGAATAGACCCCCGTCCCAAGGAAATCGCGGAAGCCGAGCGCGATCGCCGGCCGCCAGCCGTCGCGGTCCTCGAAGGCAAGCTGGAAGGTCACGTCGAGGCTGCGGTCGTAGAGATCATAGGTCGGATTGTCCGGCCGTCCCCAGTCCTGGATCGTCGAATAGCGCAGCGTGGTGGAGACGCGCGGCAGCACCTGAAAGGTGAAGTTGCGCCGCGATGTCGAGCCGAACTGGCTGTAGGAGGCCGAAATCTGCCCGTCGGGCTGCGCCTCGGCGCTCGGCATGTCGATCAGGCCGGTGGCGCCATAGAGGTTCAGGCTCGGGCGCGGCACAGCACGATCCTGCGCCGGAGCGGTCTCGCCCACGCCGAGCGCCGTGGCCGTGGCCAGGGCGACAATCGCTGCACCTGCTCGCAGTCGCCTGTGCGACATCCTACCTACCTGGGTGGTTCAGGCCCACCGGACCGCTCGTTTTGCGGAACCTTGTCCGATCCGCTTAACGATTACCAGCCTCGAACGACGCGCGTGACGTTTTTCCGCCGCATGTTGCGTCCGTCACGCACGCGCCACCCTCACCCGCCGGCCGCGAGAATGCCGCGCAGCCCGGCGCGATAGTCCGGATAGATCAGCTCCAGCCCAAGCTCCTCCTTCACCCGCCGGTTCGAGACCCGCTTGTTCTCCGCATAGAAGGACCGCGCCATCGGTGACAGCGCGGCGGCCTCAAACGGGATATCGGGGGGCACAGGCACCCCGATCAGCCCCGCGGCATAGGCGATCACATCCTGTGCCGGCGCCGGCTCGTCATCGGCAAGGTTGTATGCACGCCCCGGCGCCGGTCGCGCGATCGAGGCCAGCAGCGCCCCGGCGATGTCCTCGCCATGGATACGGTTGAAGACCTGGCCGGGCTTCACGATCCGCTGCGCCGTGCCCGCGCGCAGCCGATCGAAGGCGCTGCGCCCGGGACCGTAGATCCCCGACAGGCGGAAGACATGCACCGGCAGGCCTGAGGCCAGCCAGGCATCCTCCGCCACCACGCGGCCGCCGCCGCGCGCGCTGGCGGCGATGCGCGGCGTCTCCTCGTCGATCCAGGCGCCGCCATGGTCGCCGTAGACGCCCGTGGTCGAGAGGTATCCGACCCATTCGATCCCCGCCGCCGCCTGCAGGTCCTCTGCGAAGCCGGCGAGCACCGGATCGGCGCCATCCACCGGTGCGGCCGAGACCAGCACATGGCTCGCCGCCGCGATCGCCGCCCGCACCGCGCCCGGGTCGGCCCAGTCCAGCGCCTCGACCCCCCCGGCACGCAGCTTGGCCGCCTTCTCCGCCGAGCGCGTAGCCCCGATCACCCGCCAGCCCGCGGGAAGCCTTGCGGCCAGCCGTGCCGCCGAGTAGCCATGGCCGAGGTTCAGCAGAACCGGCATTCGACACGCTCCCTGATGCCGCGCCCCAAGGAGACCGCTCCCCGATGCGCTGGATTGTCGCCACAGCTCTCGCCGCCGTCCTCGCCCAGCCAGCGCAGGCCGAGATCACCTCGCCCGACGAATGCGAGGCCGCCATCGCCGCCGACCCGGCCGCCGCCCGCGAGGATGCCGCGCTCTGGACGCGCCAGGGTGGCGGCGCGGCCGCCCGGCTCTGCGAGGCGGCAGCCCTTGCCGCCTTGGGTGCTACGGCCACCGCCGCGCGCCTGCTGACCGCGCTCGCCGCCAATCCGAACCGCGAGATGGGCGTGCAGACCCGCGCCACCGCGCTGATCGACGGGGCGCGGCTCTGGCTCGACGCCGGCGCGCCCGATCTCGCCACCCAGGCGCTGGACCGCGCCGCGCGGCTGACGCCGGACGACCCCGAAATCGCCCTCCTGCGCGCCGACATCGCCGCCGCCGATCAGGACTGGCCGGCCGCCATCGCCGCCCTCGACGCCCGGCTTGCCGTCGCGCCCGAGGATGCTGCCGCCCGCGCGCTGCGCGCCGCCGCACTGCGTCGCTCCGGTGATCCGGAGGCCGCGCGCCTCGAGGCCGACCGCGCGCTCGCCGACGCGCCCGGCCTGCCCGAGGCCCTGTTCGAGGCCGCCGCGGCGCGCGCCGAACTCGGGCAGGAAGCCGAGGCGGCCGCGCTCTGGATCGAGCTCGTCACGACTCATCCCGACCATCCCCTGGCGCCGCCGGCCCGGCGGAATCTCCAGCTGATCCAGTAAGCCGCGCCAGCGCCCAGCCGCCCGCCTCGCGCACCACCGGATCGGCATCCTCCGCCAGACGCCCGGCCACCGGCACCAGTGCCGCGAGCCCGGAATTGCCCACCGCATAGGCCACGTTGCGCACGAAGCGGTTGCGTCCGATCCGCTTGATCGGCGAGCCGCTGAACACCTGCCGGAAACCGGCGTCGTCCAGTTCCGCCAGATGCGCGAGCTCGGGGCATTGCAGCTCGACCCGCGCGAACAGCGCCGCGTCCCGCGCCTCCTGGGCAAACTTGTTCCAGGGGCAGACCGCAAGGCAGTCGTCGCAGCCATAGATCCGGTTGCCGAGCTTGGCGCGGAACTCCTCCGGCACCGGCCCCGCGTGCTCGATGGTCAGATACGAGATGCAGCGGGTCGCATCGAGCTGGTAGGGCGCCGGAAAGGCGTCGGTCGGGCAGATGTCGAGACAGGCGCGACAGGACCCGCAGCGGTTCTCCCCCGGCGCATCGCGCGGCAGATCCAGCGTCGTGAAGATCGCGCCGAGGAACACCCAGTTGCCGATCTCGCGGCCCACAAGGTTCGTGTGCTTGCCCTGCCAGCCAAGGCCGGCCGCACCCGCCAGCGGCTTCTCCATCACCGGCGCGGTATCGACGAAGACCTTGATCTCGGCCCCGGTCTCCGCCACCAGCCAGCGCCCCACCCGCTTCAGCCGCGCCTTGACCACGTCGTGATAGTCACGCCCCCGCGCATAGACGCTGATCGTTCCGCGATCAGTCCGGGCGAGGTTGGCCAGCGGATCGCCCGCGGGCGTATAGGCCTCCGCCAGCATGATGACCGACCGAGCCGCCGGCCACAGCGCCGTCGGATCGCCCCGCCACTGCATCCGCTCGGCCATCCACTCCATCTGCCCGTGGCGGCCCTCCGCGACATATGCGGCCAGCCGCCCCGCCGCCTCCGGGATCGCCCCCGGCGCACAGATCCCGGCCGCAGCGAACCCCTCCGCCAGCGCCCGCTCCTTGATCGCGCGCGCCAGGTCCTCCGGCGCCCTCGCAGGGGTTGAAATCAGGTTAACGGCTCGGGCCATATCCGTTCAAAATCAACTACTTGACCACGCGTCACAAGTTGTGACGGCCAGGTCTCAGAAGTCCAGATCCGCATAATGCTGCGGCGGGGTGAAGCCCGGCACCAGATCGGCCAGGATCGACCGGAACGCCGGGCGCGACTTCACCTTGGCGTACCATTCCTGCAGCCCGGCGTTCCGCGCCCAGTCCACATCCCCGATATAGTCGAGGCAGGACAGCTGTGCCGCGGCGGCGAAATCCGCGATGGTCAGCTCGTCGCCCGCCAGCCAGCGCCGGTGATCCGTCAGCCAGCCGATGTAGTCGAGATGGTACTTGATGTTGCGCAGGCCCGCCTTGATCTTCTCGCTCTCGGGATACCCGCTCCGCGAGAGTTTCTTGTTCACCCGCTCATAGAGCAGGTTCGCCGTCACCTCGTTGTGGAACTTGTCATCGAACCAGGCCGTCAGCCGCCGCGCCTCCGCCCGCGCCGCCGGGCCCTTGGGCAGCAGAGGCGGCTCGGGGCAGGTCTCCTCCAGATACTCGAAGATCGCATTCGAATCCGCCAGCGTCAGCCCGTCGATCCGCAGCACCGGCACCTGTGCGGCCGGGTTCATCCGCAGGAAGTCCATCCGCCGCTCCCACGGCTTCTCCTCGACCAGCTCGACCTCGATGCGCTTCTCGGCAAGGACCAGTCGGATCTTTCGGCAGTAGGGAGACAACGTCTGGTGATACAGGCGGCGCATTCGGCGTTCCTTTTTCTGCTCGATCCCCCTTCATCCTCCTTCACCGGCCGTATTTCAACCGTGCGACGCGCGATCAGAGGAAGCACGCCGCCCGCCCGTCCGCCCGGATCGTCTCGGCCCCGCGCTGGATCGCCGCCCCCCGCTGATTGATGAAGCGCGTCCCCGACACCGGTGACCGGCCCTGCGGATCGGGCAGGATCGCCATCAGCCGCGCCGCCCGCTGCGGGCCGAGCTCCGCCGCGTCCATTCCGAAGTATCGCCGCGACGCGGCCTGCACCCCGAAGACGCCCGCGTCGAACTCGGCCACGTTCAGATAGACCTCGATGATCCGCCGCTTCGGCCAGGTCGCCTCGATCAGCACCGTGAACCCCGCCTCCAGGCCCTTGCGGACCCAGGACCGCGACGGCCAGAGATAAACGTTCTTCGCCACCTGCTGGGTGATGGTGGATCCCCCGCGCACGCGCCTGGTGTCGGACAGCGCCGCGCGGATCCCGTCCATGTCGAAGCCCCAGTGCCGGCAGAAGTTCGCGTCCTCCGCCGCGACGGCCGACAGCGGCAGGTTCGGCGACATCGCCGACAGCGGCACCCACTCGCGCTCGATCGCGCCCAGGCGCCACCATTCCATGACCATCAGCGAGGTAATCGGCGGGTTGATCCAGCGGTTCGCCAGCACCACGGCGAACACCAGCGCCGCGGCGATCAGGACGATCTTCCGCAGCCTGCGCCAGAGATGCCCGATCGGGCGCCGAAGAACCCGCACAACCATGGGTTTTTCTGGCGCCAAAGTCCCCGTCGTTCAACCCGGCTGGAAAGGAACCCGGCAAGTGGCGCGCCATGGCCACAACAGGCCGCCACAGTGGACGTCGGCGCGAGCGGCCTGCTAGATGGCTGTGAGAGGTGTCCCGTTGCTTGCCACCCTGCTGACCACGCTCGTCTGGATCTTCGCCGGCCTGCTGGCGGCGGTGACGCTGCTGCCTCTCTCGACCTCGCAGGCCTGGTGGGTGCGCATGTGGGACTTTCCCCGCGTGCATGTCGCCGCCGGCTTCGTGATCGTCGCGGCTGCCGCGCTGTTCATGCCGGGTCCGGCGCGGCTGATCCTGCTGGCCACTGCGCTGGCGGGGGCGGCCTATCAGGTCTGGCGCATCCGCCCCTATACGCCGCTGGCGGCCCACGAGATGGACTTCGCCCCCGATGCCGCCGACGGGGTGACGCTGTTCACCGCCAATGTGCTGAAGGAGAACGAGGAGCACGCGCGGCTGATCGCGCTGATCGAGCGTGTCGATCCCGACGTGTTGTTCCTGATGGAGACCGACACGACATGGATCGCCGCGCTGGAGCCCGTGCTGGCGCGCTATCCATCGGTGCTGCGCGAGCCGCGCGACGACAATCACTACGGCCTCGTCTTCGCGACGCGGCTAGAGATGACCGAAGGGCAGGCGGTCTACCTGACCCCGGACGAGACGCCCTCGGTGCTGGCCGAGCTGGTCTCGCCGGATGGCCGCAGCTTCCGCTTCATCGGCCTGCATCCGCAGCCGCCGATCCCGGGGCAGGACACCGAGGAGCGCGATGCCCAGATCACCTATGCGGCGCGGTTCGCGCGGGCGACGGGCTTGCCGGTCGTGGCCATGGGCGACTTCAACGAGGCGGCCTGGTCGGACCGGGCGCAGCATTTCAAGCGGGTGGGCGGCTATGTCGATCCGCGTATCGGGCGCGGGCTGTTCGCGAGCTTCAACGCCAACCATCCGATGATCCGCTGCCCGATCGACCAGATCTATGTGACCGACGACGTGGCCATGGTGTCGATCGAGCTGCTGGAGCGCTTCGGCTCGGACCACCTGGCGCTGCGGGCGCGTATCCGCCTCGACCCCGAGCTGGCCGCCCGTCTGAACCGGACCCCGCCGCCGCCCGATCCCGAGGAGGAGGCGCGGCTGGACGGGATCGTCGCGACCTATGGGGGGACGCTGGAGACGGCAAGGAATTCCCGCGCGCGGGAATCCAGCCAAGGTGTTGATTTGAAATAAGAAACTTCTGCGCATTAACCGGATTTAAACCCCGGACCTGCCGGCATCACCCGCGCTCCAGCAGTCGGGAGCGAATGCGTGCCCGGGCCGCGGCATCCTCGTCCGCCACCGCTTCGCCCAGCGCCCGCAGCTGTCGGCGCAGCCCGTGGATCTGGTCGATCAGCGATACGACCAGCCCGGCGGCATCGGCGTCGAGCTCGAAATCCGACGCAAGCTCCGCCAGCAGCCGCGCCCGCGCCACATCCGCCTCGACGAAGGCCATCCGACCGTCGCGCTCGGCCGGCGTGAGGCATTCGGCGGCGACGAAGGCGCGCAGCTGCACCACGGTCAGCCCGTTCACCTCGGCCACGACCTCGGTTTCCGAATAATAGCGCTTCATGCCATGTCCTTCCGCGGATCGTAGGCGTGGCGCTCGCGCCAGCCGCGCATGAACGTCTCGAGCTCCTCGTCGATCGCTGCGGGCATGACGACCCTCAGCGTCACCAGCTGGTCGCCGCCCTTCACGCCCCTGCCGCGCAGCCGCAGCACCCGGCCTGACGAGGCACCCTTCGGCACGCTCACCGCCACCCGTCCGCCGATGGTCGGCGTCTCGACCTTGGCCCCGAGCACCGCCTCGTCGAGCGAGATCGGCAGCTCGATCAGGATGTCGTTGCCCTCCCGGACGAAGAGCGGATGCGCTCCTACCCCGATCGTCACCAGCGCATCGCCGGCCGGCCCGCCGCCGATGCCCGCACCGCCCTTGCCGCGCAGGCGCAGCACCTGCCCGTCGGCGAGCCCCTCGGGGATCTTGACGTCGAGCGTCGCCCCATCCGGCAGGGTGATCCGCCGGGTCGCGCCCTTCGCCGCCTCGAGAAAGCCGACCTCGAGCGTGTAGTGCCGGTCGGGGCCGCGGGCGACGAAGCCCTCGGCCTGCGCACCGCGCGCCCGCGCCCGCTGGCCGAACAGATCGCTGAACACATCGCCCAGATCGGCGAAGTCCTCGTATCCGCGGCTGGTGTGATAGGTCGCCTCCGGCCCCTCGGCATATTCCCGGTAGAACCGCCGCTCGGGCGTCTCCTGGCCCGAGGCGTCGATCTCGCCGCGATCGAAGCGGGCACGCTTGTCGGCGTCCTTGAGCAGCTCATAGGCCGCCGCGGCGGCCTTGAACCGCTCGGCCGCGGTGGCATCGCCCGGGTTCAGGTCCGGGTGGCTGGTCTTGGCGATCTTCTTGTAGGCCTTGCGGATGTCATCGGCCGTGGCGTCCTTCGCCACCCCCAGCGCCGCATACGGATTGTCTGCCACGCGCGACTGCCCTCCAAGATCGGGCGCTCCAGCCCGTTCGCGGCGAAGGTCGCCGAAAATCCCGGCGGGCTCAAGACCCCGTGCTCAGCCGAACTCCGCCGCCAATCACTGTTTACGAAAGGCCGTCAGGAGCACCAACCCGTATTGCACACTATCGGCACAAGCGCTTTCGCCAGATGAATTCTTCGCGCATCCCGCGCCACTGTGATAGGATCCAGAAGGAGCGCCTTTCGGGGGAGGAACAAGCTTTGTCGATTACCATTGCAAAGGACGACGATGGTCGCCTCGTCATAACCTGCGGCGGCGAAACCTTCACTGTCGGATACGACGACATTCCTGTACCGCAATCTGAATTAACAATTAGGGAAAGGTTCGTTCCTGGAATAGCAGTCGCGAATATAGTGAAGTTACCAGGAGACAAGATTGCGATAGAGCGGATTGAACCGACCCATAACGTTATTGGCCACCTCGACAACTCCGGGCATCTCTATCTTTACCCGGACGTCCCGTGGCCCGATGCGATCGATGTCGGCAATCTGGGCAATGCGGTAAGCAGCGAGCTCGGCATTCACCCAGAGATCGTCATCAATCTTCGTCACCGCATTGAGTGAGCACGATCCCTACGCAAGCAGTCGACAGACGCTGCGCGAGACTGTGAAGTGGATCACCACGCTGGTGATGGGCTTTTTGGCGGCGCTGGTTGCAGGCGTGACTTTCTCGTCGCTGGGAACGCTCAGTGGCGACAAGCTGATCTATGCACTGATTGCGAGCGCCTTCGCAGTCCTTTTCACGCTCTTCTGCATCCGCGTCCTCCTCGACCTTCTTTTGTCCGATGGGTTCCGCGCGGATCAGATGAAGAATGATGACGTCCTCAAGGCAGCGATAGCGGCATCCGGCGTTCTCCCCGCACAGTACAAGTCATTCGATGACCTCGACAACGACTATCAGGCGTCTGTCACGCACTATATTCTATTGCTGTCCATCAAGCCGCACAAGGAGAGCGAGGTAAGTACCGCCCATGCAAACATGGTGGATCTTCAGACGGCGCGCTTTCACGCGGTAAGCTACGCCGCCTTCCTTGACCTGACCAATAGGATCCGCAAAAGCTTGTTTGAGCTCGGCGTCTACGGACTAGTCATATTTGCCGCGCTCGGATGCCTCAGCGTCCTTCTCGGTGCGAGCGACGACGTAAATCAGCAGAAAGTCGCCGTGCAGTTGTCACCGGGCGCCGGCTGGGAAGACTACGCTAACGCGCTCTCCGACACTTGCGGAGAAGGTCCGTTCCGCGCAACAGCCGTGCCCGAGAGCCCGTTCAACGGGTGGTGGCTCGCCACCTTCGAGCGCCCCGGAACGTGCGCGGGAATGGCGCTACCCATCCCCAGCCTCCTCATTGCGATCCCACTGGCCCAGTGATCACCCGGCAACAGGCGGGTTGGACCGGAAGCCGCCTTTCAATTACATCACGACTCACGCCCGCGCCGCCTCGAGCGCGTCGCTCAGCGGATGCTCCAGTCGCGACAGCATTTCCTTGGGCACGATCTGGCGGAACTTGGTCAGCGCGTCCTCCCAGTTGCGCAGGATCTCCGCCGCGCGCGGGCTGCCGGTCTCGACGCGATGCCGCTCGATCAGGCCCTTGAGCTTCGCCTCCCAGGCGGCCGAGGCCACCGGCGCCACGATCACCGTCTCGGGGTTGAGCCTGAGCTCGATCTCGTCGTCGGGATCGTAGAGGAAGGCCATGCCCCCGGTCATGCCCGCGCCGAAGTTGTCGCCGAAGCGGCCGAGGATCACGGCCGTGCCGCCGGTCATGTATTCGCAGCCGTTCGAGCCGCAGCCCTCGACCACGACATCGGCGCCCGAGTTGCGCACGCAGAACCGCTCGCCCGCCCGGCCGCTGGCGAAGACCGACCCCGCCGTCGCGCCGTAGAGCACCGTGTTGCCGATGATCGCGTTCTCGTGCGGGACCAGCGGCGAGCCGATCGGCGGGCGCACGACGATCGTCGCCCCCGACAGGCCCTTGCCGACATAGTCGTTGGCCTCGCCCATGACCTCGATCTTCAGCCCCGGCGCTGCGAAGGCGCCGAGCGACTGGCCGGCGCTGCCGGCGAGCTTGACCGTCAGGTGGTCGGCCTGCAGGCCGTTGCGCATCCCGAAGCGCTGGACGATGTGGCTCGAGACCCGTGTGCCGATCGAGCGCAGCGTGTTCTGCACCGCGTAGCTCAGCTGCATCTTCTCGCCATCCTTGAAGAAGGGCTCGGCGTCGGTGACGATCTGCGCGTCCAGCGTGTCGGGCACCGACTGCCGCGGGCGGCGGCGGTCGTAGCTGTTCGGCTGGCCCTCGTCGACATTGATGAGCAGCGGGTTCAGGTCGAGATCATCCAGGTGCTCGGCGCCGCGGCTGACCTGCATCAGCAGATCCGCCCGGCCGATCACCTCGTCGATGGTACGCGCGCCGACGGATGCCAGCACCTCGCGCACCTCCTGGGCGTAGTGGCTCATCAGCTGCACGACCTTGTCCGCCGTGCCGGTGAACTTGGCCCTGAGCGCCGGGTCCTGGGTGCAGACCCCGACCGGGCAGGTGTTCGACTGGCACTGGCGCACCATGATGCAGCCCATGGCGATCAGCGCCGCGGTGCCGATGCCGAA
>CAYLHK010000068.1:0-342 GCA_964383295.1 uncultured Rhodovulum sp.
GGTCGAGCCGCTGCTCGGGGTTGTCGCGCAGCTTCTCCATGTCGTCGGCGGCCGGGTTCAGCACATAGGCGCCGTCGACGAAGCCGACACGCGCGGCGCCGATCGGGCCGAGGAAGGGCGCGCCCGACAGGGTCAGCGCCGCCGAGGCCGCGATCAGGGCGACGATGTCGGGATCGTTCTCCATGTCATAGGAGAGGACGGTGCAGATCACCTGCACCTCGTTCTTGAAGCCCTCGACGAAGAGCGGGCGGATCGGCCGGTCGATCAGGCGCGACGTCAGCGTCTCCTTCTCGGAGGGGCGCGCCTCGCGCTTGAAGAAGCCGCCGGCAAGATCCCGGGCGG
>CAYLHK010000068.1:352-17821 GCA_964383295.1 uncultured Rhodovulum sp.
GTCAGCGGGAAGAAGTCCTGGCCCGGCTTCGCCTTCCTCTCGAAGACGACGGTGGCGAGTACGCTGGTCTCGCCATAGGTTGCGAGCACCGCTCCGTCCGCCTGACGCGCAATCTTCCCCGTTTCGAGGGTGAGCGTGTCATGCCCCCACTCGATGGATTTCTTTACGACGTTGAACATATCGTTCCCTTCATGACGGCGGGACCCCCTGGTCCGAACGCCGCGTGCTGCGGGCATGCGCCCGCTGACCCCTCAACAGCGGTCCGGCGGGTCCCCGGGGTCGGGAGGGGGCCGGAAAACGCGGGCGCCCCTGCGCCCGCGCGAGCAGAGCCGGATAGGCTCAGCGGCGGATGCCGAGGCGGCCGATCAGCGACTGATAGCGGGCCTCGTCGCGCGACTTGACGTAGTCGAGCAGCTTGCGGCGCTGCGACACCATCTTCAGCAACCCGCGCCGCGAGTGGTTGTCCTTCTTGTGCGCCTTGAAATGCTCGGTGAGCGTATTGATACGGCTGGTGAGGATCGCGACCTGCACTTCGGGCGAACCGGTGTCGCCTTCCTTGGTCGCATATTCCTTGATCAGCGTTTCTTTGACGTCCGGCGTGATCGACATCGGGTGGTCCTTTCACAAATGGGTTTCGATCGGCGGTCCCGGGACCGGCCACAGCCGGGATGTCGTCCAGCAGGGTCGAACACGGGATCGGCCCGCGGGAGAATCTCTCCAGCAGGCGCCGTGCCTATAGCGGGATCGCGGGGGAATGGGAAGCCCCGTGCATGGCCGCGTGGCGGGGGTGTTCAGCCCTGGTTCGCGTCCGGGACCTGTGGCGGAACCTTGCCCTGAAACATGCGGAACAGCGTCCATTCCTCGATGATCCGGCCGTCGGGCAGGTGGCAGACCGACATCTCGGCGCCGCCGGCATCCTTCAGCGTTTCGTGCTGGCCGCCCATCTCGATGCAGAAGGCCGAGGCCGGGTTGTTCATCGCCAGCCCGAGCGACGGGACTGTCATTAACATGCCGAGCGCGAGCATCGGGGCTTGCGTCACTCTCATGGGGCGTCTCTCTTTCATTGGCGGGCGTGATCAGTCTACGTCCAGCACCCGGCTCGGGTGAAGCTCGCCCGCCCGGTAGCGGCCTATGGCGATGGCGCGGCCGCCGTGCGCGGCCCAGGCCTCGTCGCCGTAGTCGACATCGGGTGCGGCCAGAACCGGCGCCGGATTGCCGTGGCGCAGTCGGGCCGCCGCCTCGGCGGAGCAGGGCAGGCAGGGCAGGCCGTCGAGCCCCGCCTCGAGCGGCAGGAGCGCCGCCTCGAGCGCGGCGGCGTCGCCGGCCTCGATGATTGCCCAGTCGACAGCATCGTCGGTGTGGAAGGGCCCTGACCAGATGCGGCGCAGGGTCACGACATGCCCGAGGCAGCCGAGGGCCTCACCGAGATCGCGTGCAATGCTGCGCACGTAGCCGCCCTTGCCGCAGACCATTTCCAGCACGGCGGTATCCGCATCGGGCGTCTCGATCAGCTCGAGGCTGTCGACATGCAGCGGCCGGGCGGCGAGTTCCATCACCTCGCCCGCACGCGCGAGGTCATAGGCACGCCGGCCGTCGACCTTCACCGCCGAGACCTGCGGCGGCACCTGCATGATGTCGCCGGTGAAGGCGGGCAGCGCGGCGCGGATCGCGGCCGCGTCGGGGCGGGCGGCGCTGGTCGCGATGACCGTGCCCTCGGCATCATCGCTGTCGGTGGCGGCCCCCCAGCGCAGGGTGAAGCGGTAGGCCTTGTCGGCATCGGTCACATGCGGGACGGTCTTGGTCGCATTGCCGAAGGCGATGGCGAGAAGGCCCGTGGCGGCCGGGTCGAGCGTGCCGGCGTGCCCCGCCTTGCGCGCGTCGAGCAGGCGCCGCGTGCGGGTCACCGCATCGGTGGAGGTGATGCCGGCCGGCTTGTCGAGCACGAGCCATCCGTCAATCGCGCGGCCGCGCTGCCGGCGTCCCATGAGCCGGCCTCAGGACTCGTCGAGGTCGCGGCGGACCTCGGGGCTGTCGAGCAGTTCGCGCGTGCGGTCCATCTGGTCGAAGGTCCGGTCGGGCTCGAAGGAAAGCTCGGGCGAGTATTTCAGGTCGATCTGCTTGGTCACCAGCCGGCGGATCTCGACGCGATTGCGCGCCAGCGCCTTCAGCACGACGGGCGTGTTCACGCCGCCGAGCGGCAGGACGAAGGCCGTGGCGTGACGCAGGTCGGGAGACATGCGCACCTCGCCGACGGTGATCGAGGCATCGGCCAGTTCGGGATCATGCAGCTCGCCGCGGGCGAGGATGTCCGACAGGGCGCGCCGGATCACCTCCGACACGCGCAGCTGGCGCTGGCTCGGGCCCTGCGGTCCGCCGTGGACGCTGCCGGAATGGGGTCTTGTCTTTGCCATCGCGCTCACATCCTATCGCGACCCATCGAAGTCAAGGGTACGACGGATGACGGAACCGGTCGGGATCGCGGTGGTCGGCGCCTCGGGGCGCATGGGGCAGATGCTGGTGCGCGCCATCGAGGAAGCGCCCGGCGCGGTCCTGAGCGGCGTGACCGAGCGGCCCGGGCATGCGTGGGTCGGGCAGGACCTCGGCCGGATGATGGGCGGGACCGAGACCGGCGTGATCGTCGAGGACGACCCGCTCGAGGTCTTTGCGCGCAGCCAGGCGGTGGTGGATTTCACCAGTCCGGCGGCGACAATGCTGCATGCGGAACTGGCCGCCCAGGCGCGGCTGACGCATGTGATCGGCACGACGGGGCTGGAGCGGTTGGACCTGGAGCGGCTGGCGGCGGCGGCGCGACACGCGGTGATCGTGCGGGCCGGCAACATGAGCGTGGGGGTGAACCTGCTGACCGTGCTGGCGCGCAAGGCGGCGGAGGTGCTGGGGCCCGACTACGACGTCGAAGTCGTCGAGATGCATCATCGCCACAAGGTCGACGCGCCCTCGGGCACGGCGCTGATGCTGGGCGAGGCGGCGGCGGCGGGGCGGCGGGTGAACCTCGCCGACGTGGCCGATCGGGGACGCGACGGGATCACCGGCCCGCGCGAAGCGGGGGCGATCGGCTTTGCCAGCCTGCGCGGCGGCGATGTGGTGGGCGAGCACGAGATCATCTTCGCCGGGCCTGGCGAGCGGGTGGTGCTGCGCCATGTCGCCACCGACCGGATGCTGTTCGCGCGCGGCGCGGTGCGGGCCGCGCTCTGGGGCAACGATCAGGAGCCGGGCCAGTACACCATGCTCGATGTGCTCGGCCTGCGCGACCCGGAGGCGGACATCCCCGACCGCTGAAGCGGCCGGGGCGCGGGGTCACTCGACCAGGCGGTTGTACTTGCGCATTGCCTCCTGCAGGCGGTCGTGCGGGATCGCGAAGGAGGTGTTGTCGTCGCGTCCGGTCATCGTCTCGGCGGCGACCATGGCGTTGATGATCGCCTCCTCGGTGGCATAGGCCGTGGCGCGGATCAGCGGGTCCATGTTGTTGTTGGACACCATCTCCATCGAGGTCGTCTCGCTGCGGCTGAAGGCATCGGGGTTGCCGGTCGAGAAGGTGATGAAGATGTCACCGCTGCCGTTGCCGCCGAAGCCGCCCACGCGGGCAATGCCGATCGGGACCCGGCGCGCCAGCCGCTTGAGCTGCTGGGGCAGGAGCGGCGCGTCGGTGGCGACGACGACAATGATCGAGCCCGATTCCTCGCGCAGCCACGACCAGTCGCCCCGCATGTCGGTGATCTCCTGTCCGACGGGGACGCCGGCGATCATCAGGTCGGCGCGCGAGCCGAAGTTGCCCTGGACGAGCACGCCGACCGTATAGCCGCCGTTCTCATCGGAGAGCTTTCGCGAGGCGGTGCCGGTGCCGCCCTTGAAGCCGAAGAGGTTCATGCCGGTGCCGCCGCCCACGTTCCCCTCGGCGATCGGGCCGGAGGCGGCGCTGTCGAGCGCCTCGTAGGTGTGCTCCTTGGTCACGTGCATGCCGTTGATGTCATTGAGGATGCCGTCCCAGGTCTCGGCCACCACCGGCAGCCGCCAGTAGAGGTCGCGAAAGAACGGGCCGAACATGTCGTTCTCGGCCTCCCAGGAGATCACCGCATCGCGGACCACGCCCACGCTGTGGGTATTGGTGATCATGATCGGCCCCTCGAGAAATCCGCTCTCCTCGATCCAGGTGGTGCCGGTCATCTCGCCGTTGCCGTTCAGCGAGTACCAGCCGGAGAAGACCGGCCCGAACGTCCGCCCCCGCGGCAGGATGGCGGTGACGCCGGTGCGGACGGGACCCTGGCCGACCTCGATCGGACCCTCGCCCTCGATGATGGTGGCATAGCCGACCGTGACGCCCTCGACGTCGGTGATGGCGTTGTTGGGGCCGGGATCGCCGACGAAGGGGATGCCTAGATCTCGCGCCCGTGGCTTCTCGTCGGCCATAGCCCCTCCCGCAAGCAGAAGTGCCGCCGCGCCCATGGCACCGGCGGACAGCAGTTTGAGCCTCGTCATTTCCGTCCCTCCCAGAGCGGGTTCCCGGTGAGGCTGTCCCCCCCGGTGAACAATACCCGCATGACGATCTCGTCCGCCCCTCAGGCGGAAGTCAAGCCGGACGAGGATCGGCAGGTGTAAGATCTACGGCAATAGTTTGATATACATACAGAAAATACAGAATCATCGGGCGTACGTTTGCAAAAATTCGTCCGGTTTCGATGTGACTGGTGCCCGCCCGTAGATGACGGCGGAGGATGAGCGTCCCGTTGGCCGCACGACTATTTCTCCCCGCCTGTTGGAAGGGCCGCTGGTACTGCTCGACAGGGAGTCTGCCTGTATGGAATCCAAGGGATGGGGCCGTCAGCAGGCCGGCACGTTCACCGCCAGGCCGCCTAGCGAGGTCTCCTTGTACTTCTCGTGCATGTCGCGCCCCGTTTGCCGCATGGTCTCGATACAGGCGTCCAGGCTGACCAGATGCTTCCCGTCGCCGCGCAGCGCGAGGCTGGCGGCCGAGACCGCCTTGATCGCGCCGAGGCCGTTGCGCTCGATGCAGGGGGCCTGGACGAGACCGGCGATCGGGTCGCAGGTCATGCCGAGGTGGTGCTCGAGCGCGATCTCGGCGGCGTTCTCCACCTGCTCGGGCGTGCCGCCGAGCACCGCCGTCAGTCCCGCCGCCGCCATGGCCGCGGCCGAGCCCACCTCGCCCTGGCAACCGACCTCGGCGCCGGAGATCGAGGCATTGGCCTTGATGATCCCGCCGATCGCCGCCGCGGTCAGCAGGAAGTCGGGCAGGCGCGACGGGCTCGCGCCCGGCACATGGTCGAGCCAGTAGCGCGCCACCGCCGGCACCACGCCTGCGGCGCCGTTCGTGGGCGCGGTCACCACCTGCGCGCCGGCGGCGTTCTCCTCGTTGACCGCGATCGCATAGACCGCGATCCAGTCGTTGATCGTGTGCGGCGCGGTCTGGTTCTGGCCGCGCTCCTCCAGCAGGCGCTCGTGGATGGAGCCGGCCCTGCGGCGCAGCTTCAGCCCGCCCGGGAGTATGCCGCCGCCGCCCAGCCCGCGGTCGATGCAGTCGGTCATCACGCCCCAGATGCGCCCGAGCCCGGCGTCGAGGTCCGTGCCGCCGCGGTGCACGGTCTCGTTCGCGCGCTTCATCGCCGCGATCGACAGGCCCGAGGTGGCGCTCATAGCCAGCATCTCGGCGGCGCTGCGGAAGGGGTAGGGCACGGGATCGGCGTCCGCGCCCGCCTGCGGCGCGGCCAGCTCGCGCGCAGTCAGGACGAAGCCGCCGCCGATCGAATAGTAGGTCTCCTGCAAATGCAGGTTGCCAGCCGCATCGCGCGCCCAGAGCACCAGCCCGTTGGCGTGGCCGGGCAGGGGGCCGCCGTAGTCGAAGACGAGATCCTGCGCCGGATCGAAGGCGAGCGGGCCGAGCCCCTCCACCTCGATCTGCTTCGTCTCCTCGATCCGCGCCAGCGCCGCGGCGGCGGCGGCGGCGTCGAACGTGTCGGGGGCGAAGCCGGCGAGGCCGAGGATCACCGCCCGGTCGGTAGCGTGGCCCTTGCCGGTGAAGGCGAGGCTGCCGTGCAGCCGCGCGCCCAGGCGCGCCGCCGGCCCCGACCCGGGCACCCGGTCGGTATCGGCGCGCAGCGCCGCGAGGAACCGCTCGGCGGCGACCATCGGCCCCATCGTGTGGCTCGATGACGGCCCGACGCCGATCTTGAAGATGTCGAACACGCTGAGGAACATCGCTGCGGGCCTCCCTGCTCCGGTCTAGCGCGGCCGCGATGCGGGCGCACGGAAATTCCCGTCCGCATTGCGCCTTCCGGTTGCCCGCTCCAGCGCCTATAAGGCTGCCAACTCAGCAGGAGATGCCATGCCGGACGTCCGCTCGCCGTCGGAGACCCCGCTTTCGCCCAGCGATGTCGCCAAACGTGCCGCCGCTGCGCGGGCGCTGGAACTGGTCGAGGATGGGATGACGCTTGGCCTAGGCTCCGGCTCGACCGCAGCCTGGTTTGTGCGGCTGCTATCGGAGCGCATCCGACGCGAGCGCCTCGACGTGGTCGGCGTGCCGACTTCAAGCACCACGCGCTGGCTGGCGCAGGAGCTCGGCGTGCCGCTCAAGGTGGTCGACAAGGCCGGGCGGATCGACCTTGCCGTGGACGGGGCGGACGAGATCGACGGGGCGATGAACCTGATCAAGGGGGGCGGTGCTGCGCATCTTCAGGAGAAGATCGTGGCGAGCGCCAGCGACCGGCTGGTCGTCGTCGCCGATGCCGGGAAGCTGGTGCGCAACCTGGGTGCCTTCCCGCTGCCGGTCGAGGTGGTCCGCTTCGGCGTCGGCGTGACCCGCGAGGCGGTGCTGCGCTGCCTGGTCGCCATGGATGTCGACGGCCGCGAGGTCAGCCTGCGCGTCGGCTCGGATGGTCCTCTGGTCACCGACGAGGGCCACCACATCCTCGATCTGCATCTCGGGCGGATCGGCGATCCGGTGGCACTTGCGAGCGGGCTGAGCCAGATCCCCGGCGTCGTCGAGCACGGGCTCTTCATCGGCATGGCCGAGATGGCGGTGATCGGCCAGGAGGACGGAACCACCGAGATCCTCCGCCGCGCGCGGCCCGAGGTGATCGAGGCGATGCGTAACGAGGATGCCTGACGGGATGGCGTTCGACTTCGACCTTTTCGTCATCGGCGGCGGATCCGGTGGCGTGCGGGCGGCGCGCATCGCCGGCGAGACGGGTGCGCGCGTCGGCCTGGCCGAGGAATACCGCATGGGTGGCACCTGCGTGATCCGCGGCTGCGTGCCCAAGAAGCTGATGGTCTACGCCAGCGGCTTCGCCGACGCCTTCGAGGACGCGGCCGGCTACGGCTGGAGCCTGGGCGCAGAGCCGCGCTTCGACTGGGCTGCGCTGATCGCGGCCAAGGACCGCGAGATCGCGCGACTGGAAGGCATCTACGGTGAGGTGCTGCGCCGGGCCGGGGTGCAGATCTTCGCGACCCGCGCGACCCTGGTCGATGCGCATCGCCTGCGACTTGCGACCGGCGAGGAGGTGACGGCCAAGCACATCCTGATCGCCACCGGCGGGCATCCCTTCGTTCCGGCGATTCCCGGCGTGGAGCTCGGCATCACCTCGAACGAGATGTTCCACCTGCCGGCGCAGCCGCGGCGGATACTGATCGTCGGCGGTGGATACGTGGCCTGCGAATTCGCCGGGGTCATGCGGGGACTCGGCAGCGAGGTCACGATCAGCTACCGCGGCGCGGAGATATTGCGCGGCTTCGACAACGACCTGCGCGATCATGTCGAGGAGGCGATGCGCGCCCGCGGCATCGGCGTGCAGGTCAGCTGCGACGTGGTGGCGCTGGAGCGCGCGGGCGACGCCATCGAGGCGCGTTTCGGCGACGGCGGGACGCTCCTCGTCGATCAGGTGCTGTTTGCCACCGGGCGGCGGGCCAGCACGGCGGGGCTGGGGCTCGAGGCGGCCGGGGTGGCGCTGCGCGCCGATGGCTCCGTAATCGTGGACGACTGGTCGCAGACCGGCGTCCCCTCGATCTATGCGGTGGGCGACGTGACCGGCCGGGTCGAGCTTACCCCGGTGGCGATCCGCGACGGCCATGCCTTCGCCGACACCGTGTTCGGAGCCATGCCGCGAAAGGTCGATCACAGCCTGGTCGCCACGGCGGTCTTCACCCGGCCCGAGGCAGCGACGGTGGGCCGCACCGAGGCCGAGGCGCGCGCGGAAGGCGAGGTCGAGATCTACCGCGCCCGCTTCCGGCCGATGTACAACCTCCTCGCCGGCCGCGAGGAGCGGATGCTGATGAAGCTCGTCGTGGCCCGCGAGAGCCGGCGCGTGCTCGGGTGCCACATCGTGGGCACCGGGGCGGCCGAGATGATCCAGATGGCGGCGATCGCCATCGGCATGGGCGCGACCAAGGAAGATTTCGACCGTACGGTGGCAGTCCACCCGACGTCAGCCGAAGAGCTGGTCACAATGCGGTCGCCCGTGGCCTGAATGGCTTGAAATCCCGGAGGCAGTGGTCACATTCGACCCATGCCCGAGAATTGAAGGAGCACTAAGGCGTATGGCCCAGAACAACGGCGGCCCCTGGGGAGGCGGCGGCAGGAACGGCGGCGGTAACGACAACGGTGGACGCGGTCCGTGGTCTGGCGGCGACCGGGGCGGTCGTGGTGGTGGCGGTGGCGGCGGACAACCCCCGGTCCCCGACATCGACGAGATCGTGCGCAAGGGGCAGGAGCAGCTCAAGATCCTGATGGGTGGCCGCAGGGGCGGCGGCACCGGTGGCGGTCGCGGCGGAGCTGGTGGTCCGGGTCTCGGCGCCCGCGGCTTCGGGCTGATTGCGCTGGTGGCCGTGGGCCTCTGGCTGATGATGTCCTTCTATTCGGTGCGCCCGGAGGAGCAGTCCGTCGAACTTACCTTCGGCGAATGCCGCGGCGACTGCATTGGCGAGCCGGGCTTGAACTTCGCGCCCTGGCCGATCGTTACCCGCAACATCGTCACGGTGACCCGTGAGAACACGGTCGACATCGGCTCTGGCACGCTGCGCGGCGCCAGCGCCGGTCTGATGCTGACGGGCGACGAGAACATCGTCGACATCAACTTCCAGGTGGTCTGGAACGTGCGTGATCCGGCCATGTTCCTGTTCAACCTCGCGAGCCCCGAGTCGACCATCGAGGCGGTGTCGGAATCGGCGATGCGCGAGGTCGTCTCGCGCTCGGAGCTGTCGCCGATCCTGTCGCGCGACCGTGGCATCATCAGCCAGGAGGTCCAGGAGCTGATCCAGGCGACGCTCGATGAATACAATTCCGGCGTGCACATCGTGCGCGTGAACTTCGACAAGGCCGACCCCCCGGAGCAGGTTATCGATGCTTTCCGCGAGGTGCAGGCCGCCCGCCAGGAGCGCTCCACGCTTCAGAACCGGGCCGACGCCTATGCCAACCAGACGCTCGCCGCCGCGCGCGGTAACGCGGCCCAGGCGCTGCAGGAGGCCGAGGGCTATCGCGCCCAGGTGGTCAACGCCGCCCAGGGTGAGGGCAGCCGCTTCACCGCCGTGCTCGAGGAATACGTCAAGGCGCCCGAGGTGACGCGAAACCGCCTCTACATCGAGACGATGGAGGGCGTGCTCGGCAACGTCGAGATGTTCCTGATGGACATGCCGAACGGGTCCTCGCAGGGCATGGTTCCCTACCTCCCGCTGAATGAATTGCGCCGTCCCGCCGGAGGAGCCGAGTGATGAGCCGTTTTCCGATCCTTGCGATCCTCGTGGCCGCGCTGGCATTCCTTGCCTTCAACACCTTCTTCATCGTCGATGAGCGGCAGAAGGCCATGGTGCTGCAGTTCGGCCAGGTCCGCTCCGTCAAGGAGGACCCGGGTCTCGCCTTCAAGGTGCCCTTCATCCAGAACGTCGTCTTCTACGACGCACGCATCCAGGGGCTCGACACCCGGGCACTGGAAGTCACGCCGCTCGACGACCGCCGGCTGATCGTCGACGCCTTTGCGCGTTGGCGCATTTCGGACGTCGAGCAGTTCCGCCGCGCCGTCGGTGGCGGCGGCATGGCCGCAGCCGAGCAGCGGCTGGAATCGATCCTGACCGCCAACGTGCGTGAGGCGCTGGGTTCGGTCCGGTCCGAGGCCGTGCTCTCGGCCGATCGCGTGGGCCTGATGAACCGCATCCGCGACGCAGCCATCGTCGAGGCGCGGGCGCTGGGCGTCGAGGTCATCGACGTGCGGCTGAAGCGCGCCGACCTGCCCGAGCAGAACCTCGCCGCGACCTTCGCCCGAATGCAGGCCGAGCGTGAGCGCGAGGCGGCGGACGAGCGGGCGCGCGGTAACGAGGCGGCGCAGCGCGTGCGCGCCCAGGCCGACCGTACCGCGATCGAGATCGTCTCCGAGGCCGAGCGCGATGCCAACATCATCCGCGGTGAGGCCGATGCCGAGCGCAACGCCATCCTCGCGGATGCCTTCGGCGCGAACGAGGAGTTCTTTTCCTTCATCCGCTCGATGGAGGCCTATGGGCGCGCGCTCAGGGGCGAGAACACGACCTTCCTGATCGAGCCGGACAGCGCCTTCTTCAACTACCTGCGCTCGCCCCAGACCGGGGGTGCGGCGGCGGGTCCCGCCGCGCCGGTGGCGCCGGCGGGGGGACCAGCGGCGCAGGCCGTCGTTGATTGACGACATCCTGCTGGCGCTCGGCGCCGTGGCGATCGTGGAGGGGCTGGTGCTTGCGCTGGCCCCTGCGCATATTCGCGAGATCCTCGCGCTGATCGAGCGGCTTGACGTCGAGCGGCGCCGGCTGATCGGGCTTCTGGCCGTCACGATCGGCGTGGGGCTGGTGTGGCTGGCGCGGCTCTGACGGGCGCCCGTCACGGCCGTGTGACGCCACGAAGCCGTGACTTGCGTCCCTGGCGGGGGTTGCGCCAGTGAAATGCCTGTACCGCGCCCTGCCAGAGATTTCGGGCAGGATCCGTGACGACCCAGGAGGAAGCATGTCTACATCGAGCACCAAGACTTCGCTCGTGCCGGCCCTCGCGCCGGTCCGCGACGTCGCAACCCCGGCAGCCGGCCGGCGCCTTCTCGCCCTTGCACTGGCCCTGGCCGTGGCGCTGCCCGCCGGCGTCGGCGCGCCGCTGCCGGCCTTCGCGCAGGCGGAGCGCCCGGCGAGCTTCGCCGACCTGTCCGAGCGGCTCAGCCCGGCGGTTGTGAACATTACCACCTCGACCAGCGTGACGCAGGTGGATCCGGGGATGCGCCCGGTCATCCCCGAGGGTTCGCCCTTCGAGGATTTCTTCCGCGACTTCATGGACCGCCAGCCGGGCGGGCCCGGCGGCTCCCAAGAGCCGCGCCAGCGCCGCTCGAGCGCGCTGGGCTCGGGGTTCATCATCTCCGAGGACGGCTACATCGTCACCAACAACCACGTCATCGACGCGGCCGATGAGATCGAGATCGAGCTCTTCAACGGCGGCCGGCTGACGGCGGAGCTGATCGGCCGCGACCCGCGCACCGACATCGCGCTGCTCAAGGTCGAGAGTGACGCGCCGCTGCCCTTCGTCGAGTTCGGCGACAGCGACGCGGCCCGGGTCGGTGACTGGGTGCTGGCAATCGGCAACCCGCTCGGCCAGGGCTTCTCGGTCTCGGCCGGCATCGTCTCGGCGCGTAACCGCACGCTGCAGGGCAGCTACGACGACTTCATCCAGACCGACGCGGCGATCAACCGCGGCAACTCGGGCGGCCCGCTGTTCAACATGGACGGCGAGGTCGTGGGCGTGAACACCGCGATCCTCTCGCCCACCGGTGGGTCGATCGGCATCGGCTTCGCCATGTCTTCGGCGGTGGTGACGCGCGTGGTCGACCAGCTGCGCGAGCACGGCGAGACACGCCGCGGCTGGCTCGGCGTGCGCATCCAGAACATCGACCCCGACATGGCCAATGCGCTGGGTCTCGCCGCGGCGGTGGGCGCGCTCGTCACCGATGTGCCCGAGGGTCCGGCGCAGGATGCCGGCATGCAGGCGGGCGACGTGGTGCTCGTCTATGACGGCGAGACGATCGAGGACACGCGCGAGCTGGTGCGCGTTGTCGCCGAGACCGAGGTTGGCCGCACGGTCGAGATCCTCGTCTCCCGGGACGGCGAGGAAGTGGCGCTGAACGTCGAGATCGGCCGGCTCGAGGAGACGACGCTCGCCGCCGCCCCCGGTCGTCCGGGCGCACCAGAGCAGCAGGAGGAGGCGGCGCGCGAGCAGACCATGCTCGGCATGACCGTCGCGGTGCTCGACGAGAGCCTCAGCCGCCGTTTCGCCCTGCCCACCGAGGCCGCCGGCCTGATCGTGGTGTCGGTCGATCCGGACTCGGACGCCTACGAGAAGGGCATGCGCGAGGGCGATGTGATCGCTGAGGTCGGTCGCGAGGCGGTCGCTACCCCGCGCGACATGGAGCGCCGGATCGCGGCGGCGCAGGAGGCGGGCCGCAAGTCGCTGCTCCTGCTGGTGCGGCGCGGCGACGCGCCCCGCTTCGTGGCGCTCAGCCTCGAGAACTGATCCCGCGCAACGGGCCGGTCCCGCGGAGAGGGGCCTGATCGGGGAGGCGGTGCGTGGATGCACCGACTCCCCGAAGCATGTCTAGAGGATGATCTCGTCGAGCAGCGCCGAGATGTCCTCGACCTCTTCGGCGACCAGATGCACGACGATCCCCTCGCGCTGCACCCGCCCCCCGATGCGCAGGCAGCGCCCGGCGACAATGTCGCGCCGGAAGCGCTCGAAGACCCGCGACCAGACCACGACATTGGCCGTGCCGGTCTCATCCTCCAGGGTGAGGAAGGTGACGTTCTTCGCCGTGGCCGGCCGCTGGCGGCAGATCACCAGCCCCGCCACCGTCACTCGCACCCCGGCTCGGCTGCGGTTGAGCGCCTCGGCGGTCAGGCAGGGCGGGGGGGCGAGGGGTCGAGGCATGCGAACGAAGATAGAACATGCACCCCGGCACGCCAAGCCCGGGATTGGGGGCTGGCACGGCTCGGCCCGGAGGCTTAGATAGCCGCCGCAGGATGACGAGGCACGAGCAGATGGCGAAGATCACCTATATCGAGTTCAACGGCACGCCCCATGAGGTCGAGGTCGCCGACGGGTTGAGCGTGATGGAAGGCGCGCGCGACAACAATATCCCCGGCATCGAGGCAGATTGCGGGGGCGCCTGCGCCTGCTCTACCTGCCATGTCTACGTGGACGAGGCCTGGGTCGACCGCCTGCCGGCGCGCGATCCGATGGAAGAGGACATGCTGGACTTCGCCTGGGAACCCGACCCGGTCCGCTCGCGCCTGACCTGCCAGCTTCGCGTCGGCCCCGAACTCGACGGGCTGGTGGTGCGCATGCCGGAGAAGCAGATCTGACACCGCAGGCACGCGGCTGCTACTGACCCGGTGCCACCCCGGTCAGCGGTTGGGTCACCACGTCCACCACGCCCGTCGCCACGTTCAGCGTCGCCTCGAATGGGTTCGGCTGGTAGGCGGCATCGGCGATGATGCGATCGCCCTGCTCGTTCATGCCGCGCACCATCGAGATCATCGCCGGCGAGGTGGCGAGCGCGAAATGCCCGAGCCCGTCGGTCCCCTCGGCGGTGCTGGTGTCGATCAGCATGACCGGCAGGCCCGCCAGGGTCTCCGGGTCGTGGATGCGCCCGAGCCGGTCCGATCCGCCGCCGCGCAGGATCGCCGAAGCCAGCAGGGCGCGGTCGCGCGAGGAATAGAAGATCACGAACTGCACCCCCAGCGCCGCGATCGGCGCCGCCTGGGCGCGGAAGACGTCGATGTCGATGTCCGGCGAGATCAGCACCACGCTGCGCAGCCGCTCGAAGAACCGCGGCGATCCGGCGAGCGCCATGGTGCGCAGTGACTCCATCAGCAACATGGCCCCCATCGAGTGGGCGGTGACCAGCAGCTCATTCGCGCGGGTGGCGGAGAGCGCCTCCAGCATCTCGGTCATGCCGTCGCGGGCGAAGATCGCGCTCTCGCGGTCATAGGCATAGGAGCGGATCCCTGCCGCCGAGGGCCAGGAATAGTGCGCGTAGACCCCGGGGGTCTCGAAGTCGTGCATCATCTGCGCCTGGCGGAAGATGCCTTCGGCGAAGTTGGTGTTGAACCCATGGGTGAAGAGGGTGACGGTCCGCTGGGAGGCGGGATGCTGCGACAGCCGCGCGTCGATCGCGCCGACGAAGGCCCGCGCGCCGCCGAAGCTCGCCGCCTCCAGCGTGAAGAAGTCCGTGGCCGGATCGGGGGGCAGGGCGGCGGGAAAGGTCACCGTGCCCAGGGCGCGCTCGCGCGGGACGGAAACCATGATCCGCCCGTACTGCACATAATCGTGGCGCCCGCCGCCGAAGGCATTGGAGCTGCCATCCGCCGTGCGGTTGGTGCCGGTAAAGATCTCGACCGGGACGCCCCCCTCCAGGCGCGCAGGAAACAGCGCGCCGCGCTCGCCGCAGGCTGCGAGCCCGAGGCTGGAGGTCAGGCCGGCGAGTGTCGCGCGTCGCGACAGGATCATCGTTCCGTCTCCAGTGCAGCGCGGATCCGCGTCGCCATCAGATCATAGAACGGGTTCGACGTCAGTCGCGCGAACATGGCGGGTCCAGGCACGATCACACCGGTCTCGCCATGTGCGGCGAGCGTGCCGAGGCTGATTCCGAAACTCTCGCTCGGGTCCGGCGTCATGCCGTAAAGTCCGTCCGTGAATGGGAAGGGCAGGGCGACATGGGATAGTGAGAACACGTCGCGCGGATAGGTGACGCCGAGATCCGTGCGCGTGCCTGCGCCTGCTCCCGCCGGCGTCGTCTCCACCACCGCGGCATAGTCGTTCGGACCGGCATTGCCGACGAGCGACACCTCGTAGACCCGCGGCGGGGCGGGCAGGATCTGCTCGAGCTGCGCGCCCGCTGAGGCCCGGATCAGGGGTGCCAGCGTCGCCGCGCGGTTCAGGTCGAACAGCACCAGCGCCGAGCCGTTGTCGGGCACGCGTGCAAAGAGCTCAGAGACCAGCGCCGAAGTCAGCACGGTCGAGTCGACCACCGACTGGAACGCGAGGATCGGCGGCAGCCGCGTCAGCTCGCCGCCGCGTGCCGCCGCCCGCAGCCCGTCGCGCACCACCACCGTGAGCCGATGCGATTCGACGCCCGCATGGACGGGGAAGGAATTGTACTTGAATGGGTTGAACTCGGGGATCAGGTCGAACCAGGCCGCGCGGTCGAAGGCGGGCAGGATCGCTGGCCACCCGGCGATACCTGCCAGCGCCGCGAACTGCGTGATCCCGATCATCGGCGAGAGCAGCACGACCTGGTCCGGCAGCACCAGCGACGGTTCGTCCAGCGCCTCCAGCGTGTGGTGCACCGCCAGCGCGCCTCCGTTCGAATAGCCGACCAGATGCAGCGGCCCGTCGGGGGCCAGGGCGCGGGCTTCGCGCACAGCCATGCGCACCGCCGCGGCCCAATCTTGCCAGTCGGCCGCCTTCAGCCCACCCGGCGTGGTGCCATGACCGGGCATCCGCGGCACAATGGCGACGAGCCCCTCAGCGCGGTAGAGCTCCGCCAGATGGCGCATGCTGAACGGCCCGTCGGTCAGCCCGTGCACCAGGACCGCCGCCCCGCGCGCCGGCCCGTCGGGGGTCAGCACGAAGCTCCGGTTCCAGTCGGTGGCGAAGTTCGCCGGATGCAGCGGACTGCCCGGCCAGTAACGGTTCTCCTGCGTGTGGTAGCGCTCGGGCAGGTCGCCGGAGACCTCGGTTGCAACCTCGGCAAAGACGGCATCCTCGCGTGCGAGCCACGCCGCCCAGTCCATGGCGTTGATCTCGCGCGCTACGGCGTCGTCGGGAATATAGCGGTGCCACGGCGCCAGCGATGGATCGCGCCACGCCTGCACGCCGCGCACGACGAGAATGGTGCCGATCACCAGCACCACCGCCAGAACTCCCAGCCGCACCAATCTCCAGATATGCCGCATGGATTCCCGGTCCGCCGCGTGTTCCGCACAGGTCGCGCAAGGCCGGTACATTGTCAATCGAGGCCGGGCCGGGTCGGGCGGACCGGCCCGGCCGCGGCGCCGACTAAGCGAGACCGCGGAGGGCGTGTCGCGACGGCCGACGATTGCCTACACATTGTGTAGGCGTGGTTTTTATCCATTCATTTCAATGGAACTGTGGGCGCAACACTGTGATACGCCCCCCGGGGAGGGTATTCCGGCCGCTCCCAGCCGGAATACCCATGAGTGTCCCCGGCTCAGGCCGTCAGGTCGTAGCGGTCTGCGTTCATCACCTTGGTCCAGGCGGCGATGAAATCGGCCACGAACTTCGCCTGGCTGTCGTCGCAGGCATGGACCTCGGCCAGCGCGCGCAGCTGCGCGTTCGAGCCGAACACCAGGTCGACCCGCGTCGCCGTCCATTTCGGCGCGCCGCTCGCCCGGTCGCTGCCCTGGAAGACGCCCGCATCCGTGGGGCTGGCCACCCAGACCGTGCCCATGTCGAGCAGGTTGACGAAGAAGTCCGTGCTCAGCACGCCGGGCCGGTCGGTGAATGCGCCGTGGGCCGCACCGCCGGCATTGGCGCCGAGCACGCGCAGTCCGCCCAGCAGCACCGTCATCTCCGGCGCGGTCAGCGTCAGCAGCTGCGCCTTGTCGATCAGCAGCTGCTCGGCCGGTACCGCATATGCCTGCTTCTGGTAGTTGCGGAACCCGTCCGCCACCGGCTCCAACACCGCAAAAGACTCGATATCCGTCTGTTCGGCGGTCGCATCGGTCCGACCCGGCGTGAATGGCACCTCGACGTCATGCCCGCCCGCCTTCGCCGCCGCCTCGATCGCCGCGGTTCCGCCGAGCACGATGAGATCGGCCAGCGAGACGCGCTTGCCACCCTGGGCGCCCGTGTTGAACCGCGCCTGCACTTCCTCGAGTACGCCCAGCACCCGGGCAAGCTGCTCGGGCTGGTTGGCCTCCCAGTCCTTCTGCGGCGCCAGCCGGATGCGCGCGCCATTGGCGCCGCCGCGCTTGTCCGAGCCACGGAAGGTCGAGGCCGAGGCCCAGGCGGTGGAGACGAGCTCGGCCACCGTCAGCCCGGAGCCGAGGATCTCGGCCTTCAGGCGCGCGATGTCGGCCGCATCGACCAGCGGATGGTCGACAGCGGGCACCGGGTCCTGCCAGATCAGCTCTTCGGCCGGCACCTCCGGCCCGATGTAGCGCGACCGAGGCCCCATGTCGCGATGAGTCAGCTTGAACCAGGCCCGCGCGAAGGCGTCTGCGAACTGGTCGGGGTTCTCCAGGAACCGACGCGAGATCTTCTCGTATTCGGGATCGAGGCGCAGCGAGAGATCGGTGGTCAGCATCGCCGGTGCATGGCGCTTGGACGGGTCATGGGCATCCGGAACCGTGCCCGCCCCCATTCCGTGCTTCGGCCGCCACTGATCTCTCGCTGCGCCTCGATCCCGAATACGAGAAGATCTCGCGTCGGTT
>CAYLHK010000068.1:17831-18406 GCA_964383295.1 uncultured Rhodovulum sp.
GCCGCCACTGATGCGCTCCGGCCGTGCTCTTCGTCAGTTCCCATTCATAGCCGAAGAGGTTCCAGAAGAAGTTGTTGCTCCACTTGGTCGGGGTGGTGGTCCAGGTGACCTCGAGCCCGCTCGAGATCGTGTCGCCGCTGTGCCCCGAGCCGAAGCTGCTCGCCCAGCCGAAGCCCTGCGCGGTCAGATCGCCGCTCTCGGGGTCCGCGCCGACCAGGCTCGCGTCGCCGGCGCCGTGGGTCTTGCCGAAGGTGTGGCCGCCGGCGATCAGCGCCACCGTCTCCTCGTCGTCCATTGCCATGCGCTTGAAGGTCTCGCGGATGTCGCGCGCCGCGGCGATCGGGTCGGGATTGCCGTCGGGCCCCTGGGGGTTCACGTAGATCAGCCCCATCTGCACGGCGGCCAGCGGGTTCTCGAGGTCGCGCTCACCCGAGTAGCGGCTGTTGGGGTTGTCGCTCAGCGCCAGCCATTCGGTCTCGCCGCCCCAGTAGACCGAGGCCTCTGGCTCCCAGGTATCGACGCGGCCGCCCGCGAAGCCGAAAGTCTTGAAGCCCATCGATTCGAGCGCGACGTTG
>CAYLHK010000069.1:0-18328 GCA_964383295.1 uncultured Rhodovulum sp.
TCCCGGCGGCCGATCTCAGCGAGCAGATCTCGACCGCGGGCATGGAGGCCTCGGGCACCGGCAACATGAAATTCGCGCTGAACGGGGCGATCACCATCGGCACGCTCGACGGGGCGAATGTCGAGATCCGCGAGCAGGTCGGCGAGGAGAACATCGTGATCTTCGGCCTGACCGCCGAGGAGGTGGCGGTGCGCCGCGCCGGCGGGCGCACGGCGCGGGGGCGTATCGAGGCCTCGCCCGAGCTCGGCCAGGCGCTGCAGGCGATCTCGTCCGGCGTCTTCTCGCCGGATGACCCCGAGCGCTACCGCGGGCTGATCGCCGGGCTCTACGAGCACGACTGGTTCATGGTGGCGACGGATTTCGATTCCTATGCCAGTGCGCAGCGCGAGGTGGATGCGATCTGGTCGGACCCTTCGCGCTGGTGGCGGATGGCGATCCTCAACACGGCGCGCATGGGCTGGTTCTCGTCGGACCGGACTATCCGCCAGTATTCGCAAGACATCTGGGGCACGTCCCTGTAGCCTCGACCCCTGCCTGGGGAGGAGCGCAGTGCCGTGACTGCCAAGCCGAGCGGAGCGCGATCCGGCAAGACCGATCGCCTCGATGCCGCCGCGATCGAGGCGGTGGTGCGTGGGAGCCATGCCGATCCCTTCGCCGTGCTGGGCATCCAGGGTCAGGGCGCGCGGCTGGTGGCGCGGGCTTTCGTCGCCGGCGCCGAGGCGCTGGATGCGTTCACGCTGACGGGCGAGCCGGCGGGCAGTCTCGAGCGCCGGCACGAGGCCGGGTTCTTCGAGGGGCGGCTCAGCATCCGCAAGCGGCGGCCGCTGCGCTACCGCGCGCGGCGGGGCGGGGACGAGTGGTGGGTGAGCGATCCCTACAGCTTCGGGCCGGTGCTGGGGCCGATGGACGACTACTACATCGTCGAGGGCAGCCACCTGCGGCTCTTCGACAAGCTCGGGGCGCATCCGATGCACCACGAGGGGGCCGAGGGCGTGCATTTCGCCGTCTGGGCGCCGAATGCGAGCCGGGTCTCGGTGGTGGGCGACTTCAATGCCTGGGACGGGCGGCGGCATGTGATGCGGCTGCGGCGCGACACCGGGATCTGGGAGATCTTCGTGCCCGACCTCGGCGCGGGGGCGACTTACAAGTACGAGCTGATCGCCGCCGACGGCACGCCGCTGCCGCTGAAGGCCGATCCCTTCGCCTTTGCCTCGGAGCTGCGCCCGGCCAATGCCTCGAAGGTAGCGCCTGCGCTCGAACACGACTGGGCGGATGCGGCGCATCGCGCGCATTGGGCCGGCACCGACCCGCGCCGCCAGCCGATCTCGATCTACGAGGTCCATGCCGGGTCATGGCGGCGGCACGCGGACGGCGGGTTCCTGAGCTGGGACGAGCTGGCCGACCGGCTGATCCCCTATGTGGTCGAGATGGGCTTTACCCATATCGAGTTCCTGCCGATCTCCGAGCATCCCTATGACCCGTCGTGGGGGTACCAGACCACCGGCCTCTATGCGCCTTCGGCCCGGTTCGGAACGCCCGAGGCCTTCGCCCGTTTCGTCGACGGAGCGCACCGGGCCGGGATCGGCATCATCCTCGACTGGGTGCCGGCGCATTTCCCCACCGATGCGCATGGGCTGGCGCGTTTCGACGGCACCGCGCTCTATGAACATGCCGATCCGCGGCAGGGTTATCATCCGGACTGGAACACGCTGATCTACAATTTCGGCCGACGCGAGGTTGTGAGTTTTCTTGTAAACAACGCCCTGTACTGGTCTGAAAAGTTTCACATAGACGGGCTTCGCGTCGATGCGGTGGCCTCGATGCTGTACCTCGACTATTCGCGGAAGGACGGCGAGTGGGTTCCCAACCGCCACGGTGGGCGCGAGAACCTCGAGGCGGTGGAATTCCTGCGCGAGACCAACAGGCACGTCTACGGCAGCCACCCCGGGACGATCACGATCGCCGAGGAATCGACCTCATGGCCGAAGGTCAGCGCCCCGGTCCACGAGGGGGGCCTGGGGTTCGGCTTCAAGTGGAACATGGGCTGGATGCACGACGTGCTGGCCTATATGGCGCGCGACGCGGTGCATCGGCCCTGGCACCACAACGAGCTGACCTTCGGGCTGACCTATGCCTTCTCGGAGAACTTCGTCCTGCCGCTGAGCCATGACGAGGTGGTGCACGGCAAGGGCTCGCTGATCGCCAAGATGTCTGGAGATCCCTGGCAGAAGTTCGCGAGCCTTCGGGCGTTCTACGGGTTCATGTGGGGCTATCCGGGCAAGAAGCTGCTGTTCATGGGGCAGGAGTTCGCGCAGGGGCGCGAATGGTCGGAGGCGCGCGGGCTCGACTGGGAGCAGCTGGAGGTCCCGCCGCACGCGGGTGTCCAGACACTGGTGCGCGACCTGAACCGGGCCTATCGCGAGCACCCCGCGCTGCATGCCCGCGACTGCGAGCCCGAGGGGTTCGAGTGGCTGGTGGTCGACGACAAGGCGAACGCGGTCTTCGCCTGGCTGCGGCGCGCGCCCGGCGCGGCTCCGGTGGCGGTGGTGACGAACTTCACCCCGGTCCCGCATCCCGATTACCGCCTGCCGCTGCCCGAGGCGGGGCGCTGGCGCGAGATCGTCAACACCGACGCTGCCGCCTATGCCGGCAGCGGCAAGGGCAATGCCGGCGGCGTCACCGCCGGGGAGGACAAGGGCGGGATCGCGGCGAGGATCTCGCTGCCGCCGCTGGCCACGCTCTGGCTTGAATTCGAGGGCGCGGCGTGACTTGCTGGATACGGGGCTGACCGAGGGAGGGCGCGATGCCGGAAAGAACCCACCCGCTGGCGCGCGACGCCATGGCGTATGTACTGGCCGGCGGCCGCGGCAGCCGACTGAAGGAGCTGACTGATCGAAGGGCCAAGCCCGCGGTCTATTTCGGCGGCAAGACCCGGATCATCGACTTCGCGCTGTCGAATGCGCTGAACTCCGGCATCCGGCGCATCGGGGTCGCCACGCAGTACAAGGCGCACAGCCTCATCCGCCACCTGCAGCGCGGCTGGAACTTCCTGCGGCCCGAGCGCAACGAGAGCTTCGACATCCTGCCCGCGAGCCAGCGAGTCTCCGAGACGCAGTGGTACGAGGGCACGGCGGACGCGGTCTATCAGAACCTCGATATCATAAGTGATTACGGGCCGGAGTTCATGGTGATCCTCGCCGGGGATCACATCTACAAGATGGACTACGAGCTGATGCTGCGCCAGCATGTCGACCAGGGCGCCGACGTGACCGTGGGCTGTCTCGAGGTGCCGCGCATGGAGGCGGTGGGCTTCGGCGTGATGCATGTGGACGCGAAGGACACGATCACCGCCTTCATCGAGAAGCCGGCCGACCCGCCCGGCATTCCCGGCCAGCCGGACATGGCGCTGGCCTCGATGGGGATCTACGTCTTTCGCACGAAGTTCCTGATGGACCTGCTGCGCCGCGACGCGGCCGATCCGAATTCCAGCCGCGATTTCGGCAAGGACCTGATCCCCTACATCGTCGCCAACGGCAAGGCGGTGGCGCATCGGTTCAGCCGGTCCTGCGTGCGATCGACCGGCGAGAGCGTCGCCTACTGGCGCGATGTCGGTACGGTGGATGCCTATTGGGAGGCGAACATCGACCTGACGGACGTGATCCCCGAGCTTGATCTCTATGATACCGAATGGCCGATCTGGACCTATGCCGAGATCAAGCCGCCGGCCAAGTTCGTTCATGACGAGGACGGGCGCCGCGGCATGGCGGTCAGCTCGCTCATCTCCGGCGACTGCATCATCTCGGGCGCCAGCGTGCGATCGAGCCTGCTCTTCACCGGGGTGCGGGTGAATTCCTACTCGCATCTCGACGGGGCGGTGATCCTGCCCGACTGCGAGATCGGCCGCGGCGTGCGGCTGACCAAGGTGGTGCTCGACCGCGGCGTCGTCATTCCCGAGGGGCTGGTGGTCGGCGAGGACCCCGAGCTCGACGCCCGCCGGTTCCGCCGTACCGAGCGCGGCATCTGCCTGGTGACCCAGCCGATGATCGATCGGCTTTCGGACTGATGCAGGTCCTCTCCGTCGCCTCCGAGATGTATCCGCTGGTCAAGACCGGCGGGCTCGCCGACGTCGTGGGCGCGCTGCCGCCGGCGCTGGCGGGGCGGGGCGTGCATATGCGCACCCTGCTGCCGGGCTATCCGGCGGTGATGGCCGGCGTGCGCATGGGCCGTGTGCTGCACAGCTATCCGGCGCTGCTGGGGGCCGAAGCGCGACTGATCGAGGCCAGCGTGGGCGATCTGGAGCTGATCGTGCTCGATGCGCCCGAGCTCTTTGAGCGTCCCGGCGGGCCCTATGCGGATGCCGACGGGCGCGACCATCCCGACAACTGGCGCCGCTTCGCGGCCCTGTCGCGGGCGGGTGCGGATCTCGGAGCGGGCATCGCCCGGGCCTGGCGGCCCGATGTGGTGCAGGCGCATGACTGGCAGGCGGCGATGACGGCGGCCTACATGCGCTACGCCGGGGTGGAGCGCCCCTCGGTGGTGACCATCCACAACCTGGCCTTCCAGGGGCATTTCCCGCCGGCGGTCTTCGGCGCGCTGGAACTGCCGGCCGAGGCGTTCTCGCTCGACGGGGTGGAATACTACGGCGGCGTCGGCTTCCTGAAGGCGGGGCTGCAGAGCGCCTGGGCGATCACCACCGTCAGCCCGAATTATGCGGCCGAGATCATGACCCCTGCCTATGGGATGGGGCTCGACGGGCTGATCTCCCAGCGCGCCGACACGCTCTGGGGCATCGTCAACGGCATCGATACCGAGGTCTGGAACCCCGAGACCGACCCGCATCTCGCCGCGCCGTTCTCGGGACGGGCGCCGAAGGGCCGGGCTTTGAGCCGCGCGGCGATCGAGGCGCAGTTCGGTCTCGACGTCGGGCCCGAGCCGATCCTCGTCGTCATCAGCCGGCTGACCTGGCAGAAGGGCATGGACCTCGTGGTCGAGGCCGCCGATGCGCTCGTCGGCATGGGCGCGCGGATCGCCGTGCTCGGTGCCGGCGACGCGGGGCTGGAGGGACGGCTGCTCGGCCTGGCCGCGCGCCACCCGGGTCGCGTAGGTGTTACAATAGGTTATGACGAGCCGCTCGCGCATCTGATGCAGGCGGGCGGGGATGCGATCCTGATCCCGTCGCGCTTCGAGCCCTGCGGCCTGACCCAGCTCTACGGGCTGCGCTACGGCTGCGTGCCGATCGTCGCGCGCACCGGCGGGCTCGCCGACACGGTGATCGACGCGAACCCGGCCGCCCTGTCCGCGGGCGTGGCCACCGGTTTCCAGTTCAGCCCCGTCGACGTCGGCGGGCTGATCGCCGGCGTGCGCCGGGCGCTGGCGGTCTGGCCCGATCGCCGGCTCTGGACGGGTCTGCAGCGGCAGGGCATGAAGGCCGATGTCTCCTGGGACGCGAGTGGTGCGCGATATGCCGCGCTGTTCGCCGCCCTGCAGGAGGCGGCACGAAGGAGCGAGGCATGATCGAGACCGTCGCCACCGCGCCCTACGGCGACCAGCAGCCGGGCACGTCGGGTCTGCGCAAGAAGGTGCCGCATTTCCAGCAGCCCGCCTATGTCGAGAACTTCCTGCAGTCGATCTTCGACAGCCTGGAGGGGTTCGAGGGCCAGACGCTGGTGATCGGCGGCGACGGGCGTTTCTTCAACCGCGAGGTCATCCAGATCGCGATGAAGATGGCGGCCGCCAACGGCTTCGGCCGGGTGCTGGTGGGGCAGGGGGGATTGCTGTCTACCCCGGCGGCCAGCCATCTGATCCGCAAGAACCAGGCCTTCGGCGGCATCATCCTGTCGGCCAGCCATAATCCGGGCGGGCCGACCGAGGATTTCGGCATCAAGTACAACACCGGCAACGGCGGGCCGGCACCCGAGCGGATCACCGAGGCGGTGTTCGCGCGGTCGAAGGTGATCACCGAGTATCGCATCCTGCGCGCGCCGGACGTCGATCTCGACAGCTCCGGCCTGCGGATGCTGGGCGAGATGGCGGTCGAGGTCGTCGATCCGGTGGCGGATTACGCCGCGCTGATGGAGAGCCTCTTCGACTTTCCCGCCATCCGCGCCCTGTTCGCCGGCGGCTTCCGCATGGCCTTCGACGCGATGCACGCCGTGACGGGGCCCTATGCGAGCGAGATCCTCGAGCGCCGGCTGGGCGCCGCGCCGGGCACGGTGCGCAACGGCACGCCCTCGCCGGATTTCGGCGGCCATCACCCGGACCCGAACCTCGTGCATGCCAAGGCGCTCTACGACGAGATGATGGGCGCGGATGCCCCCGATTTCGGCGCCGCCTCGGACGGGGATGGCGACCGCAACCTGATCATCGGGCGGGGGATCTTCATCACGCCCTCCGACAGCCTGGCCATGCTGGCGGCGAACGCGCATCTGGCGCCGGGCTATGCGGGGGGGCTGAAGGGCATCGCGCGCTCGATGCCGACGAGCGGGGCGGCGGACCGCGTGGCGCACAAGCTCGGGGTCGGGATCTTTGAGACGCCGACCGGCTGGAAGTTCTTCGGCAACCTGCTCGATGCCGGCATGGCGACCATCTGCGGCGAGGAGAGCGCGGGCACCGGCTCCGACCATGTGCGCGAGAAGGACGGGCTCTGGGCGGTGCTGCTCTGGCTCAACATCCTCGCCGCGCGCGGCCAGAGCGCCCGCGAGATCGCCGAGGCGCACTGGCGCGAATTCGGGCGCAACTATTATGCGCGCCACGACTACGAGGGGATCGAGACCGAGGCGGCGAACGCGCTGATGCGGAGCCTGCGGGCGCGGCTGCCCGAACTGCCCGGGACCGAGGTCGAGGGCCTGCGGATCGCGCTGGCCGACGATTTCGCCTATCACGACCCGGTCGATGGCTCGGTCTCGCGCGGGCAGGGGATCCGCGTGCTGTTCGAGGGCGGCAGCCGCGTGGTCTTCCGGCTCTCGGGCACCGGCACCTCGGGCGCGACGCTGCGCGTCTATCTCGAGCGGTTCGCGCCCGGCCCCGCGGGTCTCGACCAGGAGACGCGGGTGGCGCTGGCGCCGCTGATCGCCGCTGCCGAGATGCTGGCCGACATCCGCGCCGAGACCGGACGCACGGCGCCGGACGTGATCACCTGAGCCGCGGCGGTTCCGCGCGCGCCGGCGGATCGGGAGGGGCGGGCGCTGGCGCGCGCGCCCTGATGGCGGCGGGGCGCCCCCGGTGAGCGCGCTCCCGCCCCTCGGCGCCACGCCTGGCCCGGACGGCACCCGCTTCGCCGTCTGGTCCTCGGCGGCCGAGCGCATCTGGGCCTGCCTGTTCGACCCGGCGACCGGAGTGGAGACCGACCGCATCCCGCTGGTGGCGGGCGAGGGCGATATCCACGAGGCCTTCGTCCCCGGCCTCAAGGCCGGTGCGCACTACGGGCTGCGCGCCGACGGACCCTGGGATCCGGTGCATGGCCTCTGGTTCGATCCCGCGAAGCTGCTCGTCGATCCGCAGGCGCGGGCCCTCGACCGGCCCTTCGTCTTCGACCCGCGCCTCTCGGCGCCGCGTGCCGCCGGCTGTGACACGGCGCCCTACGTGCCGCGCGCGATCGTCGCGGCGCAGGTCCCGCCGGTGGCGCCTGCGGCGCCGCGCTCGCGCCCCGGCGGGCTGATCTACGAACTGCACGTCCGCAGCTTCACCCGCCTCCACCCGGACGTGCCGCCGCGGCTGCGCGGCACTATCGCGGCGCTGGCGCATCCCGCGGTGATCGCGCATCTGACCCGGCTCGGCGTCGATGCGGTCGAGCTGATGCCGATCACCGCCTGGATCGACGAGCGTCACCTGCCGCCGCTGCATCTGACCAACGCCTGGGGCTATAACCCCGTCGCCTTCATGGCCCCCGACCCGCGGCTCTGCCCCGGCGGCATCGCCGAGTTGCGCGCGACTGTCGCCTCCCTTCACGCGGCCGGGATCGGGGTGATCCTCGACGTCGTCTTCAACCACACCGGCGAGAGCGACATGCACGGGCCGGTCCTGTCGCTTCGCGGCCTCGACGCCCGCGCCTACTTCCGTCACGAGGCGGGCGGGCGGCTGGTCAACGACACCGGCACCGGCAACACGCTGGCCTGCGACCATCCGGCCACCCGCCGGCTGATCCTCGACAGCCTGCGGCATTTCGTGGCCCAGGCGGGCGTGGACGGGTTCCGCTTCGACCTTGCCCCGGTGCTGGGGCGGGGCGCTGCGGGGTTCGACCCGCATGCGCCGCTGCTGGCCGAGATCACCGCCGACCCGCTGCTGGCCGACCGGGTGCTGATCGCCGAGCCCTGGGACATCGGCCCCGGCGGATATCAGCTGGGGCGCTTTCCCGCGCCCTGGCTGGAATGGAACGACCGCTACCGCGACACGGTGCGCCGCTTCTGGCGCGGCGATGCCCATATGCTGGGCGCGCTGGCCACGGCGCTGGCGGGCTCCGGGGACGTGTTCGCGCCGCCCACGACCCGGAGCGTGAGCTTTGTCGCCGCCCATGACGGGCTCACCCTCGCCGATCTCGTCGCCTACCGGCATCGGCACAATCTGGCCAACGGCGAGGCCAACCGCGACGGGCATGGCGAGAACCTCTCCTGGAACAACGGCGCCGAGGGGCCGAGCGCGGATCCCGCCATCCTTGCCGCACGGGATCGCGATCTGCGCGCGCTGCTGGCGACGCTGTTCGCCTCGCGGGGCATGATCATGCTGACGGCGGGCGACGAGTTCGGGCGCACGCAGGGTGGCAACAACAACGCCTATGCCCAGGATAACGCGACCACTTGGCTCGACTGGGCGACGCGTGACATCGGACTCGAGGACTGGTGCGCGGCGCACTCGGAGCTTCGCCGGTCGCATCCCGCGCTCGGGGATCCGCGGCTTCTGAGCGGGCAGGCGGGCGCGGACGGGGTGCCGGACGTCGCGTGGCTGACGCCGGGCGGGGTGCCGATGGTGGCGGCGGACTGGGAGGCGGCGGATGCGGGCGCCATGGCCATGGTGCTCGGCGGCGGGGCGCGGCGCCTCGCCGTCTTGATCAGCCGCAGCCCCGCGCCCGTCACCTTCCGCCTGCCGGGCCGCCCGGGCCATGCCTGGGATGATGCCCCTGGCGGAATCCGAACCCTCGGCCCGCGCGAGGTTGCCTTCGTCGCCGAGCGGCGGAGCGCCGCCGATGCTCCCGCGGCCACCCTTGAGGCGCCTGCTTCCCAACCCTAAGTCCCCCGGAGAACAGACCTGAGGCGTGGGGATCGGGGACAGGATGAACCGCCGGACACTGATGACATCGGCCATGGCCGGGCTGCTCGGCAGCGGCCTGCCGTTCATGCGAGGCGCGGCCTTCGCTCAGGCGGCGCCCGAGGCGCCGAGCGGCGAGCCATTCGGCTTCGACGCCGTGGTCGAGCGCGCCCGCGAGGCGGCGACGCATGTCTTCGAGCGCCCGGTGCTGGAGCTCGACGGGCCGTTCGCGGACATCCACTACGACCAGTACCGGGCGATCCGCTTCCGCGACGAGGAGCGGCTGTTCGGCGGCGACGGCACCGGCGGCTTCCAGATGGACATGATGGCGCCGGGCTTCTACTACACCGACCGGATCGAGGTGAACGTGGTCTCCGGGGGGCGGGCAGAGCCGCTGGGGTTCTCGACGAAGTTCTTCCATTTCCACCCGAGGTACTTTCCCTATTCAGATGGTCGTGCGCCCGAAAACGTGTCGCGCGACCTGAGCTTCAGCGGCATCCGCTTCCGCCACCCGATCAACCGGCCCGGGGTCTGGGACGAGGTCGCGGTCTTCCAGGGGGCGAGCTACTTCCGGGCGGTTGCGCGCGACACCTTCTACGGCCTTTCGGCCCGCGGGCTGGCCATCGGCACCGGCGGCCCGGAGGCCGAGGAATTCCCGATGTTCACCGCATTCTGGGTCTTCGAGCCGGCCGAGGACGCGCGCGAGCTGCACATGATGGCGCTGATGGACAGCGCCTCGGTCTCGGGCGCCTTCGAGTTCCGCATCGCGCCCGGCGACGAGACGGTGATGACGGTCAGCGCGGTGCTGTTCCCGCGCGTCGAGATCGACACCGTGGGCATCGCGCCGCTGACATCGATGTACTATTTCGGCCCCGATCGGCGCACCCATGTCGACGACTTCCGCGACGCGGTGCACGACAGCTCGGGCCTGCGCATCCACAACGGCCTCGGCGAGCGGATCTGGCGGCCGCTGCGCAATCCCGGGGTGCTGGAGACTTCGGCCTTCCTCGATGACAACCCCCGCGGCTTCGGCCTGGTGCAGCGCCCGCGGGACTTCACCTTCTACCGCGATGCCGAGGCGCATTACGAGCAGCGCCCCAGCGCCTGGGTCGAGCCGATCGGCGACTGGGGGCCGGGCAACGTCATGCTGTTCGAGATCCCCTCGACCGAGGAGATCCTCGACAACATCGTCGCCTTCTGGCGCCCGGCCGTGCCGCTGGCCGCCGGCTCGGAGCACCGGTTCGACTATCGGCTGGTCTGGGGCCAGGACGTGCGCGAGCCGCTGCCGCTCGCCCGGGTCCTCGAAACCCGCGGCGGCCAGGCGGTGATCGAGGAGCAGCGGCCCGAACGGCTGCTGGTGGTCGATTTCGACCTCGGCATGATCAATTTCGAGACGATCGAGCCGAAGATCGACGCTTCGGCGGGCGAGGTCACCGGCGTCGGCATCACACCGCTGCCGGGCGGCAACATCGCCCGCGTCGGCTTTCATTTCCACCCTGGCGAGCACCGCCAGATCGAGTTCCGCATGGTGCTCGAGAGCGCGGGCGAGGTTGCGTCGGAGGTCTGGGTCTACCGCTGGAGCGCCTGAGCTCCGGCGGAACGCATGAGGGTCGCCGCTGCTCGCATGCGGCCCTGCCCGGGACGGATCCCCCCCACCATGTCCCGGGCCGCGCCCGCCCGCACCCACCGGGCGGGCGCGCAAGAAACAGGGTTCCGTCCGTTCGCCGTTGACAGGGGCCGGCGGGCTCCGCAAACGTCCCGGGCGTTTGAACGAGTGTGGGCAACGGCTGAATGGCAGGACTTGAGACCTGGACGATCCGGGAGGTGAGCGCTTGTCAGGCCCGTGTGATCGCCTTGTTCTCATACCGTTACGACGCCCACCTCGTCCCGGACCTGATCGAGAACATCTCCGGCGCGGTCCATGGCTGGGCGGCCTATGACGACCGCGCGGCCGAGGGGCCGCTCAGCGACGAGCCGGCGCGGCGCAACCTGCTGCTGGCGGCCGCGCGCGAGATGGGCGCGGACTGGATCCTCGCCGTCGATCCGGACGAGCGCTTCGAGAGCGCGCTCGCCGAGCGGATCGGCGAGTTCACCGCCGCACCGCCGCAGACGCGCTGGCACTTCAACCTGCGCGAGATGTTCACGCCCGCGACCTACCGGGTCGACGGCCTGTGGGGCCGCAAGCGCGCCATGCGCCTTTTTCCCTGCCTGCCGGGGTCGAGCGCTGCGCCCGCGGCGCTCCATGGCCGCTGGATCGCCGACGACGGCGCAGCCACGCATCGCAACACCGGCATCAACCTCTATCACCTGAACATGATCTCGCCCGAGCGGCGCCAGCGCCGCCGCGACCTCTATGCCGCCGCTGATCCGGCGCGGCTGCACCAGGCCATTGGCTATGATTATCTCGTCGACGAGCGCGGCGCGCAGTTCGAGGAGGTGAGCCCGGCGCGCGGCTACCGGCCCGGCCATCGGGATGACGGCGGCCTCTGGTCCGCCCCGGATGCGCTGGTTGGCACCCCGGCCGCCGATCCCGCCGAAAGCCGCCTGTGGCTGATGGCGGCGCTGCGCGGGGCCTCCGATCCGGGCGGCGCCTGGCGGGTCGCGCGCGATCTGGCGCAGGCGAAGCCGGGCGACGCCGACCTGCACCTCCTCGCCGCGGCGGCCGCCCTCGATGCGGTGGAGCCGGAGGCAGCGCTCGCCTCGGCCGAGGCGGCCCTGGCCGCCGGGCCCAACGCGGGAGCGCCGCATCTGATGCGGAGCCGCGCCCTGGCGGCGCTGGGCCGCCGCGACGAGGCGCGCGCGGCGGCGCGTGCGGGCATGCGGCTCGTGCCGAAGAGCCTGCTCGCCCGCCAGCAGGCCATGTCGCTCGCGCGCGGGGTTGCGCGCTTCGCTGCACCCGGGGCGCTCTGGCGGCGCTGGGCGTCCGGGCCCGCGACGCTTCACGAGGGCCCGCGGGTGCGCCGTGCCGCCCCGATTGCGGTCGTGGTCCTTGCCCACCGCGCGCCACCGGAACTGGCCGAGGCGGTCGCCTCGCTGCGCCGGCAGAAACCGGCGCCGGAGATCGTCGTGGTCAATTCCGGCGGCGGCGACGCAAGCCGGCAGCTCGCGGGCCACCTGCCGCATGTCCGCCTGATCGAGGTCGAGCCGTCGCTCTACGTGGGCGCGATCCGCAACATCGGCATCGACGCCTCATCCGCGCCGGTCATAGCCTTCCTCGCCGCCGACTGCATCGCACGGCCGGGCTGGACCGCCGGGCGCCTCGCGCACCACGACGCCGGCACCGAGGCGGTCTCGAGCCCGGTGCTGCCGCACCGGCCGCGCAACCTGATCGCCAAGGTGACGAACGCGCTCCTGCACCACAGCCGCAGGCGCGAAACGCCCGAGGACGCGGTCCGGCATTTCGGCGTGTCCTACGCACGCGCGGCCCTGGTGCGCACAGGATATTTCCCCACCGGCCTTCGGGTGTCGGAGGACAGTGCCTTCAACCAGTGGCTGCGCCGGACCACGCGGATCGCCTATGCGCGCGACGTGCTGACGCTCCATCGCTATCCGACGCGCCTCTGGGCCGGCCTTCGTGACGCCCGGGCGCGCGGCGCGCGCCGCGCGCCGCATCCCCCCTTCGCGCGCGCCCACGCCGGCGACCCGCATCTCGATCCGGACTGGACGGCGCGGGCGGAGTTCCGGCTGCAGGGGCCGCTGTCGGTTCCCATCGCCGCCGGCACGCGCGGCTGGCGGCTTGCGGTCTGGCGCTGGCTCCTGCGCGCGATGATCCGCCAGGAGAACCGCGGCACGCGCGACGCCCACGCCGCGGCGTCCGAGGCGGTTCGCCTGCGCGAAGCGGCGATCGCCACAGCGCCGCAGGATCCCGGCGCCGCGCGGGCGCTGGCCGAGCGTGCCGTGGCACTTGCGCCGCAGAACGTGCCCTGCCTGATGGCTGCCGCGCGGCTGCGGCTGGACGGCGCCGCCGCGCGTGACGCCGCGGACGCGGCGGCGGATCGCGAGGCGGCGATCGGCTTCCTGCGCCGGGCGAGCGCGCTGCGTCCGGATCTGCCCCGGCCCGTCGCGGGTCTCTGCGCCGCGCTGAATGCGGCCGGCCGGGCGCAGGAGGCGGTTGATGCCGCGGAGGCCGCGGCGCTCAGTGCCCCGCATGTGCCCGAACTCTGGGAGCTCGCCGGGCGCCTTGCGCTGAAGCGCAAGGAGGCCCGGCGCGCGCATATGATGTTCCAGATGGCGCTGGTCGCCGCGCCGGCGCGGGGCGGGCCGCACAGCCTGCTGGCCTGGGTGCATGAACGCGCGGGCCGGACCGATCTCGGAGGGATGCGCCGGGCTATGGCCGGGCGGCTTGCCGAGATCGCCAAGCGCGCGAAGGCGAAGCGCCGACGCCTCTCTCAGCGGCCGAGCATCAGCCGTGCGGCGCGTGGCGCGAAATAGGTCAGGATCCCGTCGCAGCCCGCGCGGCGGAAGGCGATCAGGCTCTCCATCATCGCACGCTCGCCGTCGATCCAGCCGCGCTCGGCGGCGGCCTCGATCATCGCGTATTCACCCGAGACCTGGTAGGCATAGGTCGGCACGCCGAACTCGGCCTTCACCCGCCGGCAGATGTCGAGATAGGGCATGCCCGGCTTGACCATGACCATGTCCGCGCCCTCGGCCAGATCGGCCGCGACCTCGCGGATCGCCTCGTCGCTGTTGGCGGGGTCCATCTGGTAGGTCTTCTTGTCGCCGGTCAGCGCGCCGGTGGATCCGACCGCATCGCGGAACGGCCCGTAGAAGCTCGAGGCGTATTTCGCCGCATAGCTCATGATCATCGTGTGCGGGAAGCCCTGCTCCTCCAGCGCCCGGCGGATCACCCCGATCCGGCCGTCCATCATGTCGGAGGGTCCGAGGATGTCGCAGCCGGCCTCGGCCTGCACGATCGCCATGCGCTCCAGCGCCATCAGCGTCTCGTCGTTGACGATCTCGCCGCCCCGCACGATGCCGTCGTGTCCGTCGGAGTTGTAGGGGTCGAGCGCCACGTCGAGCAGCACGCCGACCTCGGGCACCGCGGCCTTGATCGCCCGCGTCGCGCGGCACACCAGGTTCTCGGGGTTCCAGGCCTCGGTCGCCTCGGGGTTCTTGTCGGCCGCGTCGGTATAGGGGAACAGCGCGAGGCAGGGGATGCCGAGCCCCACCGCCTCCTCGGCCGCCTGCACCGCACGGTCGATCGAAAGCCGCATGACGCCCGGCAGCGAATCCACCGGCTCGGCCAGGTCGACACCGTCCCGCACGAAGATCGGCCAGATCAGGTTCGCCGGCGCCAGCCGCACCTCGGCGACCAGGTCGCGGATCCAGGGTGTGCGCCGCAGGCGGCGGGGGCGGGCGAGCGGAAACGGGGCTTGCGCGTGGGGCATCGGTCCCTCCTCGGCGGGTGCGCCCGGTTTGGCACGCGGGCCGGGCGGTCTCAAGGGCCAAGGGCGTCGGCGGCCGGCGCGCCGTTCACGATAAGCGCCCCCGCGCCTTGACGCCCCCGGCCCCGATCCGGCAGGAACGACTGCCCGGCCGCCGCGGCCGGCCCCTCGGATCGGGCGGCCAACGTGTTCCAGATCTACGGCACCGCCAGCCTCGTCAGCCTCTGGTACTGGGTGCTGTGCATCCTCGTCTGGACCCATGCCTGCAACCGGACGCTGGGCGTGCCGCATGACATGGTGCGCCGCGCGGCGCGCGACGCGGAGGTGGCCGACCGGGTCGACATGCTGGCGCTGATCACCTCCGAGCGGATCGGGGGGATCTTCGACCGTGCCGGGGTCGCGCTGGCGGGGGTGGCGGGCTTCGCGCTCGCAGTGCTCGGATTTGCCGGATTCGGCATCGGCGTCGAGCTGGCCAAGGCCGCCTTCCTGCTGCTGCTGCCGCTGACTGTCGTAGCCTATTCGACCCTGCGTCTTGCGCTCGCGGTGCGGCGCAACCGGCTGAACGGTGCCGGGCTGCGACGATCGCTGGCGCTGCGCCGGTTCTGGCACTCGGTGATGGGCGCGGCGGCGCTGATGTTCACCGCCTCGATGGCCATCGTCGAGCATCCCGGCGTGGCGTGGCACTTCCTGCGCTGAAGGGGGGCGCCCCTTGGGCGCTATATTGCGCGCGCGGTGCGCGCCTTGTTTCTTGAGTGGGCCTGCGCGTGTTCGCGCAGGCCGGCGGGGCGCTCAAAGCCCCCGCACCCCGGGCACTGCTCTCCAGGTTTCTGGCCAGCAGCGGCGCGCCGGCCCTGCCGCGGCCCGGCCCTTTACCGCCGGTTCCACCGCGACTAGAAGCGACACGCCCTCCGGAGGACGACCCGATGCGTGCCGAGACCGAACATGTGGTGGACGAGATCGAGAAGTCGCTGGCGCTGCTGCGGCAGCGTCTCGGCTGGGAAACCGCCGGTCATAGGCTGGAGGAGCTCAACGCCATGTCGGAGGATCCCGACCTCTGGAATGATCCCGCCCATGCCCAGAAGCTGATGCGCGAGCGCCAGGCGCTGGTGGACGCGATCGACGCCTATACCTCGCTCGTCCGTGACCTCGAGGACAATCGCGAGCTGATCGCGCTCGGCGAGGCCGAGGGCGACGGTGACGTGGTGGCCGAGGCGGAGGGGGCGCTGAAGACCTTGCGCGAGCGCGCCGCGGCGCGCGAGGTCGAGGCGCTGCTGGACGGCGAGGCCGACGGCAACGACACCTTCCTCGAGGTCAATGCCGGCGCCGGGGGCACCGAGAGCTGCGACTGGGCGTCGATGCTGGCGCGCATGTATGTGCGCTGGGCCGAGGCCAAGGGCTACAAGGTCGAGCTGATCTCCGAGAGCCAGGGGGAGGAGGCGGGCATCAAGTCCGCCACCTACCAGATCAAGGGCGGCAATGCCTATGGCTGGCTGAAGTCGGAATCGGGCGTGCACCGGCTGGTGCGAATCTCGCCCTATGACAGCGCGGCGCGGCGGCACACGTCCTTCAGCTCGGTCTGGGTCTATCCGGTGGTCGATGACAACATCGAGATCGAGGTGAACCCCTCCGACATCCGCATCGACACCTATCGCTCCTCCGGCGCTGGCGGCCAGCACGTGAACACCACCGACTCGGCGGTGCGCATCACCCATCTGCCCACGGGCATCGTGGTGACCTCGTCGGAGAAGTCGCAGCACCAGAACCGCGCCAATGCCATGGCGGCACTGAAGTCGCGGCTCTACGAGATGGAGATGCGCAAGCGCAACGAGGCGATCAACGCCGCGCACGAGGCCAAGGGCGATGCGGGCTGGGGCAACCAGATCCGCTCCTACGTGCTGCAGCCCTACCAGATGGTGAAGGACCTGCGCACCGGGCACGAGACCTCGGACACCCAGGGCGTGCTCGACGGCGATCTCGACGGCTTCATGGCCGCGACGCTGGCCCAGCAGGTCGCCGGCAAGAGCCGCGCCGAGGCGCAGTCGGGCGACTGACGGCGGCCGGGCCCGGGGCCATTGACCACGCCGGTGCTGCGGGCTGGACACGCGAACGTCCTCCGCTAGACTGCGCTCCAAAATCCGCGACCGAAAGAAGTGCGGAGGGGAGGACCATGAGTACCGCACTGGCCGTGCATCACGGGGCGTTCGGGCGCGTGTCGCTCTACAATCTCGACCGCTCCATGGCGCTGCATGCGCATCGCGAAGGGCATCTGATCTTCCATGTCCAGGGGCCCGACGCCTCGCTGCGGGTCGAGGACGAGCTCTGCGCGCTCTCGCCGCGGACGGGAGCGGCGATCAGCCCCTGGCAACCGCACAACTACAATTCGCTCGATCCCGCGTCGCCATCCCTGTTCCTGACGCTCTACATCAAGCCGGCCTGGTTTCTCGATGCCAGCCGGCAGGCGAGCGCGGCGCTGCGCTTCGGCCGCGCGCCGATCGAGGTCACGCCCACGATCGGGCATCTGGTCACCCGCATCGCCACCTGCATGCTGGAGGACGCCGAGGACGAGCTGGTCGCCGGCTATCTCCTCGAGCTGACACAGGCGAGCTTCGACCAGTCCTGGCAGTGGGTGCCGGACGGAGCGAGCTTCACCCGCTGTGCGCCGCCGGCGCGCGACTACCGGGTGCGCAATTCGGTCAAGCTGATGCAGCACCGGATGAGCGAGCGCATCGCGCTCGACATGATCGCCCGCGATGCCGGCCTGTCGCGGCCGCATTTTTACAAGCTCTTCCGCCAGCAGGTGGGAACGACGCCCAACATCTATCTCAACACGCTGCGCATCGAGCAGGCGATCGACCGGCTGACGACGACGCGAGAGGCCGTCGGCAACATCGGCTTCGATCTCGGCTTTTCCTCGCAGGCGAGCTTCACCAGGTTCTTCATCGCCAATGCCGGCATTCCGCCCAGCGACTACCGCCGCGTGGTGCATTGTGTGGGTCCGGTCTGAGGGTCCATGGCAAGTGTAGCACGTTGTTACACGGATCAAATGGTTGATTTAAAACGGTAAATTATGGCGCACCCTGCCTGTGCCCGCGGCTGCGGGCCGGAACGTGCGGCGGCGGCGCAACGACCGTTTCCCCGATGATCGGCGACAGCAAGAGACTGTCGGGTATGTGCGATCAACCCGTATGGGTCTAGCCTCGTCGCAAGGCCGGCACCACGACCGGCGGCGCCGCGATGGTCGCGGCCGTGGCCAGGGAGGTCCGGGAAGAACGGCATGAACGGCTTTGCCCAGCGCAACCCGGTCTGGACCGTGGTGGCAGCGATCGCCGCCGCCGTCATCCTGTGGATCATCATCGCGCCCTGGTCCGAGGGCATGGAGGCGGTTCTCGGGCGCAAGCGCGTGTTCCTGAACGCGGTCTTCAACGGGATCACGCTGGGCGCGCTTTATTTCCTCGTGGCTTCGGGCTTCACGCTGATCTTCGGGCTGATGAAGAACGTGAACCTCGCCCATGGCTCTCTCTACCTGCTCGGGGGCTACATCGGCTTCGAGGTTGCAGAGGCGACGGGCTCGTGGCTCGGCTCATTCGTCGTCGTCTTCATCGCCATCGGCCTGCTGGGCATCGTGCTGCAGTTCGTCGTCTTCCGGCGCATGGAGGGCGAGGACCTGCGCCAGACGCTGGTGACGATCGGCATCTCGATCG
>CAYLHK010000070.1:0-18035 GCA_964383295.1 uncultured Rhodovulum sp.
GGTATCGACGATGATCTTGCGGCCCGTCAGCCCGGCGTCACCGTCCGGTCCCCCGATGCAGAACTTGCCGGTTGGGTTCACGTGCCAGACCGTGTTGGCGGTCAGCCACTCGCTCGGCAGCACCTCGCGGATATAGGGCTCGACCATCGCGCGCACGTCGTCGGAGGTCATCGTCTCGTCAATGTGCTGGGTGGAGAGCACCAGCGCGGCCACCTCGACCGGCTTGCTGTTCTCGTAGCGCAGCGTCACCTGGCTCTTGGCATCGGGGCCAAGCCGCCCCTCACCGCCGGCCTTGCGCGCCTCGGCCAGCCGGCGAAGGATGGCATGGGCGTAGTGGATCGGCGCCGGCATGAAGACATCGGTCTCGTCCGTCGCATAGCCGAACATGATGCCCTGGTCGCCCGCGCCCTCTTCCTTGTTGTGGCCGGCGTCGACGCCCTGGGCGATGTGCTCGGACTGACCGTGGATGTAGTTGTGCACGTGCAGGTTGGCCCAGTGGAAGCCCTTCTGCTCGTAGCCGATGTCGCGCACGCAGTCGCGCACGATGTCCTCGACCCGCTTGAGCACTTCGCCCGGACCACGCACCTCACCGCCGACGACCACGCGGTCGGTGGTCGCAAAGGTCTCGCAGGCGACTCGCGCTTCGGCATCCTCGGCGAGGAATGCGTCGAGCACTGCGTCCGAGATCCGGTCGCAGACCTTGTCCGGATGCCCTTCCGAAACCGACTCGGACGTGAAGAGATACTCGTTACGCTTGCTCATCTATCTGTCGCCTCGATCACCAGTGAGAGCGCCATCCCTACGCCAGGCGGGGAAAGCCGGTCAACGCAGGATTCGGGTCAACTGGCTCTGGCTGGTCAACGAGCGCACCAGGGCGAGCACCGACCGGCGCGTATCGGGGTCGTTGATGGCGGAAAAGGCCTCGGACAGGGTGCGCAGCTCCTCGCTCGGCTGCGCGGTCGGTCGCCCTGTGCGATTGGCAACGGCCGTGTCGACGGCCTCGAAGAAATAGGTCGGGCTCACGCCAAGATACTGCGCGACCATGTACAGCCGCCCGGCCCCGATCCGGTTCGATCCCTTCTCGTACTTCTGGATCTGCGAAAAGGTCAGTCCCAGATGCCGGCCGAGGCGGCTCTGGCTCAGGCCGAGTTCCTCGCGGCGCTCGCGCAGGCGCTGACCGACGATTGCGTCGATTTCATTTGCAGACATGGACACGTTACCACCCAACTCAACTTCGCACGCGCCACCGCGACATCGCCGCCCACTCGGCGATGCAACCCGCGTGCCCCACTCCACACGGGAGAAACAAGCTCCCGCCGTGACTATTGATGCGGATTACCGGAAATTCTATTCCTAAAGTTGAATACAGTTAATCCACAAATCGCCATTAATGCGATCAATGCGGGAACATCGCCCATCCGTGCATAGGGCGGGGAGGCGAGCGCCACCGGCAGCGCAGCGTCGATGAACCCGGTTTCACCGAGGGGCAGGCTGTCCAAGATGCGCCCGCGCGGGTCGATCATGGCCGTAATGCCGGTGTTTGCGGCGCGCGCCAGCGGCAGTCCCTGCTCGATCGCGCGCACCCGCGCCTGCGCCAGATGCTGGTAGGGCCCCGAGACCTGGCCGAACCAGGCGTCGTTGGTCACCTGCACCAGCCACTTCGCCCGCCCCTGCGGCGCGCGCAGCCCGTGCGGGAAGATCGCCTCGTAGCAGATCAGCGGCAGGAAGGGCGGCAGGCCGGGCACGCTGACGATCTCCGGCCCCGTGCCGGCCCGAAAGCCCATGCCCGTCATGGTCGCGATCCCCGTCAGGCCGAGATCGGCGAGCCGGCGCGCAAGCGGGACGTACTCGCCGAAGGGGACGAGATGATGCTTGTCGTAGACGGCCGCCGCCGTCCCGTCGGCATCCAGCACAGCGAGGCTGTTGAACCAGTCCCATTCCTCGCCGCCCGAACCCGCGGGCCGGGGCTCGGCACGGTGGATGCCGAGCACCACGCGGGCGTCCGGCCCGGCGGCAGCGGCGATCCTCGCCTGCTCCTCGGGGGCGAAGCCCAGCGCGAAGGGCACTGCCGTCTCGGGCCAGATCACCACGTCCGGACTGCCGGGCGCAGCGGTCGCCTCGAGCAAGCGGCGGTGGAACTCGGCCTGCCAGGCGGGGTCCCACTTCTCGCGCTGCCCCGCGTTCGGCTGCACCAGCCGCACCACGACCGGCGCCTCGCGCACCGGCAGCGGCCGGGCGAGCGCGGCCATGCCCCAGGCCCAGCCCGCGGCCAGCAACAGCGCCGACAGGGCGATCGCACCGGGCGTGGCGAGACCAAGCGCCAGGCCCGCAACCAGGGTCAGGAAACCCAGGAGATGCGGCCCGGTGAGCCCGGCGACCTGCATCACGGGCGTCTCGACCCAGCCATAGGCGATGAGCGCCCAGGGAAAGCCGGTCAGAACATGGCTGCGCGCCATCTCCGCCAGCGTCCACAGCCCTGCCAGCAGCAGGATGCGCGCGGGCGAGCCCGGCCAGAGGCGGCGGGCGAGCGCGAAGGGCACCGCCCAGAACAACGCCAGCCCGGCCACCATGCCCGCGAGCGCGAAGGGCGCCATCCAGGCGTGCCGCGACGGGTCGATCAGGAACGGCTCGACGATCCAGAACAGCGCCCCGGCGAAATAGCCGGCCCCGGCCAGCCAGCCGACCGCAAAGGCCGCACGCGGCCCGGCGCTCGCATCGACCAGCCAGAGCAGAAGCGGCAGGGCCACGAAATACGCGGCGGGCCAGTCGACCGGCGACTGGGCCAGCGCCATGACTGCCCCCGCCCCGAACGCCAGGCCCGCACGCCCGCGCCACGTCATGGCCGCGATTCGTCGGGCGGCCGCACTCATCGGCCGGCCCGAACTATTCCGCGGCCTCGGCCGGGCTGCTGGCGGCGAGGTCGGATTTCAGGCGTACCCGCAGCCGGTTGATGCGGCGGGCATCGGCGTCGAGGACCTCGACCTCGTGGCCATCGGGCAGCACGATCGCCTCGCCGCGGTCGGGAACGCGCCCCGAAAGCCGGATCACCAGGCCGCCGAGCGTATCGACTTCCTCGTCATGCTCGGCATCGGCGAGCTTCACGCCCAGTTCGTCCTCGAAATCGTCGAGCTCCATGCGCGCCTGCACGAGGTAGACGCCGGGCGCTTCCTCGGTCCAGAGCACGCTCTCCTCGTCGTCATGCTCGTCGGAGATGTCGCCGACGATCTCCTCGACGATGTCCTCGATGGTCACGAGCCCGTCGACGCCGCCGTATTCGTCGATGACCAGCGCCATGTGGCCGCGGGTCGCGCGCATCTTCTGCAGCAGCGCCCCGATCGGCATCGACGGCGGCACGTAGAGCATCGGCCGCAGCAGCCCGGTGATGTCGAAGGCCTTGCCGTTGGCGCTGAAGCCATAGTTCAGCACGAAATCCTTCAGATGCACGAGGCCGATCGGGTGATCGAGCGTCTCGCGATAGACCGGAAGTCTCGAGAAGGTGCTGGACTGGAAGGTCTCGACCAGTTCCTGAAGACTCACGTCCTCGGGAACCGCCACGATCTCCGTGCGCGGAAGGCTGACATCGTCCACCCGCAGGCGGCGCATGTTGCGAAGGTTGACAAGCATCTCCCGCGCGCTTTCGGCCATCGCATGGCCTTCGGCTGCGTCATGCGCCGGCGCCTCGTCGGCCGACTCGCGCCGGAACAGGCGCGCAAAGAAGGAGGTAGACTTGCCGGTACTGTCCGGGTCCCCGTCATCGGCGGACTTCAGTCCTGCCGAAGAGTGCCCGTTGGGATCGTCGCCCATGTCTCCTGAACCGGATATCGCGCCCAAGGGGCGCCCCTACGCCGAATATGGGTCGGCTATCCCCAGGCTTGCAAGTGTTTTCGTCTCGATTGCCTCCATCTCCTCGGCTTCGGCCTCGTCGATATGGTCATGGCCGAGCAGATGGAGCACGCCGTGGATGATCAGATGCGTCACGTGATCCGCCATCGCCAGCCCGCCCGCCTCGGCCTCGCGAAGACAGGTCTCCCAGGCGATGGCGATGTCGCCGAGAAAGAGCGGATCCTCCGCCCCCCCCTCCCCGGGCAACGGCGGCACGCCCTCGAAGGCGGGCCAGGACAGTACGTTCGTGGCCGTGGGCTTGTCGCGAAAATCCCCGTTCAGCTCGGCGATACGCGCATCGTCACAGGCGAGCAGCGCCAGCTCGTGACGAAGCGGATCCCGTCCCACGGCCGCCAGCACCGCCGCAGCGGCCCGCGCCGCAAGCGCCTCGATCTCCAGCCCATCCCAGCGGTCGTCCTCGATGACCAGATCGACCAGGGACGCCGCCCCCGCGTCACCCATCGGCCGGACGGGCACTCTCGTAGGCCCGGATGATGCGTGCGACCAGCGGATGGCGCACCACGTCCTCGGCGGTGAAGCGGGTGAAGCCCACGCCCTCGACCGCGCGCAGCACCCGCTCGGCCTCGACGAGGCCGGAGGTCACGCCCCGCGGCAGGTCGATCTGGGTGACATCGCCGGTCACCGCCATGCGCGAGCCCTCGCCGAGCCGGGTGAGGAACATCTTCATCTGCATCGTGGTCGCGTTCTGCGCCTCGTCGAGCACCACAAAGGCATTCGAGATCGTGCGCCCGCGCATGAAGGCGAGCGGCGCGATCTCGATCTGCTTGTCCTCCATCATCTTCTGCACCTGCCGCGCCGGGAAGAAGTCGTTCAGCGCGTCGTAGAGCGGCTGCATGTAGGGATCGACCTTCTCCTTCATGTCGCCGGGCAGGAAGCCGAGCCGCTCGCCCGCCTCCACCGCCGGTCGGCTCAGCAGGATCTTGTCGACCTGGCCCTCGATCAGCATCGCTGCCGCCGCGGCCACCGCCAGATAGGTCTTGCCGGTGCCCGCCGGGCCCAGGCCGAAGACCAGCTCGTGGCGGAAGAGGTTCTTCACATAGGCCTTCTGCGCGGGGGTGCGCGGCTCGACCACCTTCTTGCGGGTGCGAATCTCCAGCCGCTCGCCAGCGAACATCTCGAGCTGGCCGGGATTCGCCGGCACCGCCGGTGACTGTCCCGGCGCCATGCGGATCGCCGCGTCGATATCGCCGGGCGTCACCGCGCGTCCCTGCTCGAGCCGGGCATAGAGCCCCTTGAGCACCTGCTCGGCCGCGGCGCGCTCATCGGCGCCTCCGTGCAGCGACAGGTGATTCCCGCGCCGATGGATCGCGACGCCGAGCCGCGATTCGACCTGAACCAGGTTGCGGTCGAGCTCGCCGCAGAGATCGATCAGCAGCCGATTGTCGGGAAATTCGAGGATGGTGTCGGATGCAGCATCCGGGGACGAGGCGGGGTTGGGGGCGTGGATCGCCAATTGGCCTCCGACTGGAAAGGCAACTCGAACGCTGCCCAGACTGCCCCAGCCCGCCGTCCCGCGCAAGCGGCATGGCAGCATGCGGGGCGCGCCTCATGCCGGCGGCAGGGCCCGCCAGCCGATGTCGCGCCGGAAGAACCCGCCGGGCCAGTCCACCGCCTCGACGGCGGCATAGGCGAGATCGCGCGCCACGGCGAGCGAGGGACCCCGTGCGGTCACGTTCAGCACCCGCCCGCCGTTCGAGACCAGCGCACCCCCGTCCAGGCGCGTGCCGGCATGGAAGATCTGCACCCGCGGATCGTCCAGGTCCGGCAGCCCGATCCGCTCGCCACGGGCATAGGCACCCGGATAGCCGCTCGCGGCCATCACCACGGTCAGCGCATGGTCCTCGGCCCAGTTCACCCGCGTCGCTCCCAGCCGCCCCTCTGCACAGGCGAGCACCGCGTCGAAGAGCTGCGCCCCCAGCCGCATGGCGATCACCTGCGCCTCGGGATCGCCGAAACGCACGTTGTATTCGACCAGTCGCGGCAGGCCGCCCGCGATCATCAGCCCGGCATAGAGCACGCCCTCGAACGGCGTGCCGCGCCGCGCCATCTCGGCCAGGGTCGGGCGCACGATGGTCTCGATCGCGCGCTCCGTCACCTCGGGCGTCATCACCGGGGCGGGCGAGTATGCCCCCATGCCGCCGGTGTTCGGCCCGCGGTCGCCGTCATAGGCGCGCTTGTGATCCTGCGCCGTTCCGAGGATCAGGATCTCCTCGCCATGGGCGAGCACGAAGAGGCTCGCCTCCTCGCCCTCCATCATCTCCTCGATGACCACGCGCGCCCCCGGCCCGTCGGCGAAGATCGCGTCGAGCGCTTCCTCGGCCTCGGCGAGCGTCGTCGCGACGGTGACGCCCTTGCCGGCGGCGAGGCCGTCGGCCTTGACCACGATCGGGGCACCCTGCTCGGCCAGATAGGCCCGCGCGGCCGCGGGATCGGTGAAGGTCGCGCTCGCCGCCGTCGGCGCGCCGCAGGCCGCGCAGATCTCCTTGGTGAAGGCCTTCGAGGCCTCCAGCCGCGCCGCCGCCCGCCCAGGACCGAAGGTCAGCACGCCTGCGCCCCGCAGCACGTCGGCCACGCCCTCAACCAGCGGCGCCTCCGGTCCCACCACGACGAAATCGACGTCGTTCTCGCGCACGAAGGCCAGCACCCGCGCGCCGTCGAGGATGTCGAGCGCCACGCAGCTCGCCACCTCGCTGATCCCCGCATTGCCCGGCGCGCACCAGATCCGGTCGGAACGCGGGTTCTGCGCGAAGGCCCAGGCCAGCGCATGCTCGCGCCCGCCGCCACCGAGGATCAGGATGTTCAAGGGCTGCCCTCCGCGCCTGCCATGGCTGGGCCGCGTTCTAGGGCGCGCGTTCCCCGGGCGCAAGCAAGCGCCAGCACCGGCGGCGAGCTGCCAGCGGCGGCGGCGCGGGCTTGTCGCCACCCCCCCTCGCATGCTTCTGTCGGCCGAGCCCCCGACCCATCCCGCATCCGAAGGTTGATCCTGCCATGTGCCTCGCCTGTTCGAGCGGCGCCCGCGCCCATCACCATCGCCCCGGCCTCGCCAACCCGTGCCACTGCGCCGCGCCCCATACCCAGGCGGCCTTCCGCCGGGTCGAGGCCGACATCTCTCGCCGGCAGATGCTGGGCGGCAGCGCGGCGGTGCTGGGCATGTTCGCGGGCTTCGGCCTCGCGCCGCGCGATCTGCGCGCGCAGACGCCCGGGCGCCCGCTCCTGCTCACCAACCTGCGCCTCTTCGACGGCCAGACGCTGGCGATGCGCGAGGGTGCCGACATCCTGGTCGAGGACGGGCGCATCGCCGCCCTGCCCGCTCCCGGCCAGGGACCCGAGGACGCCGAGGTGATCGACTGCGGCGGGCGTGCGGTGATCCCCGGCCTCATCGACGCGCACTGGCACGCGACGATGGTGGGCGTGCCGCTGGCGCTGGCGCTGACCTCCGATGTCGGCTTCCTGCATGTGGCCTCGGCGCGCGAGGCGAACGACACGCTGATGCGCGGCTTCACCTGCGTGCGCGACGTGGGCGGGCCGGTCTTCGGGCTGAAACTGGCGATCGACCGCGACGTGGTGGCCGGGCCGCGGATCTACCCCTCGGGCGCGATGATCTCGCAAACCTCCGGCCACGGCGACTTCCGCCTCGCAAATGAGCTGCCACGGGTGGCCGGCGACCCCGCGCCCTATGGCGACCGGGTGGGCGCAACGGCGCTCGCCGACGGCGTCGACGAGGTGCTGCGCCGAACCCGCGAGCAGCTGATGAAGGGGGCGAGCCAGATCAAGATCATGGCCGGCGGCGGCGTCTCCTCACCCCATGACCCGCTCGATTCGCTCCAGTACCTCGAGGAGGAGATGGAGGCGGCCGTGCGCGCCGCTGCCGACTGGCAGACCTATGTCTGCGCCCATGTCTACACCGCCGAGGGCATCACCCGCGCGGTCCGCGCCGGGGTGCGCTCGATCGAGCATGGCCAGCTCGCAGATGAGGCCGCGGTGCGGCTGATGGCCGACGAGGGGGTCTGGTGGTCGATCCAGCCGTTCCTGCCCGGCCCGGATGCGCATTCGATGGCCGACCCGGTGGCGCAGGCGAACCTGCAGCAGCTCTGGGACGGCACGCCGACCGCTTTCGAGATGGGCGTGGCGCATGGCGTCAACATGGCCTTCGGCACCGACATCCTGTTCAACCCCTCGGGCGGCGAGAGCCAGGGCCGCCAGCTCGCCATGCTCACCCGCTTCATGTCGCCGCTCGAGGCCTTGCGCACGGCGACCGGCGGCGCGGGCGAGCTTCTGGCCCTGTCCGGCCCGCGCGCGCCCTATCAGGGGCCGCTCGGCGTGATCGCCCCCGGCGCGCTCGCAGATCTGCTGGTTGTCGATGGCGACCCCGAGGCGGACCTCGACTGGCTCGGTGATCCCGGCGCGAATCTGCGGCTGATCATGAAAGGCGGCAGCGTGGTGAAGGAGACGCTGTAGAGCCTTCCTCTTCTCGCCAGAAACCTGCAGAGCAGTGCCGGGGGTGCGGGGCCGGCGAGGGCCCCGCCGGCGCGGGCCAACAGACCTGCGCCAGGCAAATGACAACGCGCGCACCTGCGCGCTCAGCATGGCGCCAACCGGCGCCTCCGCCGTTAACGAGTCTATCCCGACAGATCTGGTCTACATACGGGTTCCATACGCATTCCATATGCGTTCCATACCGCCGGAATCCGCGTTAACCCCTTGGCCGCGCTACTCCGTCACCCGCCGCGGCTTGTGCTTGTCGAGCGAGGTGATGTTCTGCTTGCGCCGCCCCGCATAGGGGTTGTCGCCCGCGCGCAGATGCAGCCGGATCGGGGTGCCCGGCATGTCGAAGTCCCGCCGCAAGCCATTGACGAGAAAGCGCTTGTAGTCCTCAGGCACCGCCTCGGGTTTGGTCGTGAACACCACGAATGTCGGCGGCCGGGTCTTCACCTGGGTCATGTACCGCAGCCGGATCCGTCGCCCGCCCGGCGCGGGCGGCGGGTGATCCGCCAGCTGCACCGCCAGCCAACGGTTGAGCCTGGACGTGGAAATCCTTGTATTCCAAACAGAATACGCCTTGACAATCGCATCGTGCAGCCGATCGAGCCCGCGGCCCGTAGCGGCCGACACGGTCACCAACGGCGCGCCACGGAGCTGCGGCAGCAGGCGCGTGAAGGTCTCGCGCAGCTCGTTGATCTTGCTCGACTTCTCCGCCTCGAGATCCCATTTGTTGACTGCGACCACCACGGCGCGACCCTCGCGCTCGGCCAGGTCCGCCAGCCGCAGGTCCTGGGTCTCGAAGGGGATCTGCACATCGAGCAGCACCACCACGACCTCGGCAAACTTGATCGCCCTGATCCCGTCAGAGACCGAGAGTTTCTCCAGCTTTTCCTGGACCTTGGCCCGTTTCCTCATCCCCGCGGTATCGAAGATGCGGAACTTCGTCCCCTGCCAGGTCGCATCCACCGCGATCGCGTCCCGGGTGATGCCCGCCTCCGGCCCGGTCAGCAGACGCTCCTCGCCCAGGACGGCATTGATCAGCGTCGACTTGCCCGCATTCGGCCGGCCCATGACCGCGATCTGGATCGGCTTGCCGGGCGGCAGGGCCGCGCCCTCGCCGTCCTCATCGACGCTGTCGTCGAACTCCTCTGCAACATCAACGGCTTCAGCCGCATCGGGGAATTCCTCCGCCACCGGCTCGAGCGCGCGCAGGAGGTCCTCCAGGCCGATGCCATGCTCCGCGGACAGCGCCAGCGGCTCGCCGAGCCCGAGCTCCCACGCCTCGGTCAGCCCCGCCTCGGCCGCCCTGCCCTCGGTCTTGTTGGCCGCCAGGATCACCCGCCGCGCCCGCTTGCGCAGCAGTTCCGCCAGATCCCTGTCGAGCGCCGTCACACCGGCGCGCGCATCGATAAGGAACAGGCAGACATCCGCCGCATCCACCGCGCGCTCGGTCAGCGCCCGCATCCGGCCCTGCAGGCTTTCGTCGACCACGGTCTCGAGACCCGCGGTGTCGATGACGGTGAAGCGCAGCGGCCCCAGCCGCCCCGCGCCCTCGCGCAGGTCACGGGTTACACCGGGCTGGTCATCGACCAGGGCCAAGCGCCGGCCGACAAGCCGGTTGAACAGGGTCGACTTGCCCACATTCGGGCGACCGACGATGGCGAGCGTGAAGGACATGCGTACCGGAACCAGCCGGGATCCGCCCCGGCGCCGGATGCTTAGCGGCTCAACGCCTCATTGGAAAGCGTGAAGCCGCCCGTCGCGCGTCACGATGTAGAGCACGCCTCCCGCCACCGCGGGCGGCGCGGCCGCCCCGCCGGGCAGCGGGATCTCGACCAGAAGCCCGCCATCCACGGGACTGAACGCACGCAGCGTCTCGTCGCCGCTGGCTACCCAGAGCCGCCCGCCCGCCAGAACCGGCCCCCAGTGGGTGATCGCCGTCGTGCGCTCGGGCCCGCGGAAGATGCGGTTACGGTAGTTGTACTCCGGCAACTGCGTCGTCCAGATCACCTCGCCCGTTGTGGCGCTGGCGCGCACCAGCGCACCCTCGTCCGACATCAGGAAGATCGAACCCCCAACGGGCCACGCGGGGCCGTAGGAGCCCTCGGGCATCGTCCATGCGCGCTCGCCGGTGTCCCGGTCGATGCGCACCGTCCGCCCGCTCTGGTTGGACGCAAAGACGGCAGATCCGTCGATGACCGGCGCACCCGAAATGTCGTTGATGCGGTTGCGCACCAGTTCGCGGCGCCCGCCGCTGACCGCCGTGCCCCAGACGGTGACGCCATTGCGCCCGAGCACGCCCAAGACCTCGCCGGAGGCAAAGGGGATCACCACCATCTGACCCGCGGCGGCGGGCGATGAGCCGCCCAGCAGACCGGTGCCGCCGGCACCCTGGACACGCCAGAGCGTCTGGCCGCTCGTAGCATCGAGGCCGTAGGCAATGTCGTTGCGCAGGACCATGACCAGCACGCCGTCGTTTACGACCGGCGCGGCGCGGATCGGCGCCTCGAAGGACTGGCGCCACAGGATCTGGCCCGAGGCGCGATTGAGCGCAAGCGCCTCGCCAAAGCCCGTGGTCACGAAGAGCACGTCGCCTGCCGTGGCGATGCCCCCGCCCGGGCCGCTGTCGGGCTCCTGGCCGGCGGGCACGAGGCTCTGACGCCAGACAAGTCCGCCATCACGCGCAACCGCAGAGAGCTGGCCATGCGCGTCCATCGCAAAGATCAGGCCGCCGCTGACCACAGGAGCGGCGATGATTCGCGACCGGCGAGCCTCGCCGGCGCCGATATCGGCACTCCAGCGAAACTGCGGGACCGGCGCCAGCGCAGGATTGGCCGGGCGTCCGCCTGCAGTGCCGTTGCGATGGGTCCAATCGGCATTGACGGTCGCCGGCGGCAGCGCGATCGGGACTGCGCGAACCGGAGCCACTTCGACGGCATCAGCCCGGATGGCCAGGCGCTCGCCCGGCAAAGGCGGATCGCCCCGATCGCAAGCCGCGAGCAGGGCAGCGGCCGCGGCCAGCGTGATGATCCCGACACGCCGCAACTCGCGCGGCCGGCGCACGGTGGCGCAGGCGTCAGCCATCGGCTGGCACGGGCGCGCCCGATCCAAGTGGCAGGGAAAGATCGCCTCCGAGGGCGACCAGCAACTGCTGCGCGCGCGTCTGGACCCCCTCGGGCGCGGCTGGATCCGTCAGAAGCACCTGCAGGTCCGCCTGCGCCTTGGCAGTATCCCCCGCGTTGATATGGGCGAGGGCACGCTGTTCCAGCGCCAGCGGCCGGAAGGGTGCACCCGGGGCGGTCAGCGCCTCCAGCGCCGCCAGGCGCTCCGACTGATCAAGCGCATCGCCAAGCAGCATCACCCGCTGCAAGGTCGCGAGATCGCGGTAGAGGCCCGCCACGCCGGCGTCACTCGCGATTGCGGCCAGGGCCGCGCTGGCGCCGTCGGGGTCCCCGGCCTCAAGCAGGCTGCCGGCTGCCGCGAGACGCGCGACGGGCGCGGCCGTCCCGCCGGCGAGCTCGGTCAGACGCGCGGCGCGCGCCGCAGGATCGGCCTCGAGATACGCCGCACGCAGGGCATCTCCCGTCTGGGCCGCCTGCGATGCAGCGCGCGCCTTGCGCCACTCGTTGACGGAAGCACCGCCGATGATGAGGAGGATCACGGCGGCAATCAGCCAGCCCCATTTCCGAAGGAAGCCGTAAAGCCGCTCCCGCCGAACCTCCTCGCTCACCTCGCTGATGAAGGAATCGCTCTCGTGCACCGGGTTCTCCGCTCGGACTTCGGCGGGGTATACCGTCCGCCCCCCCGAGTGCCAAGGGCGTTTGCCTCCACGAGGCGAACGGGCGCCACCCCGCGTCCCTTTCCGTCGCGCCCCGCGGGATCGACGGCGCGCAGACGACGAGCCTCAGTCTTTCTTCGAAGGCTTCGAGCCACCGGAGCCCATCATCCGCTCGCGCGCGGCACAGAGGTGGGAGAACATGGACAGGCCCGCGGCTTCGGGGTCGCGGGTTCTGATGGCGCCGAGAATGTTCCGATGCTCGTGCATCGTTACCTCGACAAAATCGTCCCTGCCCCCGTCGGCGCGCGAAAGGCGCATCGAATCGCCGATCACATTGCCGAGGAAGGCAAGGAAGTCGACGTAGAAGGAATTGTGTGTCGCCACGGCGATGGCGTGGTGGAAGCGCAAGTCGGCATTCACCCCCTCTGCTGCCCAGTCGCCGGCAGCTGCCATCTCGTCGAGAGCGGCCTCCATGCGGGTGATGTCGTCTGGCGTGCGGCGGGCGGCAGCGAAGCGGGCGGTGGCAACCTCGATCGGCCGGCGCAACTCGAAGAAATCGGACATTCGCGAGCGGTCGCTGCCGAGATCCTCCGCCAGCTTGAACGACCGCCGCTCGAATGGCTCGGCGACATAGAGCCCGCTGCCCTGCCGCGAATGCGCAAGCCCGTCGGCCTTCAGGCGCGCCACCGCCTCGCGCACCACGGCGCGGCTGACGCCGAAGCTGCGACTGAGCATCTCCTCGGTCGGCAGCTTCGAGCCTGGCTCAAAGGTGCGATCGAGGATGGCACCCTCGAGATACGCGGCGACCCGGGCCGCCATCGCGGGCCGTCGTTCCGGGGCAGTTTCGGCTTCGGTCGGCGACATTGCTGGCATGGCCCTCCGACCGGCCGATTCCCGGCCGCTGTGTCCGGCCGCTACGCTGCGCGCTTCGCAGCCGGCCCAACGGTATACGACAGGTCTGGCCTCGGGAAGGGATTGTCAGACAATTTCCCGGCCTGTAGGTTCCGGCAGATAGGCGGCGGAGTCCGCTTCAACCAGGGAGGATGAATCTATGACGCGAAGGAATCGCTTCCTCGCCGCACTGCTCGCCACCGCCGCCGTCGGCTCAGGGGCCGTGGGCATTCCTGCGGTGGCTGACACGGCAGACAAGCGCATCGCGCTATCGAACAATTACGCCGGCAACTCCTGGCGCCAGGCCATGCTGCGCAGCTGGGACACGGTGACCGGTCCGGCCGTCACCGATGGGACCGTCGCAGCGGCGGATGCCTTCACCACCGCCGAGAACCAGGTCACCGAACAGGCCGCGCAGATCCAGAACCTGGTCCTGCAGGGCTATGACGCGATCGTCGTGAATGCCGCATCGGCGGACGCGCTGAACGGTGCGGTGCGCGAGGCCTGCGACGCAGGCGTAATCGTCGTCTCCTTCGATGGCATCGTGACCGAACCCTGCGCCTGGCGCATCGCGGTCGACTTCCACCAGATGGGCAAGGACGAGGTCGTCTACCTGGCCGATCGCCTGCCGGAGGGCGGCAACCTGCTCGAGATCCGCGGCCTGGCCGGCGTCTTCGTCGACGACGAGATCTCGGCCGGCATCCACGAGGGCGTTGCGGAGAATTCGCAGTTCAACATCGTAGGCTCGGTGCATGGCGACTGGGACCAGGCCCGCGCCCAGGCGGCCGTGGCCGGCATCCTGCCCTCGCTGCCCGACGACATCGTGGCGGTGGTGACTCAGGGCGGCGACGGCTACGGGGCCGCCCAGGCCTTCGCCGCGGCCGGGCGCGACATGCCGCTCATCATCATGGGCAACCGCCAGGACGAGCTCCTGTGGTGGAAGGAGCAGAAGGACGCCTCCGGCTACGAGACCATGTCGGTCTCGATCGCGCCGGGCGTCGCCACGCTCGCCTTCTGGGTGGCGCAGCAGATCCTCGACGGGCAGGACGTGCCCCAGGATCTGGTGGTGCCCTTCCTGCGGATCGACCAGGACACGCTCGACGACAGCCTCGCAAATACCGAGGTCGGCGGCGTCGCGAACGTCGAGTACTCGCTCGAGGATGCGCAGGGGGTCATCGCTGCTGCGAAGTGATTGCGCACGCCGCTCCGGATGATGCCCGGTCCGCGGGAAGCCATGTCCAAAGCTGACGGCCTGATCGTCAGTATGGACGGCGTCGGAAAGCGTTTCGGCGCCGTCCATGCGCTCGGCGGCGTGGACCTTGCGGTCCGCGGGGGCGAGTGCGTGGGGCTCGTCGGCCACAATGGTGCCGGCAAATCGACACTGATGAACGTGCTGGCCGGCACGCTACGGCCTGATGACGGCACGATCGCGCTCGCCGGTGGAGAACCTGCGACCTATGATGTTGCGGCGGCGCATGCCGGCGGGATCCGCTGCGTCTTTCAGGAACTCTCGCTCTGCCCGAACCTGTCCGTCGCGGAGAACGCCCGGGTCTATCACCCCGCGCTGAGTGGGCTCGGATGGCGCGCGAGGGCTGGCCGCCTGATCATCGAAAAGCTCGACCAGATCTTTCCTGGGCATGGCGTGGGACCGGCCGACGTTGTCGGAGATCTTTCGATCGCCCGGCGACAGATGCTGGAGATCGCGCGCGCCTTCACCGTTACCGACACGCCGGTGCGGCTAGTGATCCTCGACGAGCCGACCTCCTCTCTCGACCAGACCATCGCCTCGCAACTGCTTGCCTTCGTGCGTCGGTTCGTCTCGGAAGGCGGGGCGGTAATCCTGATCTCACACTTGCTCGGGGAAATCCTTTCGACCGCCGATCGCGTCGTCGTGATGCGCGACGGCCAGGTGGTGGCGGAGCGGCGAGCGGCAGACTTCACCCGCGACACGCTCGTCGCCGCCATGGGCAGCGTCGCGCGCGATGTCGGGGGTGGCGCCGAGCGTCGCTCGTGCCGAGACGCAGACGCGCCGCGTCTGCGCGCCCGGGCCCCTGGGGACACCGGCGGTGGGACCGAACTCACCGCCTGGCGCGGAGAGATCGTCGGCCTCGCGGGGCTTGAGGGGCATGGCCAGACTGACATGCTGCATCGCATCTTCCATTCCGCCGGCCGCAGCACCGCCGAGGCGGAAGTACGCGATCCGGTTGCGCTGGTGGCCGGTGATCGGCAGAACGACGGGATATTCCCGCTGTGGCCGATTTCGCGAAACATTTCCATTGGTTCGCTCGAGGACATGCGGCGCGGCATCCTGATCGACCCGCGGCGCGAGCAGGAGATGGCTCAGGATTGGCGCCACCGCATCGGCATCCGAACCCCTGACGTCAGCCACAACATCCTGTCGCTGTCGGGCGGCAACCAGCAGAAGGTGCTGTTCTCCCGCGCCCTCGGCTCGAAGGCCGGCATCGTGCTGATGGACAACCCGATGCGCGGTGTCGACATCGGCACCAAACAGGACGTCTACGACATGATCCGCGCCGAGGCCGAGGCGGGCCGCACCTTCATCTGGTACACGACCGAGATGGACGAACTGGCGAACTGCGACCACGTCTATGTCTTCCACAACGGCCGCATCGTCGCCTCGCTGGCCCATGACGAAATGTCGGAAGAGGCCGTGTTGCGCTCATCCTTCGCGGAGCACGCATGACCGCCGCCACGCGCCCCTCGACCTCGGCGGCTATGGCACGGACACTGCGCAACCTGTTGCCGGCCTTCACGCTCATCGTGCTGCTGGGGCTGATCTTCTGGTTGCAGCCGCGCACGATGAGCTACCGCGGCCTCGACCTGATGCTGAACATGGCGGTGCCGATCGCCTTCGCCACGCTGGCGCAGATGTGCGTGATGACCGTCAATGACCTCGACCTCGGCATAGGCGCCTATGTCGGCTTCGTCGCCTGCGTGGCGGCAAAGTACCTGGCGGACGACCCCGCCATCGCCATCCTGCTGTTCGCGGCCGGGGTCGCGACCTATGCGGCCGTCGGCGCGCTGATCCATCTGCGCAGCCTGCCCTCGATCGTAGTCACGCTCGGCATGTCCTTCGTCTGGCTGGGCCTTGCGGTGCTGGTCCTGCCCTCTCCGGGTGGGTCGGCGCCGGCCTGGCTGTCGGGGCTTATGAAGATGAAGCCCGCGCTCGTCCCCTTCCCGATCATCGCCACGGCGCTGATCGCGTCGCTGGCGTGGTTCGGGCTGATGCGCACCTCCTATGGCGCGATCCTGCGCGGCGCGGGAGGCAATCCCCGGGCGATCGAGCGGGCGGGATGGTCGCTCCTGCGGGCGCGGATGGTGATGTTCGGCCTTGCCGGGATCTTCGGCCTGCTGGCCGGCTTGGCGCTTATCGGGCTGACCACCTCGGGACAGGCGAACATTGCCGAGCGCTATACGCTCCTGTCGATCGCCGGGGTTATCCTCGGCGGAGGCAGCTTCGTCGGCGGACGCGTCTCGCCCGTGGGGGCGGTACTGGGAGCGATCACCCTGACGCTGACCGCCTCGTTCCTGACATTCCTGCGCATCTCGCCCGAGTGGCAGATCGGCGCCCAGGGAGGGATCCTCATCATCGTGCTGGCGCTGCGCGCCGTCATCGACCGGGTGGACCGCAAGTGATGACACGCCTGACCGAGAAGCCCTGGATCTGGTCCTATGCCGCGGCGCTGATCGTCTGGGTGGCGACGATGACCTTCACCCAAGGGCACGGGGGCGCCGGGCTGATCTCGGCAGCGCTGACCTTCGCCACCTTCTTCGTGATCGTCGGCATCGGACAGATGTTCGTGATCACCCTCGGCCCCGGCAATGTCGACCTGTCGATCCCAGCCACGATGACGCTGGCGGGATCGGTTGCGATGAAGGTGATGGACAGCCAGGATTCCATGCTGCTCGTCGGCCTGCTTGCGGCGCTCGGCTGCGGGCTGGCGGTCGGGATGTTCAACTATGCGCTGATCCTGCTCCTGCGCATTCCGCCGATCATCGCGACGCTGTCCTCGGCCTTCGTCGTCCAGTCCACAGCCATCGCCTACGGCCGCGGACTGCGCATCAAGCCGCCGCAGATGCTGGCAGACTTCACGACCGCGCAGGTCGCGGGCGTCCCTGTCCTGGCGATCGCAGTGGTGCTGCTCGCCGGATTGGCCGCCGTCGTCCTGCATAGAACAGTGTTCGGGCGTTCGGTCACCGCCATCGGCCAGAGCCCGCGTGCAGCGGCGCTCGCGGGCATCCCGGTCGAGCGGGTGCGGTTCACGACCTATGTGACCTGCGCGATGCTGGCGGCGCTCTGCGGCTTCCTGTTCTCGGGCTTCTCGGGGGGCTCGTCGCTGTCTATGGGCGAGCAGTACCTGCTGGCCTCGATCGCCGTCGTGGTGATCGGCGGCACCTCGGTTGCGGGCGGCAACGGCAACGTCGCCGGGCTCTGGGGCGCGGCGCTGTTCCTCTTCCTGCTGCAGTCGATGCTGAACACCTATCAGCTCTCGGCGGGCCTGCGCTATCTCGCCACAGGCGTCATCATCATCGTCGTGATCACCGCCGCCGGAGGGCAGAAGTCGGCGCGCTGACCGTAGCGGAGCCGAAATCGCCGGCACCGATACCCGCCTTGCGGGAGGCCGGCGCGGCACATATGCTGATCTGAAGGCGGGGGTGAACCCGCAGGTCAGCCGATGGAAACCTCCATCGGCCTGATCGTTTTTGTCTAGCCCCCGCGGGACGAGCGGACGGAGGAAGTGCATGGAGAAGGTTCCCCTGACCGCGCAGGGTTTCGCGCGGCTCGACGCCGAACTGAAGACGCTGAAGAGCGTCGAGCGACCTGCCGTGATCCGGGCGATCGCAGAGGCGCGCGAGCACGGCGATCTGAGCGAGAATGCCGAATATCATTCCGCCCGCGAGCGTCAGAGCTTCATCGAGGGACGCATCCGCGAGCTCGAAGCCCTGATCGGTCGCAGCG